>JAIXZE010000035.1 GCA_027489875.1 Verrucomicrobiales bacterium
ACGACGACGGGTGGATTCCTCCAGCTGGGTCCCACGGAGACGATGGTCCGGAACCTGGCCATGACGGTGGATTTGGAAGTCCTGGGACGGACGGTCGTGACGGCGTCGAAGGGCGTGCCGGTGCGGATCTCCGACGTGGCGACCGTGGCGTGGGGCATCGAACCGATGCGCGGTGACGGGAGCATCAACGGGGTCCGCGGAACCGTGATGAGCGTCACGAAGGCTCCGGGGTTCGACACGCTGGCTTTGACGGCCCGGATCGAGGAGGCCCTGGCGGCGTTGCGTCCTTCGTTGCCCGCGGGCATGGAGGCGGTCGTGCTGTTCCGGCAGGCTGACTTCATCGGGCATGCCATCGGGAATCTGCGCGAGGCGATCCGCGACGGGGCAATCATGGTGGCGGTGGTGTTGCTGTTGTTCCTGCTGAACGTCCGGACGACCTTCATCACCCTGATGGCGATGCCGCTGTCGTTCGCGGTGACGGTGCTGACGTTCCGGTGGCTGGGCGTCTCGGTGAACTCCATGACGCTCGGGGGACTGGCGGTGGCGATCGGCATGGTGGTCGACGACGCCATCGTGGACGTCGAGAACGTGTATCGCCGGTTGCGCGAAAACGCGTCACGACCGGTTCCGTTGCCGCGGCTGGAAGTGATCGCACGGGCGTCGGGTGAGGTCCGTGGATCCATCCTGTACGCGACGCTGCTGATCATCCTGGTCTTCCTGCCGCTGCTTGGGTTGAGCGGGGTGGAGGGACGGCTTTTCGCACCCATCGCGGTGGCGACGATCGTGAGCATGGTGGCGTCGTTCGTGGTTTCGCTGACGGTGATCCCGGTGCTGTGCTCGCTGCTGCTCGCACCATCGGCGGGTGCGGTCCATCGCGACGGGTGGCTCGTCCGTGGATTGCAATGGACGCTGGAGCACACGCTGTTGCGGGTGGGTTTGGGCGCGCCATTCGTGCTGCTCGGTGTGGTCGGGTTGGTCGTGATCGGGGCCTTCCTGCTGTACCCCAGCATGGGGAAGGATTTCCTGCCGGCCTTCCGCGAGGAGACGGCGCTGGTGTCCATGACGGCCGCACCCGGAACATCGCTCGACGAGATGAACCGGATCGCCGACGTGGCGGAGGCGGAGTTGATGTCGATCCCGGAGGTGGGAATGGTGGGGCGACGACTGGGGCGCGCCGAGCGCGGCGACCACGTGGTGCCGGTGTCGACGGTCGAGTTTGACGTGGATTTTCGGGAAGCCGAGGGGCGGAAGGCCGGTCGACCGCGCGCGGAAATCCTGGCGGAGGTGCGCACGCGCATGAGGGCGATTCCCGGGACGTTCAGCGTCGTCATGGGACCTCTGGCGGATCGCATCGGGCACATGCTGAGTGGCGTGTCGGCGCCGGTGGCGGTGAAGGTCTTCGGGCCGGACCTGGACCGGTTGCGTGAAATCGGAACGCGCATCCAATCGGTGGCGCGGTCCATCCCGGGGTTGGAGGATTGCAAGCTGGACCAGCAATCGACGCTGCCGCAGTTGCGCATCGAGGCCGACCGGGAACGTGCGGCGGCCTACGGGATCACGCCGGGTGCATTGAACGATCAGCTGTCGATGCTCGTCGGCGGACGCACCGTCGGGACGTTGCGGGACGGATCCCGAACGATCGACCTGGTGCTGCGGTTGCCGGAGGCGTGGCGGGATTCGCCGGAGCGCATCGCGGAGTTGCCCGTGGAGGTGCACATGGGCGACGGGCAGACGCGCAGGGTGCCTTTGTCGACGGTGGCGACCGTGCGGTCGGCGCGGGGTCCGAACGTGATCTTCCGGGAGGGCAGCCAGCGGCGCTTCGTGGTGGCGATCAAGCCGGCGGCGCGGGACGTGGCGGTATTGGTGGAGCGGTTGCGGCAGGCGGTGACCGAACGGGTGACGTTGCCGGAAGGGTATTGGATCACCTTCGAAGGCGAGTTCGAGGCGCAGCGGACCGCGACGCAGCGGATCGCGTGGCTGAGCCTCGGCGTGCTGGTGTTGATCGCCTTCCTGCTGCACGCGCATTTCCGGGCCGGATACTTCGTGTTCCAGGTGCTGATCGACATCCCGCTGGCGTTGGTCGGCGGATTGGTGCTGACGTGGTGGATGCTCGACAACATCAGCATCGCGACGCTGGTGGGATTCATCGCGGTCGCTGGTGTTTCCGCACGGAACAGCATCATGCTGATCTCGCATTACCTGCACCTCATGCACGACGAAGGAGAGGGTTTCACGCGTTCGATGATCGTGCGCGGGACGCGGGAGCGGTTGGTGCCGGTGCTGATGACGGCGCTCAGCGCGGGCATCGGACTGGTGCCGCTCGTGCTGGCCGCGGATGAGCCGGGCAAGGAGATCCTGCATCCGGTCGCGGTGGTGATCGTTGGTGGACTCGTGAGCTCGACATTGCTCGGGCTCGGCGTGACGCCGGCGATGTTTTATGCTTTTGGCCGCAAGGCCGCCTTGAAACATCAATCCAAGACAAACACATGAAGAAGTCATTCCTCACATTGGTCGCCGTGCTGTGCCTCGGCGTGCTGCGGACGCTCGGCCATGGCGGCGTTGAACTGGGCCCCAACGGCGGACGATTGCTGGAGTTCAGCAAGGACGAGACCTTGCACGGCGAGGTCGTGCTGAAGGACGGGAAGTTCCACGTGAGCGTGCTCGACAAGGCGCTCAAGCCAGTGGCGCTCACCGAGCAGACCCTGACCGTCACCGGCGGAAGCCGGAACAAGCCCGAGAAGCCGAAGGTCGAGAAGGTCGGCGACCAGTTCGTGTTCCCGGCACTCAAGGGCGACAGCTACCTGCTCGCGTTCCAGTTCAAGGCCGGGCCTTCCGCGAAGGCCGTGACAGCCCGGATCGAGTTCGATGCGTCCACCTGTTCCGGATGCCAGCAGGCCGAGTGGCTGTGCAAGTGTCCCCCGGCGAAGGACGCGAAGAAGCCGGCGGCTCCCGCCAAGTAATCCCACTTCCCCCGCCGGTGCGGGCGGATGCCGTGCATGGATTCCTCCAGCGAAACTCAGCAATCACGACGGACCCGGTCGGAGCGTCGCCCGCGTTGGGGACGGCGGTTGGCGATCGGTGCCGCGGTGCTCCTGCCGGTGCTGCTCGTCGCTGGAATCCTGGGTGGGCGTCCGCTCTATGCGGCAGCCAAGGTCAGCAAGGCCCGCGCTTCCGTCCTCCGGGGTGAAGCCATGCTTCGCAACGGCGCCTTGGATGAGGGCATGCACCACCTGCGGGTCGCCTATCGGCTGGCTCCTCAGGATCCCGAAGTCCTGAGGGCTGTGGCGCGTACCAGCTTCCAGACGGGAAACCCGGAGGCCACCGGCTTCTTCAGGACCCTTCTGGAGATGCCGTCGGTCACCCTGGAGGATCGCCTCCTGGCAGCGGAGGTGTTCCTGCACGGCGGCGAAAGGGACAGTGCCGGCAAGCTGATCGCCGCACTAACGCGCGAGGCTGCCAGGGACCCACGGGTGTGGCATCTGGCGTTGGAACATTCGCGGCAGTTCTCGGCGTTGCCAGACTCCATCGCGCTCGCACGGAACGTTGTTTCGCGGTTCCCAGGCGACGCCGAGGGGGAGTTCCAGTTGGGTCGATTCCTGGCCGAGTCGCCGCGGGCCGTGGACCGAAAGGAAGGGGTGCGCCTGTTGTGGGCGGTGGGTCTCGGAAGAAGCAACCAACGGGAACGGGCGGCACGCGTCCTCGCCGAGCAACCTACCCTCGTTCCGAAGGAAGCGGAGCGGTTGGCCCGTATCCTCGAAGAGCGTCCCGGGGCCGATCTGGAGACCCGGTTGGTGGCCGCACAGCTTCGTGTCCGTGCCGTACCCGATTCCCGTTTGGAGTGGGCGGAGAAGGTGACCGGTTGGTTGCCCCCGGATGCCGGAGTCCCCGAGGTGCTGGGGGTGGTCCGCTGGCTGGAACAGCACCGGGCACTGGATCAGGCGGGAAGCTTGCTGCCATTGGCGCGGTGCCGCACCAATCTGGCCCTCATGGGGGCACATGTGGATTACCTCCTCGCCACGCGTCAGGAGGGCGTGTTGGAGGCGATGGTGCAGTCCGGAGATACCGTACTGGACTCGGCCATGGGGCTCGCTGCACGCGGGGCCATGCGTGCAAGGCTTGGGGATGCGGTTGGCGCGGAAGCCTTCTTTCGAGGGGCTTTGGCCGCTGGTGGACGACGGGATCTGGTGCTGCCGTTCGTCGCGCGTGAAGCTGTCCGCGCTGACCTCAGGCCATTGGCCCTCGAGGCGGTCGGGCTGTGGATGTACCTGCCCGGCGAGGCCGCCGCGGCGGGGCGCATGCTGGTGCAGATCGTCGGGCGCCACCCCGATCTGACCACGCCACGCGAGCAGCTCCGGCAGTTGCTGGGATTGCTCCCCGCGGAGGAGTGGGTAGTGATCGAGTTGGGATGGGTGGAGTTGTTGACGAACGGAATTCTTCCGTGGGCAACTGACCAGTTCGAACGGTTGCACCGGCAGTGGCCGGAGGATGCCTCGGTGCAGGCCGCACTCGCCCTGGCACGCCTGCGCGGCGGAAATCCTGCGTTGGCTTTGGAGGCCCTCCACGCAGGTGCCCTGGATCCGGATTCCGGCGACCACCGTCGGCAGATTGCGAGTGCGGTGGTCCTTGCGGCCAACGGCCAACGCGAGGCCGCCCGCCGGATGATCCGGTCGGTTCCGGCTTCCGGACTGCAGCCCGAGCTGGAAGCGCTCGTCCAACCGTTGCGGTGAGAAGCGCAGGACGGAGGGGGTTGGCAATGTTGCAGGCGCACGGGGCTCGTGATTGGCTTCGTCCATGATTGGGCATCGGCTTGGGCGCAGGGTGGTCGGATTCGGGATGATCCTTCTTGGGTTGGCCTGTGCTGGGTCGGCGCAGGCGCAGGTCGACGTCGTTGCCGGTCCGATTGAGAACCCGGCCAATGATCACCAGTACTTCCTGTTGGCCCCGGGCGATTGGCACGCGTCGGAGGCTGTCGCCGTGGCTCTCGGTGGGCATCTGGTGACCATTGATGATGCTGCCGAGCAGAAGTGGGTCTTCGACACCTTCGGTGCGTGGGATGGGATCCACCGGAGCCTGTGGATCGGGCTCCACGATTCCGAGCGGGAAGGCCAGTTCCTCTGGGCCGACGGTGCGCCCCGGAGTTTTTCAAACTGGTTGCCCGGCCAACCCGACAACAGTTCGGTCACGGGCGGAGAACACTTCGTTCACATGCTCAATACGGGCAATGAGTACGGACATCCCGGTGGCCTCTGGAATGATCTCGCGAGTCCGAACGTCGTGTTTACGACCTTCAATCCGGTGTGTGGCGTGGTGGAGGTGCCCTATCCCCTCCGACCCGTGCTGGAGGTGACGGTTAATCCCCCCGCGCTGTGCTGGAGTACGCGACCCGGAGCACGCTGCCGCGTCGAGCATCGGATGCAATGGGCCGTTGGGGAATGGACCGTGCGGACTGTGGTGACAGCGGACGCCAGTGGTCGGTCGTGTGTGGAAATGACAGGAGGCGCGGCGCAGGAGGAAGGGTACTTCCGCGTGGTGGTGGAGTGATGGACAGGATGGATAAGCGGGGAGGACAGGATGGCAGGATGACAGGATGGGGTGGGAGAAGACGGGGAAGGGAAGCGGTGGCTGGGAGTACATCCTGTAGATCCAGTGAATCCTGTCTGCGGGGAGGAAGAAGACAGGAGGACAGGATGACGGGATGAAGTGGGAGAAGGTGGGCAAGGGAAGCGGTGGCTGGAGGACATCCTGTAGATCCTGTAGATCCTGTCTGCGGAGCCGAATATCCACACCGAGCGTTTACATCGGCTTCGGGCGGAGGCAACAGTGCCGTGCCCTCGGGGAAACCGACATTCCGCGGGCACAGCAATCAACACCGAACCTACTCAAATCCATGGGCGATCGATCACCGAAGGACAACCAGAAGAAATCCTCGCAGAAGAGTGCCGCAGCCTCCTCTTCGGCTGCGAAGAAGAGTCAGGCCATCGCTGACAAGAAGGCAGTCCCCGGCAAGAAGAAGTAACCGGCCATTCGCGCCGGCGATCCCGCGATCTTGTCGGGACGCCGGCTTTCCTCATCGAGGGGCGATGAGGACATCGTCGCTCCGAAGACCATTGCCAAAGGGGCCGTGTCCAGAGGCACCCGAACCAGGCAGGCAGGTAGGTGGGGCCACGATGAGGACTGAGAGCATGGGTAAAGGAATACCCGGGTGGGCAGTCATCCTCTCGGAGGTTCGATTCCGTGCATCGTGGGCCAGCAACCGCGAACGGAAGGTGCGTGGAGCCGCAGGCTGGGATCGTCTCCGATCCACCCCGGTTTGCCGTTCATGTCCACGAACGCCACCCCGGTCGGCAGGTTCGGCTGTTCATCCGCCACCCGGATCATCTTTGCCTCGGCCTCGTCGCTGATTTCGATCCATGTGGTCTTCAGCTTGAGTGGGTCGAGTGAGCGAGCCTGAATTTCCTCGAGCTTCGCGGGATCGATCCGCGCGAAGCGCCGCATCATCTTGAGCAGGGAAAGCGGGCTGAACCCGGGATCCTTTCCACACGCAGCCCAGCAGATTGCGGCCAGTGGGTAGGTGGTGTGCAGTTGCACGATGTCCACGTAGTCACGCGTCTCCGTTCGGGCAGACAGAGCGAGCGCCTTGTTGGTGGCAATGTCGAACAGATGCAAACGCCAGCCAAGCTGGGGGTCACGTTCGATGGGAAAGAAACGGAAGGCGGAGTCGGCGGCCCAGTCGATCTCGACGCTGTCCTTGTCGCGGGAGACTCGGGCCTTGCGGAAGGTGAAATCCCTTTCCCACTCGCCGTGGTGCCCAAGAGTCGTCACCTCGAAGCCAGCCGCCCTCAGGTGAGCGACATCACTTTCACTGGCTCGTGTCACCTCCTCCGCCAGTTCGTGGAAGATATCAAAATCGTGCGAGTAGCGGGCGGAATCCTCGGAAGCGTTCAGGACAATGCCCCCCGCGAAATGGCTCTCCTCGCTCCGGTTCCGGGCGAGGATGGCTAGGGCGTCCCGTTGCAGTGGGGTAAGAGGCATTGGTGAAGTTCCTGGGCGGCGCGCCACGCCCGCCGGTCGCCGTACTCCCGTAGTCGCTCGATCACGAGCCGGATGTCTGCTGCGGTTCCGATGCGCGCCTCCGGATGGCGGAACCAGAAGCACTCGGGATGCAACCTGACGAGGGTGACGGCCCGTTCAATGAGTTCCGCCGGCACCGGCGTTGTCGGCAGCGATCCGGAATCGCTCGGCTC
>JAIXZE010000292.1 GCA_027489875.1 Verrucomicrobiales bacterium
CTATTTCGCCGGGGAGGGTTGCTGGAGGAAGGCGAGGAGGTGGGCCATGTCCTGGAGGGTCAGGCCGGACTCGAGTCCTTCGGGCATGAGGGAACGTCCGGTGTCTTCGAGGGAGGTGATCTCGGATCGGAGGAGGGTGCGCGAGGAGCCATCGGTCAGGGTGAGGATCAGGCTGTTGCCGGTGTCGGAGGTGATGATGCCGGAGAGTTCGGAGCCGTCGCGGAGGCGGGCGACATAGGCGCTGTAGCCGGGTTGGATGTCGGCATTGGGGACGAGGATGTTGGCGAGCAGTTTCTCCGGGGACTGGGTCGCGAAGGAGGCGGGGTCCGGGCCGACGCGGTTGCCGGTGTCGCCCAGCTTGTGACAGGGGCTGCAGAGGCGGACGAACGTGGCGAGGCCTTCGCGGTGGACGCCGGAATTGGAGAGGGCGACGGCGGGTTGGAATCGGGCGAGGACCTCGGCCCGCGCGGCAGGGACGCTGAACCACTTCGCGGCCAGTTCACGGACGCGGGCGGACTTGTGGCGCGTGAGCCGGTCGCGTCGGGCGGCGTCCGGGGGGGCGAACTGGAGTTCAAGGGAACGTTCCACGAGCGCCACGGCCCACGCTTCGCGTCCGGCGAGGACGTCGAGGGCGGCGTTGCGTGCGGCCGGTGTGAGGGACGCCCAGTTCCGGAGGATGGGGTTGGCGATGTCGTCGGATCCGGTGGCGGCGAGGGCGTCGATGGCGGCGCGCTGGAGTTCGCCGGGTTGGGTCGGCGCGAGCCAGGTGGCGAGGAGTGGGATGGCGTCGGCCTGGGAGGTCTGGTGGCGTGCAAGGAAGGTGCCGGCGGCGATCCGGGTGTCCGTGTCGATTCCGGGCGTTTGCGGATTCGTGGTGCGACGCGCCCAGGCGGCCATGCGGGTCAGGCCTTCGAGGGATCGTGCGAGGAGGTCGGAAGGCTGTTGAAGGCTTTCGGGTGTGACCTGACGCAGGGCGAGCAGGTTGAGGAAACGGGTGGCTTCGCGGACCTGGATTGCGGTGAAGCCTTCGTTCGTTGAGCCGAGCACGGGCTGGAGGAGGCGCGCGAGCATGTCGCGCTGGCCGAGGCCGAGTGCCATGCGCGTGAGACCTTCGGCATACGCGTCACGTTGGGCGGTGGAACCGTGGGCAACGGCGGTGGCCAGTGCGTCGGCATGCGGAATGGCGGAGCTCAGGACGGCAGCACGAAGGAAGGGTTCGGCGTGGTCGCGCAGGGCGAGTCGGGCGAGGAGTTGGCCCGCTTCGGCCGAGTCCCATTGTCCCAGGGTGCACGCGAGTTGGAGACGGACACGCGGGGAGGGATCGTCAACGAGCGGGGCGGCGAAGGTGACGAGGGTTGGGTGCTGTTCGGCGAGGATCAGGGCGTTGATGCGGAGGCCGGGCTCGGGTGCGGTGAGGGCGGAGGCGATTGCTGACGGGTTCGCGCGGCCGAGCCTTTCGAGGATCCAGAGGGCGTGAAGTCGGGCAACCGCGGGGACGTCTGCGCCGCCGGCAGCGAGTTTCTCCAAGGGTTGGAACGTGGCGGGGTTGGGCTTCCAGAGGAGGAGTTGGTGGGCCTTGTCGCGCGTCCAGCCGTTCGGGGATCGGAGGCTGTCCACGAGTGCCGCGGCAGGGAGCGACGCCAGCGGAGTCGTGGGGCGGGGCGGCTTGCCGACGGGATGGATCCGGTAGAGCCGGCCGCGGTCCTCGCCGAGACGGTAGTGGGGCAGTAGGTCGGCTTTGCCCTTTTCGGGCAGCCAGTCGGGGTGTTCGATCATGTAGCGGTACATGTCGACGACCCAGAGGGCGCCATCCGGTCCGGTGCGCGTCATGACGGGTCGGCACCAGCGGTCTTCGGAGGCGAAGAAATCGTAGGGGCTGCCGAGGCGGTCGTGGGTGGCGGTGAAGCTGACGCCGGATTCGGTGACGACGTTCCGCTGGACGAGGTTGTGGAACGGTTCGCAGGTGAAGGCCTGCATCGTGTCGCGGGAGGGGCCGAAGAGGAGGTCGTCCAGGTATGGCGTGCCGGCGCAGGCGGAGGTGAAGTGGCCGGCTTCGTTGAAGCTGTGGTAGCGCTTCTCGGCCCGGCTGGCGGGATACACGACGGGACTCAGCGGCGTCACCACGAGGTGCGTGGGATCGGGCGATGGAACATGCGGGTTGCGGCGGAGGTAGCGGTCGGAAAGGACATAGTGCCAGAGCGGGCGGATGTTCTGGGTTCCGAACCAGTTTCCCCAGTCGTCGCGGTTGCGTCCGAACTGGGAAGGTCCGCTTTCGGGTTCCAGTTCGCCGGTGTCGGGTTGGAATCGGAAGTCGCGGCTGCCAACGGCGAACTCGCCCTTGCGGGTGCGGAGTCGATTGCCGGCACCATGGCCGATGTGATGTCCGCCAGCGGCGCAGTAGATCCACCCGTCGAGTCCCCAGCGGAGGCCGTTGGCGCGGAGTTGCTGGTTGCCTTCGAGGAGGCCGCTGACAAGGACGGTCCGTTGGTCCGCCTTGCCGTCGCCGTCGGTGTCGCGCAGCCAGAGGATCTCGGGTGCTGCGGTCACGATGACGCCATCGCGCCAGGTGATCAGGCCGGTGGGAAAGCTCAGGCCTTCGGCGAAGATCGCCGATTGGTCGGGGCGACCGTCGTTGTCGGTGTCGCGGAGGATCCGGACCCGGCCACCGGGTTTGCCGCGGCCGTCGAGGCCCATGGGATAATCGGCCATCTCCACGACCCAGAGGTTGCCGTCGACGTCCCAGTCGATCGCGACGGGGTCGAGCACGAGGGGTTCCGCGGCGACGAGGTCGACGGCGAATCCGGCGGGCACGTGGATGCGGGCGAGGGATTCGCGGGGGGAGAGGGGTTGGGAGGCTGGGGCGGGAGGCGGAGGGGGCGGAGCGGCGGCGGACTGGGGCGGTGTCAGGCCCGACGCCTGGAAGTGCGCGGCGATCTCGGCGGGTGGGAGGATGCGGTCGTGGACGGCGATTTCATCGAGGCGACCTTCGAGGCCGAAGAGACCGTCGGTGCGACCGCCAAAGAGGAGGGTGCGGCCGGAGGCGGTGGAGACCTGGCGGAAGGTGCCGTCGATTTCGGGTTCGGCTTGGCCGTTGAGGTGCACCCGGAAGCGGTGGCCGTCGCGGAGGAGGACGACGTGGTTCCAGGACTTGGGGAGGAGTCGGGTCCGGCCGGCGAGGATCTCGTCATGGGCGTTGCCGTTGAAGAGAAAGAGGCGGCCGGCGAGGTCGGTTTGGTGCGTGCCACCGATTCCCAGGTGTTCGCCGGTGGCGGTTGGATCGCCTTCGACGCCGTGGGACACGAGGTAGGCGGTGACGGCGCGGGCGTCGTCGGGGAGGCCGTTCCAGAGCCAGAACCCGATCGTGTACTGCACGCCGGGTTGAATGGGGGCGCGCAGGCGTCCGCCGGCGAAGTGGATGGCGCGGTTGATCTGGTCGCCGGAGAACAGCGACGGGGTCAAGGCCGGGTTGGGTGAGATGCCGGTGCCGCTCCCGGGGCCGGGGAGGTAGAGGGCGATGCCCTTCTCGAAGGTGGCGTGGTGACCGTTGCCTGACGCGTCGTGCGCGGTGGGGATCACGATCTCGTTGAGGCGCCAATAGGCCGTGGGGCGCGAGTCGAGGATGGCTTTGGAGTAGGTGCCGGTGGGTTCGAGAATGGGCCGGCGTGGGCGGCCGGAAACCTGTTCGAGGAGGTTCAGCAGGGTGGCGACAATGCGGGGCTCGGCTTCGACCTCGAGTCCGGCGGTGCGGGCCGGCCATGTGGTGTATCCGCCGAGGACGTGCTGTTCCGGGGGCGGGATGTATCCCTCGGCCCCGTTGGCGAGGGAGACGTTCATGGTGAGGGGCAGCGGGCTCTGGAGCTTGAGCTTCAGACCGGTGATGGCGAACACCTCGTTGGGCAGGGTGGCGATGCCGAATTCACCGATGCGGATGGCCTGGAGCTTGAGTTCGGTCTGCTGGCGTTCGTGGAGGTGGATGGCTTCCCACGCGTAGATCTCGGGAAGGTTCGACGGCAACCGATCGCCAAGGGCCTGTGTCACATTCCGGGCCCAGGCCAGTCGCGCGGGATCCGGTGTTCGATAGCGCAGCGGAAGGCGCGCCTCGGCCATGCGGATCGGCGCGTGTTCGACAAACTGGATCCGACGGAAGAGTTCGTCGGCTTCGGTGGCGAGTTCGCGCGCGTAGGCGTCGTATCCGATTTCCCGCGCAGGAGCGCCGTAGTCCATCCACATCTGGTCGCCGCTGGTGCCCTGGGACACGATGGCGACGAAGGACGGATCGGCCCGCAGCGATTCGGCGAGGTGCTTGGCGAAGCGGCCGTAGTAGTCCGAGGAGAGCAGCGGGGATCCGTAGTAGTGCTGGGAGTAGTTGGCGAGGACGGCCAAGGGTTTGCCCGTGGGCGTGGTCACGGCCAGGAGTGTGAATCCAGGATCGACGGGGCCGGAGGGTCCGATGGCATCGGGGCTGACATGCCCCGGGTGCATGTGGGCGCGGACCGTGGGTTGGCCAAAGGGATCGGTGATGAGGCGATCGGGACGCCGGATCCAGCGGCGGTTGAAGGTGTGTTGCCAGTCGTTGGTGGCGGTCCAGCCGATGCGTGCCGGGGTCAGTTTGCGGTGCGCCTCGATGATGGCCTCGGCGAGGCGCGGCGGCAGCGAGGCGGCGTAGGCGGGATCCACACGACTCCCGAGGCAGCCCATGGCCGATGGCGCGGAATGGGTGTGGGTGGAGGACACCATCATCCGGTCGGCGGGAATGCCCGTGGCCTTGGACGCGATGTCCTTGGCCTGGTCGATCAGGTCGCGCGGCACCATGCAGGAATCGACGACGCAGAAGGCGATCTGCTGGCTGCCGTCGTCGAGGACGAGGGCCTTGGCGGAGAGGGGATCGATGACGCGGTCGGCGGACCGTTCGGTGAACATGGCGTTCACGCGGACGGGAAACTGGAGGGGCGAGATGTCGGTGACGTGGGCACCGGCACGGAAGACCGGTCCGGCCGCGGACCCGCGCAGGCCTGCGGAGAGGATCAGCAGGGCAGCAAACCACCATCGCCACATCGGGGAGGACATGCGGCGGAGCGTGCCACGCGGGGAACCGCGTGACGATGCCCGGGGAGGGGGAGTTTCAAGTGGGAAGGGGGGTGCCCCGGGAATACACAAGGAACAATTCGTCGCCGTGGCGGCGCAGGGATTTCAGGGTGAACCCGGGGGCTTCGGTGATGTGTTCGATGCCGGTGCCATCGCTGATGGTCGGGGCGGTGCGGCCGCCGAAGATGCGGGGGCAGAGGGTGAGGTGGAGTTCGTCGATCAGGTGCGCGCGGAGGAGGGCGTCGTTCAACTGGCCGCCGCCTTCCACGATGACGTCGCGGATGCCGTGGTCCTGCGCCAGTTGGGCGAGCCCGGCGGCGAGGTCGATCGGGTCGGTTGGCGAAGTCCAGACCACGTCGGCGCAGGCCTGGAGGGCTTGGCGGCGCGCGGCGGTCACGGTGGGGCCCGTCCACACGTGGATCGGGGAGAATCGGTGACTCCAGATCCGGGCTTCCGTCGAGAACGAGCCGGATCCGCTGACGATGACGCGCACCGGATGTTCGGCCCGGCCATTGCGGAGGCGGAGGCGTCGGAAGGATTCGCCCCCGTTGCCGAGGGTGGCGTTGGTTTCCTCCACGGTGCGGGCCCCGCAAAGGATGGCGTCGGAGCTGGCCCGGAGTTCGTACAGGTGGCGTGCGTCCCGGGGGCTGCCGAAGGTGTGTACCGACCGGGTGGAAGTGGCGATCTTCCCGTCGGCGGTCATCGCCATGTTGAGGCGCACGAACGGACGCGGGCTCATAGGAGGAGCATGGCGTCGCCGTAGCTGAAGAAGCGGAAGCGTGCTTCGACGGCAGCCTGGTAGGTCTCGAGGATGCGCCGACGGCCCAGGTCGGGTTCGCCGGGGGCGGCGAAGGCACTGACAAGCATGAGCAGGGTGCTCTGGGGGAGGTGGAAGTTGGTAAGCAACCCGTCCAGCACCCGGAACCGGCAGGGCGGGTGCAGGAAGATCCGGGTGCGTCCGGCCTCGACGGTGGGCAGCGGATGGAAGGCGGCGGGAGCGTCGGCATCAGGAACCTCGCCCCACATTCCGCCGCTGAACCCCCGGGCCACGGATTCCAGGACCCGGGCGGTGGTGGTGCCGATGGCGATGACACGGCGTCCGGCGGCCTTGCTCCGGTTGATGGCGGCGGCCGTCTCGGGGGGGAGGGAGAAGCGTTCCTCGTGCATCCGGTGGTCGGCGATGCGGTCGGCCTTCACCGGCAGGAAGGTTCCGGCACCGACATGGAGGGTGAGATGGGCGGTTTCGACCCCACGGGCCTGGAGTTCATGAAGGATGCGTGGGGTGAAGTGCAACCCCGCCGTGGGCGCGGCCACGGACCCGGGGTTCCGGGCGTAGACCGTCTGGTATCGCTCACGGTCGGCTTCGGGGGTTGGCCCTTCGGGACGCTCGATGTAGGGGGGCAGGGGCAGTTCGCCGTGGAGGGCGGCGAAGTCGAGGACGTCCCCTTCGAAGCCCAGTTGGCAATGTCCCTCCTCATTCTTGGCCAGGACAGTGGCCGGAAGGGGGGCGGAAGGGGGGCCAAAGTGGAGTCGGGTGCCAGGGCGGACCCGTTTTCCGGGGCGCAGGAGGGTCCACCAGGTCCGGGGCGCGGATTCCTCAAGGAGGAGGATTTCGACCGCACCGCCGGTCGCGCCACTCCCGTCCACTTTTCGCCCCCGGAGGCGGGCGGGGATGACCTTGGCGTCGTTGAAGACGAGGAGATCGCCGGGGTGGAGGTGGTCGAGGAGGGAGCTGAAATGGGTGAAGGATCGGGAGCCGGACGACCGGTCGAGGACCAGAAGTCGGGACGCATCCCTCTCAGGAGCCGGATGTTGCGCGATCAGCTCCGGCGGCAGGTGAAAATCAAAGTCGGAAACCAGCACAGCGGGGGAAGGGAAGCACAGGGGAGCGGAGTGGGCTAGAGGTGGATCTGTGCGGTGGGTGGAATCGGCGAAAAAGTGGGTATAAGTGGGAGGGTTGGAAGTGGCAGGAAGTGGGGGGAGGGGGGTAAGTCCGGGGGGTGGGAAGAACCTGTTTTGTGTGATTTCCAACCTGTTTGCGTTGAGGTGGTTACAAAGCGCTCATCCGGCCTGTGAATAGAATGTGGATAACCTCGATAGGTGAAAAGGGGGAAGAACTTGACCCAAAGTTTCCCAAAGGAATAGAAAGTGGGCGTCCAGCAGGTCTTAGTGGATAGCGCGGTTACCGGAGTGGCGATGGGCTTCCGACGCCCAGGACGGCGGGGTCGGAGAGCGGGACGGGGCAGAAAGTGGCACCGAGTGGGTGCTTGGCTGATTGGATGACCAGCCCCCTGACCGCCGACGGAAAACCGGTAGCGCGGATCCACGAGATCACTGGGGAGCGCGGCGACATGGCTTCCAGCGATGTCAAAGAACAACAGGCAGTCGAGCCGGGGAACTTTCCCCGGGCTGGAGTGACGCGCCCGTTGTTCACATGGAAGTACAAGCACGGCGTGGATGGTCAAGGGCGTATTCAGTTTCCGAGCAAGTGGAAGATGCGGTCGATGGAGACGGAACTGATCGCCGTGGTGCTGCGGCATGAGCTGACGGACAAGGATTACATCCTCGTGCTGCCGTACGACTTGTTCAACCAGTTCAGCACCCGGCTCCACTCGGATTCCTTCACGGCGTCGAAGGCGCAGGCAGTGCGCCACGACTACGCCGAAAGGATTATGGGGATCGATCTCGACGGTGCCGGCCGCTTCATGCTGCCGGGGGAACTGCGGACGCCGGCGAAGCTGGAGAAGGAGGCGTTGCTGGTGGGGTGTATCGACCGGTTCGAGATCTGGAACCCGGCGGATTACGAGGACGCCCGTGAGAAGGAGAAGGTGGTCCTGAAGGCGGACAAGAACGGGAACAACAACCCCTGACGACGGAGGCAATGATGAACAAACGACGTGCGGTAGGGATGACAGGTGAGCCGGTGCGGTCCTGGTGGAAGCCATGGACGTGGTTCCGCCGTGCAACCCCGGAGCGGATCACGCGGTCGGCCCAGCAGCTCGAGATGATCCTCGGGGCTGTGAAGCCCGTCCGGAACCCGCTGATGGACGACGATGTCTCGGTGGTGCGGCGTCCGGCGGGATCGCGTGTGCTGCACGAATCCCAGTCTCCGGTGACCTCGCGGCCTGCCGTCGAGCGGGAATCTGACCGCGCCTGGAAGCGCTTGCGGGAACGTCGGGTCGAGGACCTGAAGGTCGAGGCGTGACCTGGGACACCCCCTGGCGATTCCAACCAACCAACGGACACGGTCGGTCTTCCACTGGCGACACCCCCCATGACACGTGAGCGACTTCACCCACATCCCGGTACTGCTGAAGGAGGCGCTGGCAGCGATGCAGGTGCGCGCGGGCGGGTACTGGGTCGATGGAACCAGCGGCGGCGGTGGACATTGCGAAGCGATCCTGAGGGCGACGGCACCGGAGGGTTTCCTGTGGGCGTGCGACCAAGATGGCGACGCGGTTGAGGCGACGCGGCATCGGTTGAGGGAGTTCGAGGGGCGGTTTGAGGTTCGGCGCATGAATTTCGAGGGTTTGAAGAACTGGCTGGGCGCACGGCGCGTGAACGGGGTCCTGTTGGACCTCGGCACGTCGTCGCACCAGTTGGACACCGCGGACCGCGGATTCAGTTTTCAGGCGGATGGGCCCTTGGACATGCGGATGGACCGGCGCGGGACGACGACGGCGGCGACGATCGTGAACAGTTGGGAACCGGAGGCGTTGGCGGAGGCTTTTTACCGGTTGGGCGATGAGCCGGATTCCCGGCGCATCGCCCGGGCCATCGCGGAGGAACGCCGGGTGCGGCCTTTCGAGACGACGGTGCAACTGGCGGATTGCGTGGAACGGGTTTGCCCGCGTCGTGGGCGGCGGACGCATCCGGCGACCCGGGTCTTCCAGGTGTTGCGGATGCTGGTGAACCGGGAGCGGGAAGTCCTGGAGGCGGGATTGAAGGCGGCGTGGTCGGTGCTGGCGCCCGGGGGGCGGCTGGCGGTGATCACATTCCATTCGGGTGAAGACCGGATGGTGAAGGATTTCATGCGGGAAGAGGCGCGGGACTACGACATGCCGCCGGGACAACCGGACGTGCCGGAGCTGCGCATCCCGCGGAAGCCCCGGGCTTGGCTGGTGACACGGCGGCCGGTGCTTCCCTCGGAGGCGGAGATGGAGACGAACCCGCGGGCGCGGAGTGCACAATTGCGGGTGGCGGAGAAACTGGAGGACTGACCTATGGCATCGAACCGAAGGCGGGATGAGGAATCGGTGAAGCTGGGCGTGTTGGTGCGCGCGTTGCTGGTGTGCGCGGTCATCGCCGGGCTGGGCATCGGCTATGTCCGACAGAACTCGGAGCAGCTGAGCATGGGCCGGCAGATTGCGGAGCTGGAGCAGCGCCGCGAGCGGCTGTCCCGGACACTCGAAGCCCAGCGGACGACCCTGGCGATGCTGGTTTCGCGGCCGCAGCTGCTGGCGCGCGTCGAGCGGTTCAAGCTTTCGCTGACCAACGCCTCGCCGTCGCAGCGCCTGTATGTGTCGGTGCCACGCCCCGCCATGCCTGGCGTGGGGACAGCGCCGGCCTTTGCGCGCGGGGCGACCTCGTCTGCTGCGGGTGCTCCCGTGGCGACGTTGGGAACCAGCCGCTGACCCAGGGACACCTGAGCCTGCCCGCCATGGACCGCCAACAAACCAACCGCCGGATCTGGTTCCTCGCCTGGAGCTTTGGCGCGGCGTTCACGGTGCTTGGCGTCCGGCTGACCTTCGTCCAGTCCCTGGCTCCGATCCGTCCGGACGCACAGGACGACACGGGCCACCGGATGATCCGGCCGGCAACGCGGGGGGACGTCCTGGATGCACGGGGCAATGTGATGGCCCAGTCGCGTCTGGTTTATGACCTGTACGCGGATCCAGTCGTCATTGGCACGAACGCGGGTGCGGTGGCGACGTATGTGGCTCCTTTGCTCGGAAAGTCGGCGCTGGAAGTGTTGCCGATGCTGACCCTGACGCCCGAGATCCGTACCAACTGGGTGGTGACCAATGTCGGAGCGCTGCGGGTGACGAACCTCGCGGTGCGCTGGTACACGAACCGGTCCGTGCTGGTCGCCTCGAATGTCGAGCCAGCGGTGGTGGCGCGGTATCGCGACGGCATCACCAACCTGCTTTTCCCCCGTTACGTGGAGCTTCGCGAGGCGTACACGGACGCGCGGCGGCGGACGCCGGGACCGGTGGATCGGTTGCAGGCGATGGTGCAGGGCCGGGGTGGGGAACTGAAGGAGCACAGCCGGCAGGTTTCGCGGTTGCGTCGGGAGCGTGATGCCCTGGCGGGGCTGCAGCGGGAAGTGCGGATCAACGGGCTGACGCCGGTACCGGTGGAACAGCGCGTGTATCCCCTGGGGCTCGCGGCTGCGCATGTGCTCGGTTACACGACCAACGACGTCGTACGTCCTCCACGCGGAGTTCCCGTGCGCCTGATCGGTGCGATGGGCATCGAGAACCGGTTCGACACCGAATTGCAGGGTGTTCCGGGCCTTCTGGAGACGCACCGGGTCAAGGGGCGCGAACTGGTCTCCATGCGCGGGCGCGACCTGGCGGCGCGGGACGGATTGAACGTCCGGCTGACGATCGACAGCCCGTTGCAGAGCATCGTCGAGCAGGCGCTGGACGATGCGGTGCAGGCGATCGATCCGAAGGCGATCACGTGCATCGTGGTGCGTCCGCAGACGGGTGAGATCCTGGCGATGGCCAACCGGCCGACGTTCGATCCGAACTACGTCCGGTTTGCGCCGGTGGACCACCGCATGAACCGCGCGATCACGGTGCCGAGCGAGCCCGGGTCGACGTTCAAGATGCTGACGTACGCGGCGGGTATCGACCTTGGACTCGGCAACATTGACGAGATGGTGGACTGCGAGCATGGGCGTTGGCAGCCGCCGTCTGGAAGGCCGGTGCGGGACATGGAAGGCCATGGGCTTGGCGTGGTGAGCTTCGAGCAGGCGTTCGCGAAGTCTTCGAATGTGGCGGCGGCGAAACTCGGCCTGCGGATGTCGGCGGCCCAGTTCATCGGGTACATGAAGCGCTTCGGGTTCCTGCAACGGTCGGGCATCATGTATTCGAGCCGGAGCAACTGGGGCGGCGAGCACCCGGGTGGGATTCCGGAGCCGGAGCGCATGAACGTCGAGCGCCAGGGCCGGATGAGCTACGGGTATGGGCTTTATGCGACGCCGTTGCAGACGGCGATGGCGGCGGCGGCGATTGCCAACAACGGCCAGCTGATGAAGCCATTGCTGGTCCGTTCGATCGAGACGCAGGACGGCCGGGTGGTCGCGCAATACGGGCCGATGCGCGCGGGCACCGAGCCGGCGATCCGGCCGGAGACGGCGGCGCAGTTGCGCCGGGCGATGCGGAGCGTGGTCACGGATGGCACCGGGAAGATCACGGCGCTCGAGGAATTTGACGTGGCTGGCAAGACGGGGACGGCGCACAAGGTGGATCCGCTGACCCGACGCCAGAGCAACGAGAAATACACGGCGACGTTCGTGGGGTTCCTGCCGGCGGAGAAGCCGGAGTTGTGCATCCTGGTCCTTGCGGACGAGCCGTCCAAGCGTGGGGGTGGGTCCCACTTCGGGGGGAAGGCCTGCGGGCCGGTGTTCAAGACCATCGCGCAGCAGGCGGCCAGTTACCTGGCGCTGCAATCGACGCTGCGGACGAACACCTTCACCAATCTCGCGCTGACAACCAACCAACCCGCTCAGCGGGTGAACTGACATGTTGCTGGACCACCTCCTCAGCCATCTGCCCGGAGCGCAGTACGATCCTGTGCGCTTCCGGAATGCAGGACGCCGGGTGATCCGTGGCGTGACCACGGACTCCCGGAGTTCGGCACCCGGCATGTTGTTTGTTTCGCTCCCGGAGCGTCAGCGCGAGAACCCTTTCCAGGCCTGTGCCGCACACGACCGCGGTTGCGCGGCGGTGGTCCGCGACGAGGCCACTCCGGCTCCCCGCGGCGCTTCGTGCGTGGAGGTTGACGATGCCTGCTCGGCGCTCGGATGGATTGCGGCCGCGCTGCACGATCATCCCTCGCGGCGGATCGACGTCTTTGGTGTCGCGGGCCAGGCGGGGCCGCGTGCCCGGTTGGCAGGTGTTCTGACAGAATTGCTGGGGGCGGCCGGTGGGTCCTGCGCGCGGTTTTCGCCGGGAGAGTGTGCTTCCGGGGATCGTGTCCATCCGTGGGAGATCGCGGGCATGGACGCCAGCCACGTCCAGCTCGAGCTGGCGCGCCACGCGCAGACCGGTGGGACCGCGTGCGTCCTCGAGTTGGGCCAGGATGCGTTGGCCGAGTCGTCGACACGGGGCGTCGAGTTCCGACGTCGCGTCGAGGCCGGCGATGTCTTGCCGGAATCCATGGTGCCGACGCGGCTGTCGCCGCGTGGGAGCTTCTGTTCGTGGCATCGGGATGGGCGCGAATATCGGGTGGCCACGCCGTTGGCGGGCCGACTGCAACTGGCGGCCCTGGGCCGCGCGTTGGAGATGGCGGCCGACGCCGGCATCTCGATGGCCCGGTTGCTGGCCACGGTGCCGACCCTGCGGGTGGCAACCGGATGGTTGGAGCCCGTGCATGCGGGGCAGCCCTTTGGTCTTTTTGTGGATGCGGCGTGCGACGCCTCCAGCATGGAAAGCACGCTGACGTGCGCCCGGGAGATGACCCAGGGACGCCTGTTCGTCGTGACGGGCCCCCGACCGGAGGCCGCCAGCGGAGAAATGCTGGAAATGGCGCGGGTGTGCGGTGTCCTCGCCGACGCGGTGGTGGTGACGACGGATGATCTCGCCCCGGCGGAGTTTGCGTTCCGGGCACCGGAGTTCGCGGCAGCCGCCGGTGGTCCCCGGGCGATGGCGGTGGTCGAGGCGGACCGCCACCAGGCGTTGCGCCGGGTCTGCGGTGCCGCCCGTGCCGGCGACGTGGTGATCGTGGCGGGCAAGGCGACGCACCCAACCCAACGCATGGGGGATGTCCTCATCCCGTGGGATGACCGGGCGCATCTCGGTTCGGTATTGGGCCGGATGGGTTACGTCGGCGGAGACTTTTGACGAGGGACGCATGGAAACACGCGACATGAACTGGGTGGCGATGGCCACGGGCGGAACACTCCGTCCGGGGAGTGCTGCCGTGCGGTTCGAGCGTGTCTCGACGGACTCGCGGACGGCGGGTCCGGGCGACCTGTTCGTGGCGTTGCGTGGGGAGCGTTTCGACGCGCACGACTTCCTTCCGGAGGTCGTCGCCCGGGGTGTGGCGGGAATCCTGGTGGCCGAAGGGTGCGAACCGCGATCGACCGGAAGCGTGGCCGTGGTGACGGTGCTGGATACGCGGTTGGCCCTGGGCCGGATGGCGGCGAAGTACCGTTCGGAATTCACGCTGCCGGTGGTTTGCGTCGTGGGTTCCAACGGAAAGACGACCACGAAGGATTTGTTGGCGGGATTGGTGGCGACCCTGGGGTCGGTCCATCGGAGTGAAGCGAGTTTCAACAATGACGTGGGCGTGCCGCTGACGTTGTTGGGATTGGCATCCAGCCATCGGGTGGCGGTCCTGGAGGCGGGCACGAATCACCCGGGTGAACTTGCTCCGTTGCTGGCCTCGATTGCACCAAAGGTGGGCGTCCTCACCGGCATTGGACGGGAGCATCTGGAGCATTTCGGGAGCCTCGAAGGCGTGGCCGAAGAGGAGGGAACGATCGCGTCCGTCCTGCCGCCCGACGGACTGCTCGTGCTGAATGGGGACAGCGGGTTCTCGGCTGGGATTGCCGCACGCAGCCGTGCGGAGGTGGTTCGGTTCGGGGAAGGGGCAGGGAATGCGTGGCGGGTGGTTTCGAGCCGGAGCACGTGGGAGGGGCAGGAGTTTGAATTGGCCACGCCCGTGCCGGGTTGGTCGGGGACGTGGCGGGTGGGTGTTCCGGGACGCCACATGGCAGTGAACGCCGCGGGCGCACTGGCGGCCGCGTGCCGCTTGGGCGTGTCGGTGGAAGCGGCGCGGACCGCGTTGGCCGGGTTTCGGGCCACGAAACAGCGGATGGAGGTTCTGGAGGCGGGAGGCGTCCGGATCCTCAACGACTGCTACAACGCCAACGCCGACTCGATGGCGGCGGCGTTGCAGACACTTTTCGACCTCCCGTGTGCAGGCCGCCGAGTGGCGGTGCTTGGCGACATGGCCGAACTGGGGCCGGCCAGCGAACCTGCGCACGGGGAGGTCGGTATGCTTGCGGTGGGTCGTGCGGACCTCTTGTTCGCCGTGGGGCAACGCGCCGGTGTGACCGCGGGGGCGGCTGCGTCGGCTGGAATGGCCGGAGTGACGGCGCATGCGGACGTCGAGTCCCTGATGCCGGTGCTGTGGGAGGCGGTGCGGCCCGGGGACGTGGTCCTGGTGAAGGCGTCGCGTTCGGCGCGCCTGGAGCGCGTGACGGCCGGGCTGCTGGGTCGGTTGGGGGAACGGAAGGTTTCCTGAGATGCTGTATCACCTGTCAGAGCAATTCCCGTTCGCGCCGTATTCGTTGCTGCGCTACGTGACCGTGCGGAGCGCGGGAGCACTGGTGACGTCGTTGCTGCTGTCGCTGTGGCTGGGGCCACGGGTCATCGAATGGTTGCGCGACCTGAAGTTCCGGCAGGATTACCGGCCGAAGGACGCGCAGAAGCCGGGCGACGTCACGGGAGCCGCGGACGATCAGGCGAAGCGGGGAACGCCCACCATGGGCGGGATCCTGATCGTGCTGACGCTGGATCTTTCGGTGCTGCTGTGGGCGCGGTGGAACCCGCTGGTGATCCTGGCGCTGGTGGTGCTGCTGATCTTCTCGGGGTTGGGGCTGTACGACGACTGGAAGAAGGTCTCGAAGCAGAACGCGGACGGGGTTTCGTCCCACCTGAAGTTGATCGTCCAGTTCGTGGTGGCGATCGCGGCGGTGGCCTACCTGTGGCGGTTGCCGTCGGGCAGCGCGCTGGTGACGGAGTTGCATGTGCCTTTCATGCCGGCGAAATCGGCGCTGCTGGTGGGGGGCGGAGCAACGATCCTCGCACTGGCAGTGGCTGTCTTCACGATCGTGGGTTTCAGCAACGCGGTGAACCTGACGGACGGCATGGACGGACTGGCGATCGGATGTTCGATCGTCTGCACCTCGGTGTTCCTGTTGCTGGCGTACGTCGCCGGGCATGCGGAAATCTCGAAGTACCTGCTCGTGCCGAAAGTACCGGGTGCCGGGGAACTGACGGTCGTGTGCGCAGCGCTGATCGGGTCGAGCCTGGGATTCTGGTGGTACAATTGTCATCCGGCCTCGGTGTTCATGGGGGACACGGGCAGCCTGGCGATCGGCGGGATGCTGGGGGTGATCGCGGTCACGATCCATCAACCGCTGACGCTGTTGCTCGCGGGCGGGGTTTTTCTGGCGGAGGCCCTGAGCGTGATGCTCCAGGTGGGGTGGTTCAAATACACCCGGATCCGGTTCGGGCAGGGGCGCCGGATCTTCCTGATGTCGCCGTTGCACCATCATTTCCGGAAGAAGGGGTGGGCGGAGACGAAGGTCGTCACCCGATTCTACATCGCGGCCTTCCTGTGTGCGGTGCTGGCGTTGAGCACGCTGAAGATCCGATGAAGCTCCAACCGACATCCGGCAACGAGGCGAGGCCCGCGGAACGTGAGGAAAACTCCTCCCGACCGAAGCGGAGGCCACGGGTTGCTTGCGTGGGCGGGATCGCCCCGGTAAATTTTCGTTTCGGGGTGGCTGGACGGGCCATCCGGAAAACGGTGCCTGCATCGGCACCTGGCGGTGCGAACCATTTCCAGTTCCAACCGGTATTGCGGGCGGCAGCCGTGTGGCTGTCCGCCGCGTTTTGCTTGGTTGTCCCCTTCACGGGTCTTGAAGGGGCATGCGTCAGAGGATGCAGGATTCCTCTGGTCCGTGGTTTTGTGAGGGAAAACCACGGAGCAGATCGGCTTACAATTCCAATTCCAGTCCCCACTCCGGGTGCCGACGGGCACCCAGCAAATCCATGAGCACACCCAATCCACTCGCACCGCAAGGTTCGCTTCTTGAGAAGCACGGCCGCGGCCGCTCGACATTCCAGATCATCAGCTTCATTGGCGCCCTCCATGTGGTGGCGCTGTGCGGCATGCTGTGGATCGGCTGCAAGAAGGACGATCAGGCAGGCACCAACGGCACCGGTATGGCCGGTGGCACGGGCGGCCTTGATGCGGGCACCACCCCGGGCCTTCCGCCGAGCGACCCTGGCCTTCCGCCCATCGGCGGGGTCGGGTACGGCATTCCTTCCACCAACGACGTTCCCCTGCCTGGTGGCGTGGGCGGGCCCGTGGCGACCGCCGTCTCGAATCCGCCGATCACCGGGGTCGGCACGTTGCCTCCTCCGGGCAGCGGCACGGGTCTGGCTCCGTTGCCGACGGGGAGTGCCTCCGGTGGCGGGTTGCCGCCGGTGGACAACATCGGATCCGGATCCGTGGTGGGTGCCACCACGACCACTGGAACCGGCGAGTACAAGGTCCAGAGCGGTGACACCGGCACGAAGATCGCCAGCAAGGCCGGCGTGAAGCTGGCCGCGTTGAAGGCCGCGAACCCGGGTGTTGACTGGAACAAGCTCAAGCTGAACCAGACGCTGGTCATTCCGGCACCCACGGCGGCTCCGACAACTCCCGCCGCGCCCACCGGAGTCGCTTCCGGGGGTGGCGCAGGCACGGCGGTCGAGACCGCCTCGGCCACCGGCACGACGTACACCGTCCGACCCGGCGACAACGGCATGCGCATCGCGAAGAAGACCGGGGTGACCTGGAAGGCGATCCGCGCCGCCAACGGCCTGACCTCGGACAACATCCGTCCCGGTCAGAAGCTGACGATTCCGGCCAAGGGTGGCGGTGCGGCGGCGACGCCGTCCGGTGGCACGTCGGGTGGCGGTAGCGCCATTGCGCCGGCTCCGTCCACCCCTTCGGCGACGCCGTTGCCCACCCTTCCTGGCGGGCAGTAATCCACGTGGGTTGATCCCGGAGCGCCCGCCCCCGTCCTCAGGGTGGCGGGCGACCGGGGGGATGTGGGGGGGGTGTCGGAGTTGGGCGCGGATGGAGTGGTTGGAATTGGATTTGTCAGGAAGCGCATGAAGACGATCACGACCCTGTTGGTGTTGGCGGTGGGTGCCTTGGTGGCGCTCAGCCTGACCATGCTGGCCAGCGCCACGATGCTGGACTCCAAGCCGGACGAGTCGCTGTTTACCCAGGCGGGAGCCTGCCTGGCGGGCGTCGTCGCGATGGTGGTGATGTCCGCGGTGGATTACCGGCGCTGGATGCGGGGCATGTGGTTGGTGTACGGCGGCGCGATGACCTTGCTGATCCTGGTGCTCCTGATCGGACACGAGGCGAAGGGCGCACGGCGCTGGCTCTGGGGGACGCAACCGGCGGAGATCGGGAAGTTCGCGTTGATCCTGGCGTTGGCTTGGTACGGCAGTCGGTACGCGAGCCAGATGAAGGATTTCGGGCGGGGCATTTGCGGCAGCGTGGGGTTGGTGGCGCCGTTGATCGGGTTGGTCCTGCTGGAACCGGACCGCGGAACGGGCGCGTTGATGGTGGCGTTGACCTTGATGTTGCTGCTGCTGGCCGGCGCGCGTTGGTTGTACATCGTGGCTCCGGCCCTCCTGGGCGGGGCCGCCATTGCCGCCATGGTGATCGTCAGTCCCATGGCCCGGGACCGGATTGACGCCTGGATCCACCCGGAGGCCCACCGGGACGGGGCGTCCCATCAGGTGCTGAAGGGACTGTATGCGTTCGCGCAGGGAGGCATCGAGGGGCGTGGGCTCGGTCGTGGCACGCTGAAGTACAACGTTCCGGAGGTGCACACCGATTTCATCCTGCCTGCCGTGGGTGAGGAGTTGGGGCTGACCTTCACGCTGGCGATCGTGGTGGCCTACCTGACGATCCTGATCTGCGGGTTGATGGTGGCGATGCGGGCACCCGATCAGTTCGGGTTGCTGCTGGCGGCGGGGATCACGCTGCTGATCGTTGCCCAGGCGATGATCAACATCGGGGTGGTGACCGCGGTCTTTCCGAACAAGGGCATGCCGCTTCCGTTCGTCAGCCGTGGCGGATCCAACCTTGCCGTCCTGATGACGATGGTCGGGGTTCTGGTCTCGGTGGCGCGGGCGGAACGTTCCGAACCCAATGATTCCAGTCCGACGCCCGAGCGCCGAAGCCGCGGCGGACGCCGGAATCCGTTTTCGTCGGACACCGACTTTGTGGGAGCTGCCTGAGGCCTGCGATGACACGACCCATCCATGTAGCGATCGCGTGCGGGGGGACCGGGGGACACCTGTTCCCGGGGTTGGCCGTGGGACGGGCATTGGCCCGGCGCGGTGGCCGGGCGACCTTGCTCATTTCTACCAAGGAGGTGGACCGGCAGGCGGTGAAGGATGTGTCCGACCTGCGCGTGGTGACCTTGCCGGCCGTGGGTTTGCAGGGGCGGAACCACCTGGGATTTGCGTGGTCGTTTGCCCGGTCGGTGCATGCCGCGCGAGCGCTGTTTCGTCGGGATTCACCGGAGATCGTGCTGGCCATGGGGGGCTTTACCAGTGCCCCGCCGATCCTCGCGGCGCGGTTGGCCGGCAAGTTCACGGCGATCCATGAATCCAACACGATTCCGGGTCGTGCGAATCGTTGGTTGGCCCGGTGGGTGAGCCAGGCTTTTGTCGGATTCGAGGAGGCTGCGGCCCGTCTGGGGACAACCCGGACGGAGGTGACCGGGACACCGGTGCGCGGAACATTCGTGCCGCGGGATCCTGCGGCGGCGCGCGTGGCGCTGGGGCTGGCACCCGAGCGGCCGGTGGTGGCGATTCTGGGCGGGAGCCAGGGGGCCTCCGGACTGAACGACGCGATCCGGGCCGCGTTGCCCGCGATGGCGCGGCATTGGCCGGGCCTGCAGTTCGTGCATCTGGCCGGACCGAACGACGTGGCGGCCCTGGAGGCGGCCTACGCAGCGGCCGGACTTCCGGCGGTGGTGCTTTCCTTCTGTGACCGCGTGGACGAGGTCCTGGCGGCGGCGACGGTGGCGATTGCCCGTTCCGGGGCTTCGACCCTGGCTGAGTTTGCGGCGATGGGTGTGCCGTCCATCCTCGTGCCGTTCCCGGCGGCGGTGGACGACCATCAACGGCACAATGCCGAAGCGTTCGTCCGCGCGGGTGCTGCACGGTGTGTCGCACAGCGGGATGCCCAGCCACGGGTCTTGTGTGACGTGCTGGGGGATCTGCTTGAAGCGGGACCGGCGCGGACGCAGATGGCCGCGGCCGCGGCGAGGCTTCACCGCCCGGATTCGGCGGACGTCATTGCCGATCGGTTGCTTGGGATTGCCGCAGGACCGTTCGCGGCGCGTGCGGTGGGCTCCCACTCCATTTCCCGCTCGATTCCCATCGTCCCGGAAGTCCGTCGTTCCATGCCGACGGCTGCCGTTCAGAACGCTTCGACCCCATGAATGCCCTGAAACTCAGCTCCGAAGCGCTGGCACCCGCCGAGATCGGGCGCATCGAGCTTTCGATGCGGGTGTCCGACCTGCACACGGACCTCCAGAGCGAGCTTTCGCCCGAAACGAACCTGCGCCGGGACGAGTCGCTGGCGCGCCGGACGACCTTGCGGGTGGGTGGACCGGCAGACCTTTACGTGGAGCCAGTCAATGAAGCGGACCTGACAACCGCTTTGCAGTTTGCCCGGGTACACCGGGTGCCCGTCTTCTTTCTGGGACGGGGTTCCAACCTGCTCGTGCGGGACGGAGGTATCCGGGGATTGGTGGTGAGTCTTGGGCATGCGGGACTGGCCGGGATTGCGGTGGATGGAGACCGGTTGCGCGTCGGTGCAGGGGCCTCGCTCAAGCTGGTGGCGAACGCCGCGCGCGACGCCGGACTCTCCGGGATGGAGTTCCTGGAAGGCATTCCGGGAAGCGTCGGCGGGGCGCTCCGGATGAACGCCGGGGCGATGGGCGGATGGATCTTCGATCTGGTGGAATCGCTGCGTTACCTCGACGTGAACGGCGAACCGCATGAAATTGCAGGGGCGGAAGCGGGCGCCCGGTACCGGGGATGCCCGCTGCTCGTGAAGCAGGTGGCTGTCTCGGCGGTGTTGCGGGGAGCTCCGTCGGAGCGTCAGGTCATCCTCGACAAGATGGCGGAGAGCAATCGCAAGCGCTGGAGCAGCCAACCACGGCAGCCGAGCGCCGGATGCACGTTCAAGAATCCGCGCCAGGACCTGCCGGCGGGGCGCCTCATCGATGAGTTGGGGCTGAAGGGGACGCGGGTTGGGCAGGCGATGGTTTCCGATGTCCACGCCAACTTCTTCGTGAATCTGGGGCACGCGACCGCGACCGACGTGCTGCGCTTGATCGAGTTGATCCGGTTGCGGGTGCGCGAGGCGCGGGGCATCGAGCTGGACCCGGAAGTTGAGATCGTCGGAGAGGACCTGGTTTCCCCATGAGCACGAAACACGTCATCACGGTTCTGCGCGGAGGTCCTTCGGCCGAGAGGGAGGTTTCCTTGCGCTCTGGGGCGGCGGTGGCCCGCGCGCTGGCGTCGTTGGGCTACATCGTGCACGAGGTGGATCCCGTGCCGGGGAAATTGGTGATTCCCGCGGCAACGACCGTTGTGTTCCTCGCGTTGCATGGAACCTACGGCGAGGACGGGCAGGTGCAGGCGGAGTTGGAGGCGCTGGGATTGCCGTACACGGGATGCGGCGTCGAGGCTTCGCGGATCAGCTTCGACAAGGTGCTGACCAAGGAACGGTGCCGTGCTGCCGGCGTGCCCACGGCGCGTTCGCAGATCTTTTTCAGGGCGGATGAAGCCTTTCCACCGGGGTGGATGCCCCCGGTCGTGCTCAAGCCGGTGCGCCAGGGCAGCAGCGTGGGGCTTGAGTTTGTCGATTCCGTGGAAGCATTCCATTCCGCACTGGCGTCCTCCCTGGCGCACGGTTCCGAGGTGTTGATGGAGGAGCGCATCGTGGGGCGCGAGACAACGGTCGGGATCCTGGAGGGAGTCGCCCTTCCGATTGTCGAGGTGCGGCCGAAGGCGGGCAGTTACGACTACCGGAACAAGTACACGCCGGGGGCGACGGAATACTTCTGCCCGGCGGACTTTTCCCCGGCGGTGACGGAGGCGATCCAGAAGGCGGCGCTGGGGGCGTTTCACGCGGTCGGTGGGCGGGACTACGCGCGTGTGGACGTGATGGTCCGGGCAGATGGGAGCCCGGTGGTTCTGGAGGTGAACACCCTTCCCGGAATGACCGAGACCAGCCTGCTTCCGAAGGCGGCGGCCGCGGCCGGAATGAACTTTCCACAGCTTTGCGAGCGCCTCGCGCTCCTGGCACTCCACCACAAGGCCTGAACATGTTTGGATTCTCAAAGCCCAGCCGGAACCGCCGTCAGGAGCGGGGATTCCAGCTCGACGTCAAGCTGCGCACCGAAGCGGCCCAACGGGGCCAGCGGCGCGGATGGGTGCGGTTCCTTGTCCGTCTCGTGATCCTGGCGTTGCTGCTGGGGGGCGGGTACGGCGGCGTGGTGTTCGCCCGTCACCAGTGGCTTCATCGCGTGGACGCGCTGGCGTTGCGCAAATTGCCGGTGCAGACCGACGGCGTTCTCTCGGAGCGGGAGATCGTCGGGCAGGCTGGGTTGAAGTTGGGATTGAACACGTTCGCCATCGACCTTCCGACCGTCCGGGCGCGGTTGCTCCGCCACCCGCGGATCGCGGTGGCCGAAGTGCACCGCGAATTGCCGGACACCATCCGGTTGCACATCCGGGAGCGGTTCCCGGTGGCGCGGGTCAAGGCGGTGAGCCAGCCGGGATTCGAGTTGTCCTACCTCCTGGATGAAACGGGGAACGTGATGCTGCCCTTCGTGCGTGGGCAGGCACCGGCGGATTCGCTGGAGGCGGAGGCGGCGCTGCCGCTGCTCGTGGGCGTGCCCAACGCGCCGTTCGTGGTCGGCCGCCCGATGGGCGATCCCCAGATCCTCGCGGCATTGCGGTTCCTGGCCTCCTTCGAGGAAGCCACGATGGCGGGGTTGACGGACATCGTCAGCGTGGATGTGGGACGGCCCCAGGAGATCGACGTGCAGACGGTGCTGGGGTCGAAGGTGACTTTTGGGATCCGGGACGCAGATCCGCGGTTCGAGACCCAGTTGCGGCACTGGCTGGCGGTCCATCAGGACGCGGCCGGTCGTGGACGCCTGATCGGTACCCTGGATCTTTCGGTGACCAACCATGCGCCGCTGCGCTGGCTGGATGCCGCGACGGCCCCGGTGGAAGCCCCACGGCCGCAGAAGCCCAAACGCAAGATCGCACGCCGCCATGTTTGACCCAGCCTCCATTGTTGTCGGGCTCGAGATTGGAACGAGCAAGGTCTGCGCCGCCGTGGGTGAGATCACCGCGCAGGGTGCCTTCAAGGTGATGGGCCTTGGGCAGTCGCGTTCGCGGGGTGTGCGCAAGGGCGAGATCACCGATCCGCAGAAGGCTTCCGAGGATATCCGCCAGGCCATCGCCGATGCGGAGCAGATGGCGGACGTGGAGATCCGGTCGGTTTTTCTGGGCGTGACCGGAGCCCATATCCGCGGGTTCAACAACCGCGGGATCCATCCGGTGGTCAGTGCGGATCGACACATCACGCAGGATGATGTCGATGATGCCATCCGGAACGCGAAGGCCGTGAACCTTCCGCACGACCATTCGGTGCTGCATACGATCCGGCAGGACTTCGTCGTCGATGATCACGACGGGGTGGAGAATCCTGTGGAGATGTATGGGGCGCGTGTGGAAGCCCGCGTGCATGTGATTCACGGACAGGGCAACCGGTTGCAGAACAGCATCCACGCGGTCCAGGCCCTGCAATTGTCCGTCGAGCAGGTGGTCTTCTCCGGATTTGCGTCCGCGCTCGCCGTGCTCGGCAAGGAGGACAAGGAGATGGGGGCGCTGGTCATCGACTTCGGTGCCGGCGTGACGGAGTACGCCCTGTACACGGATTCGTTGCTGCGGCACAGCGGGGTACTGGCCGTCGGCGGGGATCACGTGTCGAACGACCTCGCCATCGGGCTGAAGATCCCGCTGGGGCGCGCCGAGCAGTTGAAGCTGGAACATGGCGGTGCCGAAGTCGGCAATGACGCCAAGGGCGCGATGGTGTCGCTGGGATCGGAACCCGGGGCTTCGGACCGTCAGGTGAACCTCGAACACCTGCGGCGGATCCAGTCGATCCGACTGGAGGAGACCTTCGAGCTGATTGCCCGCGATGTCGGGCCGATGCTGTCGAACGCGCGTGCGGGGATCTTCCTGTGCGGTGGCGGCGCTCGGACGCGGGATGTGATCGCGATGGCAGAACGGATCTTCGGGTTGCCCGCGCAGATTGGACGGGCGCGTGACGTCTCGGGTTCCGTGGCGTCGCTCGACCATCCGGAGTTTGCCGCTCCGATCGGGTTGGCCCGGTTCGGGGCGTTGAGGTTGCGCCAACAGAAGCCGGGCACCGGCTGGAAGTCGGCCCTCGGAAATTGGTTTCGTCGTTGAGTCCAGCAGGCATTGAACAACCCCTCTCCCATGGAAGACCACGAAAGCGCCGTCGTTCAGGAAACGGAGACCGGTACCCGGCCGACGCAGGATTTCCGCGTCGTCGCCGTTGGCCGCGCCGGGATTGCCGCGATGGAACAACTCTGCGGTGATGCGACGCTGAGCGGGGTGGACCTGATCGCGATGCATACGGACCGTGACATGGTCGGGCGGTCCCGGGCCACGTTCCGGCATTGCCTGAACGCCGGCCAACCCCGGGGGTTGGGTGCCGGGGGAGATCCCTCGCTGGGGCAGGCGGCAGCGGAGCGTGAGTCGGGGGAGATCCGGCAGTTGTTGCAGGGGGCGCGGATGGTTTTCGTCCTGACGGGATTGGGCGCGGGTACCGGGACAGGGGCTGCACCGGTGGTGGCCCGTATCGCCCGGGAATCCGGGGCGCTGGTGCTGGGGGTCGCGACGCTTCCTTTCCATTGCGAGGGACGGTTGCGCTCGGGACACGCGCAGGCGGGGCTCCAGTCGTTGAAGGCGGCGGCGGATGCGGTGATCACGGTGCCCAACCAACGGGTCCTTTCGATGCTCGATCGAAATACTCCTGCGGTGGAGGTGTTCGCGACGGCGAATCGACTGCTGGTCGATGGGATCCGCGGTTTGTGGCAGTTGCTGACGCGGCCCGGCCTGATCCAACTGGACTTTGCCAGCCTTGAGCGGCTGCTGCGCGGCAGGCATTCGGAAAGCGTCTTCGCCTCGGTTTCCGCGAGTGGGGACCATCGGGCGCGGGAGGTGGTGGAACGGCTCCTCGCGAGCCCGTTCCTGTCTCCCGACCCGGTGCTGGCCTCGGCCGATGCCGTTCTGGTTGCAGTGACGGCCGGGCCTGATGTGCCGTTTGCGGAGATCGAGATGGTGCTGGCTCATGTGCAGCGGCAGGCAGACCAGGCGCAGGTGGTGACCGGCACGAGCGTGGATCCGGCGCTGGCGGGCGGATTGAGGGTGACGCTGGTGGCTTCCATCGGAGGTTCGGCCCCGTTGCCGGAAGCGGCTCCCCGATTTGATGCGGCGGCCAGTTCGATGCCGATGGAGACGGATCGGCGGACGGATGCGGAACGTTCCGTCGGGGACGTCCTTGGGCTGGGCACGTCGGGTGGGGGGCGGTCCTCGGGCGGGTTGGTTCCACCGGCTCCGGAGTTGACGGCAGAGCAAAGGGACTCCCTGGGTGGGAGGTCCTCCGGACGAGGTACCGTGCGCAAAAAGAAGGTCGTGCAGTCGATGTTCAATTTTGATGTCGTGAGCCGCGGCCGCTTCGAGAAGACGGAGGCCACGGTGATGAACGGTCAGGATCTGGATGTTCCGACGTTCCTCCGCCGGGGCATTGCGTTGAATTGAAGGGGTCCTTCATGACCCCCACGACGCGTCTCATCCTCACCAGCACCGGGTTTGAATCCCAAAGCTGTGGTCTGCCCAACGGGACCCATCGGGTCGGACGCGCCCCCCAGAACGACATCGTCATCCAGGACGAATCGATCTCGGCCGAGCACTGCGAACTGCTCGTGCATGGCGTCGAGGTGATCGTCCGGGAGTTGGGGTCGCGGAACGGGACCTTCGTCAACGGGGTGCAGGTCAAGGCCCAGAGCGGCGTGTTGCGTCGGCAGGTGCTCCGCCTTGGAAGGGTCGAGGCGACGATCGAGTATCCCGAGATCGTGGAAGAGTCTTCCACGGACAACACGGCCGTCTTCACCTATCGGAAGGTGGTCGGTCCGCTGGCTGAGTCGGAGCCGGCCCCGGCATCCCTCCCGGTTGTGTTCCAGCCGCGCGCGCCCGCGTCGGCATCGGATCCAACGATCACCCTGCCGCGATCCTCCGCGCCCGCGGCATCGGGCTTGCCCGGCAGGGTTCCAGTGCCCGCTGGACCACCGGCGAATGGCAGTCGGTGGGTGTGGGTCCTGATGACGGTGCTGATCGTTGGGATGGCAGTGCTGGGTGCGGGAATCCTGCTGTCGCGCAACTGAGCGGGGTGCATCCCGTAGCGCCACCAAAGGGAACGGGGTGGTGACGTCCTCGTCGCCGTTCCAAAGCCTTCCTCAGGGCGATGAGGACATCGCCGCCCCGACTGGGTGTTGCGTTGGTGGCAGTCGCAAGAGGAGCGCCTCGCAGAGGCTTTGTCTGCCTGACTGCTTGGCGGATTGCCCGGGAACGGGCAGCGTCCACGCATGATTCCCCGTCTGGAGGTGCGTTCATGGGTTGCCCTGTTCGCGATGGCGCTCACCGGTGTCGGATCGGTGGTCCACGCCGGTGCGGCCGACCGGAAGCTGGACTTCTACTGGATCGATTCGCAAGGGGGCGGTTCAACGCTGATGGTCACGCCGGCCGGGGAGTCGGTGCTTTTCGACACGGGCAATCCCGGCGGACGGGATTCCGGACGGATCCTGAAAGTGGCCCGGGAGGTCGCCGGATTGACGCGGATCGACCATCTGGTGACGACCCACCTGCATTCGGATCACTTCGGCGGCGCTCCAGAGGTGGCGGCGGCGATACCGATCGGAACGGTTCACGACAACGGGATCCCGGACCGCGATCCGGACGGGCGCAACGATCCTTCGTGGCCCCAACGGATCCGGGGATATCGAGAGATGAAGGTGGATGCCCGCCGCGTGGTTGAGCCCGGGAAGGGGCTGGATCTCAAGCCGGCATTGGAAGGAGCGCCCCGGTTGACCGTCCGTTTCGTAGCGGCCCGGCAGAAGCTGGCGGTTTCAAGCGGAGCGGCTGTCAACGTGCGGGACTGCAAGGATCCGAATCCGCGACCGATGGACACCTCGGACAACGCGAATTCCGTGGTGACACTGGTGGAGTTTGGGGGGTTCCGGTTCTTCCATGGCGGAGACCTGACCTGGAATACGGAGGCGGCGCTGGTGTGCCCACTGGATCAGGTGGGCATGGTCGATGTGTATCAGGTCAACCACCACGGGTTGGACGTGAGCAGCAATCCGATGCTGCTGCGCGTGCTGGCACCGACCGTGGCGGTGTTCAACAACGGTCCAACGAAGGGCTGTGCTCCCCGCGTGGTGAGCGATCTTCGGGCGCTGCCGAAGCCACCGGAGGTCTATCAGGTACACCGCAACCAGAAGGATGCGGAGGCCAACACGGCATCGGCACAAACGGCGAATGCCACGGCCGAAGGCGGGCAGTTCCTGCGGTTGAGCGTGGATCCCGACGCCTCGGGCTATTGGGTGGAGGTTCCGTCGACCGGCCATCGCCGCCGATTTGTGACTGTCCGCGGGCGCTGAGATTGGGAGCGTGCGAAAATGCCCCCGATAATGCCCCGCATGAACGGGATTCATCGGATCCGAGGTGAGAATTTGCGCATCCGCGATTGACCCGTCGGCGTTGTGGTCCCTTGCTTGCACCTACCTAAGGTTGGGTGGGGAGCATGGCTACATTCAGAGAAGCGGCAGCAGAGGAGTTTGGTTGGAAAACCGAGGATTTTGAGGCGAAAGCGTTCCTGTATTGCCTGGATCCATTTCCAAGGTTCATCGCGCGGGTGCTTTGGCTCTGGCGTGATCGGTTGTTCCGCGAGGATATCGCGGCGATGCGGATGGTTTCGGAACTGACGAACTACAACGACATCTTCCAGATCGCGCAGAGTTTCGGCGACGCCCGGCGGGATCAGAATTTCCTGCGGGATCGGATGGGGGTGCGGCCACGCGGCCGTCGGTTGTTGTCGTTGGCGCGGGAGATCCTTCCAGGGCGCAAGTCGAGGGACGGCAAGGTGGAATCCGCCTACGCCCCGGGAGCGACGTGGAGGACGGATGGCATCGGGGCTGGCCGGGAGGATGAAGCAGGGGGATCCGACTCCGGGCTGGGTGAAGTTTCGGCGGATGAAGCCGGGGAAGCCTCACCGGACCAAAGGTTGGTGAAGAAGCCCAAGGTGAGTGCACGCCCCGCTGTCGGGATTTCGGCGTGGCGGAAGAAGCCTGGGTCTGAGTGAGCCGCCGGGTGGGGGCACCCGGCCTACAGACCGGTTCGCCGGGTGGGGGCACCCGGCCTGCAGACGGGTTTGCCGGGTGGGGGCCACCCGGCGGCCAGACAGAGCGGCCGGGTTTAGTCGGGCTTGTGGACGGAATGGCACGCCTTGCAGTTGGAGGCGGTCTTCCAGGCGTCGAGAGCCCCCGGTTGCTGGGCGACGAGGGCCTTGGCGGCGGCGTGGAGCGCCGTGGTCTTCTGGGTCCAGCTGGCGAGATCCCCCTTGGTGGGGGTGTTGAGCGTCAGTTGGTAGGTCAGGTCGACCATGGTCTGATGGTCGGCGGCACTGCCTTCACCCTTGGAGACCTTGGCGTTGAGGGATTCCTTGCCCTTGAATCCGGATTCCATGACCTGCTCGATGGATTGGGAGGGCTTGGGCTTGGTGGCGCAGCCGGCCATGAAGGCGGCGGTGGCAGCCGCGACGGCGAGGAGTCGGAGATGGCGTTGCATATCGAGTACTGATGCTTCGGGATGTGTTCGTGAAAGGAGGTCCCGGAACGCAATGGCACCGAAACCTTGGACAAGGGAAGCGTGAACCAGCGACCGGGCCAAGCGTTTCCTGCGGTGGATGGGGGGCGCATCTTGACACTGCCCCCTTTTGGGAAGGATTCGGGGTGGCGATGTCCTCATCGCCTTGGGAATGGCTTTGGAATGGCGACGAGGACGTCGCCTCCCCGTTGCGTGCGGGGGCAGTATCAAGATGCGCCCGTGGATGGGGCACACGGAGAATTGGCCTTCGCTCCGGAGTGGATCACGGCTAGTGTTTCTCCATGGCCAAGATCGTACTCGTCGACGACGAGCTGACCATGGTCCAGATGGTCGCGGAGGTTCTGCGTGGGGAAGGCCACGAGGTTTTTCCCTTCACCAGTCCGGTCGGTGTTCCTGAAGCATTGGTGGAACGTCAGCCGGATCTCGTGATCACGGACCTGTATCTGGACAAGACCAAGCCGCACGGGATGGAGATCATCCGCAAGGCGCGGGCGCTCAATCCGCCGGCAGTGGTCATCATGGTGACGGGGTTCGGAACGGTGGAAAGTGCTGTCGAGGCCATGCGCCTCGGTGCGTACGACTACCTCGAGAAGCCCTTCAAGCTCGAAGAACTGAAGCTCTGCGTGCAGCGGGCGCTGACCTACACCCAGACGGTGCAGGAGAATTCGCAACTGCGGCGCGAGCTCCGGCAGAAGTACGGGTTCAGCCAGATCATCGGTGCCAGCGAGCGCATGCAGGAGGTCTTCCGCATGATCGAACGGGTGGCGGACACCGAAGCGACCGTGCTCATCCTGGGAGAGAGCGGTACGGGCAAGGAGTTGGTCGCCCGGGCGCTTCATTACAATTCCCGTCGGGCCAGCGGTCCCTTCATCCCCATCAACTGTTCGGCACTGCCTGAGAACCTTCTGGAATCCGAACTTTTCGGGCATCGGAAGGGGGCCTTCACCGGTGCCGTGTCGGACAAGAACGGCCTTTTCCACGACGCGGACGGGGGCACCATCTTCCTGGATGAGATCGGGACCATGCCGGCCCAGTTGCAGAGCCGGTTGCTGCGCGTCCTTCAGGAGAAGGAGGTCCGGCGGGTGGGTGACAACGTCGCCGTGCACGTCAACGTCCGGGTTCTCGCCGCAACCAACGAGCATCTGGAGCAGTTGGTCCGGGACGGCAAGTTCCGGGAAGATCTCTACTACCGATTGAACGTGGTCCCGATCGCGATGCCTGCGCTCCGGGATCGGAAGGACGACATCCCGATGCTGGTGTCCCACTTCCTGCGGGACAAGGTGCACTCCCGGTCGGGTCAGGTTTGCCGGATCACCCAGCGCGCGATGGATGCCCTGTGCGCGCATGCCTGGCCCGGCAACGTTCGGGAATTGGAGAATGCGGTGGAGCGGGCCTGCGTGTTGTCCGATCTGCCATTGCTCCGCGCTCGGGATCTGCCGCCGGTTGTCCAGCGTCTCGCCTCGACGGATGCCGCCTCGGAGGACACCGAAGCAGTGGCGTTGGTGGAACCGGTTGGACAGGAAGCGCTGCGCCGTCCAGGGGCGGCGGGCGGACCCGGGGAGCCGGCTTTGTCGTCCACCGGGGCTTCGGCTGCGGGCGGAGGATTTCCAACGCACGTGGTGAGTCTGCGCCGTTTCATCCGGGATCAGGAAGTGGCCTATCTCCAGCACGTGCTGAAGCTGGCGAACCAGAACAAGGAAGAGGCGGCCCGGTTGTTGGATATCTCCTTGGCGACGCTCTACCGGAAGCTGTCGGACGAGGAATGACCGTTGGAAGGGCGGCCGGACGCCCTCGTGGCCGCCGCGTTTGCATCCGCGCGTCGCATATGCGACGTCCAGATGCAAATCGCCCTGCGACTCGTCCCTGCTCGGGCAAGGGTCCGCGGAGGTTCCTGCACCGCGGGTGGCCTGTCTTTTTTCGAGGTGCCGTTCTTCTTTCTTGCCTTGGCGATGGCAAAAAACGCAAACACGCCCACCTTGTCCCGAGCCTGCGACCTTCCGGAGGGCGTTTCCCTGCCCGGGGTGGCTCTCGGAGCCAGCAGGCCAGTGGTGAGGCAAGGCTCCCAGGGAGTCCCGCGGAGGATCATGTCCCGGGATCCGGATGGGGTGGGTGGAATCAGCGATCCAGATATGTCGGAATCGGAATCAAGTACGACGGCCAGTCGTCGCAGCTTCCTGAAGGAGGGTGCGGCGTGTGTGGTGGGCGCGTGTTGCGTCGGTGTGCCTGCGGTGGCAGGACTCGTGGCGTGGCTGGATCCCTTGTCCCAGGACGGGAGTTCCGGCGATGTGGCGACACGGGTGGCGACATTGAACGCCCTGCCGGCTGACGGGACCCCGCAGCGCGTGACCGTGGTTCGTGGGCGGAGTGATGCCTGGACGCGGGATGGAGCGGTTCCGGTGGGAGCGATTTACCTGAGGAAGACGGGAGAGCGGGCGGTTCAGGCGCTGCACTCGATGTGTCCGCACGCGGGATGTTTCGTCGACTATCAGGCGGCCCGGGGCGTTTTCTTTTGTCCGTGCCACGACAGCACGTTTGCAGTGGACGGGAGCATCAATGATCCGCATTCGCCGAGTCCGCGCGGGTTGGATGCGTTGGAGGTGGAGTTGAAGGGCGACGAGGTGTGGGTGCGGTTCCGCAATTATCGCACGGGCATTCAGCAGAAGGTTCCGGTGTCATGAAGGGTTTGATTTCGTGGTTGGACAATCGCACGGGGATGAACGGGCTGTTGAAGGAGGCCCTGTTCGAGCGGATCCCTGGAGGCGCGCGATGGCGATACGTCTGGGGGAGCACGCTGACGTTCTGCTTCGTGGTGCAGATCCTGACGGGGGTGGTCCTGTGGATGGCCTACAGCCCGAGTGCGGGGACGGCCTGGGAGAGTGTCTACTACATCCAGCATGAGATGACCGGAGGATGGTTGCTGCGCGGTTTGCATCACTACACGGCGCAGGCGATGCACGTGTTGCTGGCGCTCCACCTGCTGCAGGTGATCATCGATGGGGCATACAAGGCTCCGCGGGAGGTGAATTTCTGGTTCGGACTGGTGCTGCTGTTCCTGACGCTGGGTTTGGGACTCACGGGATACCTGCTGCCTTGGGATCAGAAGGGATACGGGGCGACCAAGGTGGCGACGAGCCTTGCCGGCGTCGTGCCGGTCATCGGGCCCTCGTTGCAGAAGCTGGTGGTGGGTGGGACGGAGTATGGCCACCACACCTTGACACGTTTCTTCGCCCTGCACGCCGGCGTGCTGCCCGGTTTGATGATCGCGGCAATCGCAGCCCACGTGGCGCTCTTCCGGAAGCACGGCATCACGGCCAAGCAACCGTACAAGAAGCCGGATGCGAACTTCTGGCCGGACCAGGTGCTGATGGATGGGGTGGCGTGTCTGGCGGTGCTCGGTGCGGTGCTGTACTTCACGGTGCGGCATCACGGCGCGGAGTTGTATGCACCGGCGGATCCCACCCAGCCGTTCAATGCCGCACGGCCGGAGTGGTATTTCCTGTTCCTGTTCGAGTTCCTCAAGTTGCACATCCTGACGGATTGGTTCGGGCATCACGGGGAACTGGTTGGGGCGATCATCGTCCCTGGCTTGATTGCGGCCGTGCTGGCCGCCATGCCGTTCATCGCGGTCCGGCGGCACGGGCACCGGTTCAATCTCGCGTTCCTCTCGGTGCTCCTCGTGGGGGCCGGGTTGCTGACGCTTCGTTCCATCCGGTCCGACCGGAACAATCCCGAATTCCAGGCGGCCATGACGCAGGCAAAGGCAGAGTCCGACCGTGTGGTGGCGCTGATCCAGGCGAACCGCGGGATTCCCCGGGCGGGCGCGGCTGCGTTGTTGAAGGAAGATCCGTCGACGGTGGGGCCGAGGATGTTCGCGCAGCATTGCGCCAGTTGCCATCGGTACGACGGGCACGACGGGTTGGGTGGGGTGTCGAAGGAGTTGGCCAGTGCGCCCGACCTGAAGGACTTTGGGTCGCGGGCGTGGCTTGCGGGATTGCTGGAGGCGGGGCGGATCACGAACCACTCGTACTACGGCGGAACCAAGTTTCGCGAAGGCAAGATGGTCAAGTATGTGACGACCAAGCTGCCGAAGAAGCACGCCGCTGATCCCTCCGCCCTGGAGGCGATGGTTGCCGCGGTCAGTGCCGAAGCCGCATTGCCGGCACAGGCCGTGGCCGATGCGCGTGATGCGGCGCTGATCGAGAAGGGTCGCAGCCACGTCCGTGAGACCTTCGGGTGCACCGATTGCCATGCGTTCCGGAAACCGGACGACGAAGCGTCGGCACCGGACCTGACCGGATGGGGATCGCGGGAGTGGATCATCGGGATCACCACGAACCCCGCGCACGAACGCTTTTACGGAAAGCGCAACGATCGGATGCCGGCTTTCGGCAAGGAAGGTCGCCTGAGCATGTCCGAGATGGGCCTGCTCGCGGATTGGATCCGTGGGGACACGGCGCCAGAGCGGGTGGTCGCCGGCATGAAGTAATCGGGGCGACCGGCACCCGAAAGGGTGGTGTTCAGGGGCGCGACAAAGGAGCGGGGATCGGTTCCGCGAGGAGACGGCGGATCTGTTGTTCGATCCTGGCCTCGCCGCCTCCATTGGATTTCTGGAGTTCGCCCGACCACCAACCGCGGATGTAACCCCGGCGGTCGATGAGGAACAGGGTAGGCCAGATGTCGTTGCCCCAGGCGTCCCAGTTGGATTTGTCGGCGTCCAACAGCACCGGGAACTGGATCCGGTCCCGGAGGATGCTGAGGCCGAAGGCAGCGTAATCCCGCTCTGCGTCGACCCTGGGCGACTGGATGCCGATGACGCTCAGGCCGTTGTTGGCGAAGCGGCGGTGCCACCGGTTGCAGGCCTGGTTGACCGCCAGCGAATTGGCGTCTTGAAAGGAGTAGAAGAGGACGACCACGACCCGTCCGCGCAGGGCGGCAAGGCGCGCATTGGTTCCGTTGAGCCATGCGCCCGGCTCGAGCGTGGCCGGCGCGAGGGGATGGACGCGTTCGTACGCGGCGGTGTTCTGAACGGGGCCAAGAAGGGCAACCCATCGTTGGTTCTGTTCGGGGGTCAGGATTCTTTCGGCGGCGGAACGTTCGCCGGCCCGTGCCCGTTCGTAGGGGAGGAGATTGGGAGGCGCGGGTGGGCGTGCGAGCATTCGGGCGCGGCGCTGGAGATCATCGGTGGTCTCGAAGAGTCGGCCCAGGTCGCGGACCTGGACGGTGGTCAATTCGAGGGCGTTGATCAGTTCTGCGCGGAGCAGGGCACGGGCACCCTGGGCCTGAAGTTCGAGTTGGTGGAGTCGGGCGATGCTGGCTTCGCCGTGCTTTTCCCGGAGGTGGCTGAGAACGACTTCGGTGCCGCGATCGAGAATCGGGTGGATTTCTGATTCCGTCCGTTTGCGGAGGCGCAGCCACTCGGCGTCGATCGGACGAAGGATGGTTTCGAGAGCGTCCAGGTCGGTTCCCTTGACTCCCAGTTCGCGCTGGGCCTCCGCGGAGTGGATCAGCGGCAGGAGGGTCCGGGGAATGCGGTGATCCTGGGCAGGCAGGGGCTTGCGCGTCAGGGGCTCGTCGGCGCAGAGCGGAATCGAGGCAAGGAGGAACGGGGCAGCGAGACAGTGGATCCAGCGTCGGACCGCTCCGGGCCTCCCTGCCGAAGGAACGGCGGGGGTGTGTGACATGACGGGTTATTGGACCCCGAAGCGCGGCAACTGATCACGGTAGGACCGTGACAAAGTCACGCGGGCACCGGTCGTGAGGGTGATGGTGTACTCGCCGTGGAAGAGGGGCTGGAGCTCCTTGACGCGGGCAAGGTTGACGATGGAGGTGCGCGAAACGCGGACGAACTGTTCGGTGGGTAGCCGGGTGGCGATGGAGTTCATCGTCTCCCGGATCAGATGGGAGTGGTTGCCGACGTGCAGCTCCACGTAATTGTCCGCGCTGGCGATCCAGTCGATTTCGGGGATGCGGACGAAGGTGACCTTGCCGTTGGACTTGACGGGGATGCGCTCGGGTTGGCGCGCGCCGGCCTTCAGGTCTTCCAGCATGGCGGCGAGCTTGCTCTGGAGGTCGTCCGGCTTTGCGGCGGCGCGGGTGCGTGCACGTTCGAGGGCAAGCCGGAGCCGTTCGCGGTCGAATGGCTTGAGCAGGTAGTCCACGGCGTGGACCTCGAAGGCCTGGACGGCGTATTGATCGTGGGCGGTGGTGAAGATCACCGCGTAAGGTGCGGACCCGTTGAGCTTCTGGAGGACCTCGAAGCCATTCATCCCGGGCATCTGGACGTCGAGGAACAGCAGGTCCGGATGATCGCGGCGGACGGCGATGATGGCTTCGTCGCCATTCTGACATTCCCCGATGACCGTGACTCCGGGTTCGTTCGCCAGAAACGTTCGGAGTCTCTCCCGGGCGAGCGGTTCATCATCAACCACGATTGCGCGCAGGTCTGCCATCGGCATGAAACCTGTGGCAGAATCCCTCTTTGTCCAATGGCAAATCCGAATGGAAAGGCCCGCGCCACAGGGTGGCGCGGGCCGTGAAGGGAACACCCGTCTCAGGAAGTGCTGGGAAGCTCAGCGCTTGGTGGGGTACGAGGGCCACCACTTGCCCATTTCCTCGGGAGTCTCCGGGACCTTGAGGGGGCGGACGACACGGAAGCCGAGGAACTGGGCGTCCGTGAGGTACCACTTGGACTTGGGCAACTGCGGATCGCGCATCTTCCAGGCGGCTTCGGATGCCTTCCGGGCACCGGAGCGGAGGAACTCGGGTTCATCGTCCCAGCTGCCACCGCGGGCAACGTTCGGGTACTCGGTCTCGATGGCGACGTAGGCGCGCTCGCCGACCTTGGAGTAATCGTCCACGTAGCCGTCCATCACCCATTCGGCGACGTTGCCGAGCATGTCGTGGAGACCCCACGCATTGGGTTTCTTGAGGCCCACCTTCCGGTACTTGCCGTCCGCATTGGCGAAGTGCCAGGCGTATTCGTCGATCTTGGATTCATCGTCGCCGAAGTAGTAGCGCGTGGTGGTGCCAGCGCGGGCGGCATACTCCCACTCGGCCTCGGTGGCGAGGCGGTAGAAGTGGCCGGTCTTGGCGGACAACCAACGGCAGTACCGGGTGGCGGCGTAATGGGTCATGGAGATGGCCGGGAATCCATCCTTGCCCATGCCGAAGCTCATCTCGACGTAAGGGGTCGTCGGACGGCTGACGGCGTCGCCTTCCTTGCCGATGTAGGGGTTGGCTCCGTCCTTGCCGCCGCCGGGCAGCAGGTCGGGGAAGTTGAGGAGCAGTTCCCGGTCGACGCGTTCGGTGGGGACGTTGGTTCCCTTTTCGAGGCCGGGGAACATGAACAGTTCGTACTCGTTCCAGCGAACCTCGGTCTTGCCCATCCAGAAGGGCTCGATCTTGACCTTGCGTTGGGGACCTTCGTCGGCCTTGCGGCCCTTCTCGGTGGCGGGAGTTCCCATCAGGAATTCTCCGGCGGGAATGGGGAGCACCTCGAATTCGCCGTCCGTGCCGGGGATCTTCTCGACATAGGCCTTCATCTCGGCCGCGGCGGCCTTGCTGTTGGCGAGGATCTTGGCGTGGATGGCGGCGAGCATCGCGGCATCGTCGCGGGTCATCATGCTGGCCGCTTCCTTCTGGCTCAGGACGAGACCGTCGGGCCACTGGGCACCCTGTTCGATCCAGTTCCGGACCAGGTCCGCCTTCTCGCGGGGCAGGGGGCCACCCTTCTTCGCGGGAGGCATCAGGTCGTCGTGGTCCGCAGGCAGGATCATCGTGGTGAAGACCTTGGACTTCTCGGCATCGCCGATCACGATGGAGTCGCTCTTGAAGAACTCGGCTTTGACGTCGAGCCGGAGGTCGCCCTTGGCGTGGCCTTCCTTGTGACACGAGACGCAGTAGACCTCGAAGATCGGGGCCACCTGCTTGACGAAGTCGACCTTCTCCTTTTGCACGAGCTTGAATTCGTCGGGCCAGGCAGCGCCCTGTTCGATCCAGGCCTTCAGGGTGTCCTGCTGGGCCTTCGAGAGCTTCTCGCCCTTGGGCGGCATGACGTCGTCATGGTCCGGCGGGAGGGTCGTGGTGGTGTAGAGCGGGCTCTTGGCGGGATCCCCGGGGACGAGCGACGGGCCGTCCTCGCCGCCCTTGAGGGCGGCCGCCCGGGTGACGAGGCTGAGGTCACCCTTGGGTTTCTCAGCACCGTGACATTTGAGGCAGTAGGCCTCGAGGATGGGGCGGACCTGACGTTTGAAGTCCACCGGGTCGGCCGCCCGTGTCAGCGGGGCGGCCAGGATGATCCCGGCGGTGATGGCGGCAATGCGGTTCATGAAACAGGTGCGCGGAGCATACACGGGGCGTTCTCCCGGCTGTCAAACGCGGCGAACTTGGGACGTCAATGAATCGGATGGTGTTCAGTCCTGATTTGGGGTGGAACCAAAAGTGGGCTGGGCGGAGATTCAGGCCATGAGCATGACACTGACGTACTACACGGAGGTGGTTTCCTCCTGGTGCTATTGGGCGGAACCGGCCTGGGCCGAGCTGAAGGAACGGTATCAGGGGCGGATCGATTTCGACTGGCGGATCGCCTTGATGGATGTCACCGGCCTTCCGGTGACCAGGTCCCAGTGCGAATGGTTCTATCGGCGGAGCGGTACGATTGTGCGGTCCCCGGTTTCCCTGAATTCCGGATGGTTCGAGGAGGGGGTGACCGAGTATCTGGCACCCAATCTGGTGGCTGAAGCGGCCCGGGACCTGGGTGTTTCGGACGACCGTGCCCGGCTGGCGATCTCCCGCGCAGCCCTTCAGGACGGGCTGAAAGTGGGACGCGTCGAAGTCTCTGCGGCGGTGGTGGCGGCCGCAACGGGCCTTGATGCGGATCTGTTGATGGCCCATGCACGCACGGAACCCGTGCTGAAGCGCCTCCGGGAGACGACCTCCATGTTCCATGCGCTGGGGGTGAGCCAACGTCCAACCTTCGTGCTCGAGAGTTCGATCGGGGACCGGGCGGTCTTTTCCGGCGTGTGGAGGGCGGCACCGCTGGTGGCAGCCATCGAAGCCATGCTGGAAGATGAAGCCGCCTACGCCTCATGGTCGGCCCATTTTGGTGGGCCGCCTCCGGGTTGATCGGGGGCTGAAACAGTCTCTGAGCACGAAAAAGGCGCCGCGGAGCGGCGCCTTTGAAACTCTGTTCTCGTACGGGCGAAGGCCTCAGCGGCCTTCCGTGAGGGAAGCGGGGAGACCCGTTTCCCACGTCTTTGGGCCGTTCCACGGCCTGGCGGTATCCATATCGTCGTTGGTCTTGCAGCCGACGGAGGACAAGGCTCCGGCAGCGATCAACAACGCGAAGAAGTGACGAATTCGGAACTTCATGCTGGATCAATACAGGACTTCGTCGTCCTTCGCAATGGCCACATCGCCCTGCTTCCAGGTGGGAATCACGTTGGCAATGCAGGTGTTGGGTTGAACCTTCACGATGGAGACCTTGCCGACCAGCTTGTCACCACGGCGGACGAGGAGTTCGCCGCGTTCGAGGGCACCCTTGTTGTCACCGAAATCGAGGAGGACAAAGTCCTGCTGGGGGCCGACTTCAAGGATGCGGCCCTTGAGACCGGCGGGAAGGATGACCTTGGAATCGGGAGCCTCGTACTTGGCCAAGCGGTTGGTCAGGGAGGTGATGCGCTTGAGGAAGATGTTCTTTTCTTCAGCGAGGGCGTTGCGTGCTTCGACGGTGTCCTTGAGCTGGGCCCGGATCTCCAGGACCTGGCTGGGCTTGATATTGAGCACTTCCCACTGGGCGAGGGTGGCCTGAGCGTCGTTCTTCTCCTTGGTGGTCTTTGCGAGCTGCGCGTCAAGACCGTCGGCGCGCTTCTTGTTGTTGGCGGCGGCCGCGGCGGCTTCCTCGAGCTGGGTCTTGGTGGACTCCAGATCCTTGGAGCGGATCTCCAGCTCGGAGGCGGCCTTCTTGAGATCCGCGGTCGTGCTGGTGAGCTTGGTCGAGGTGTCCTCCAGGGTTGCCTTCGTGGTGGAGAGGTCCGTTCTCAGCTCCTCCACGACGGGCTTTGTGTGGAGGAACGTGAGGGCCAGGCTGCCGATGGCGGCGAGGAGGGCGATGATCAGTGCGATTCGCAGCATGTTAGGAAAAATTCTTCCGGAGCCTACGGGAGCCGTAAACGGGGTGTCAACGGCGCACCCATGGACAATGCGGGAGGAAGGGCGTCACGGTCGAGGGCGCATTTTGAACTTCGGATGGCGGTTGGTCCGTAAATGGAGCACGCTGCGGCGTGGCCTGCGGGATGCTGCCACACAATCGTGAATCGAGTTTCAGCAATGCCATCGGGGTCCCACGGACGCCACCCAGGGTCCATTCGACGGGCGCGTGGGTTCACGTTGATCGAGCTGCTGGTGGTGATCGCGATCATTGCGATCCTGGTGGCGATGCTGCTTCCGGCGCTCGTTGGGGCTCAGAAGTCGGCCCAACGGACCGCCTGCCTGAACAACCTGCGGCAGTTGAACATCGCCTGGAACCTGTATTCCGGAGACAACGCCGATGGTCTGGTCCTGAACGGTTATGGCTCTGCGGAGCAGTTGGGAGACAACCGGATGTGGGTCCTGGGGGGGACGCACCTGGATCTGGACACGTTCACGAACCGGCTGTTCCTGATCGGTGGCAAGTACGCCGCGTTCACGCCGTACATCCAATCGGCCGCCACGTATCGCTGTCCGGGGGATCGGAGCCGGGTGGAGATCGGGGACAAGAAGTACCCGAAGAATCGGAGCTACTCGCTGAATGTGTTCATGAATGGGGCCGCCCCGGACATGCGGCTGCATTTTGGGCGGGGTACGTTCTTCAACAAGATGGCGGATGTGGGGGCTGCCGGGCCTTCGGACCTTCTGACCTTCGTCGACGTGGCCCCCGGAAACGTCTGCCATCCGGCCTTCGTCATCCACAAGGGGCCCTTCACGGGCCTGTTCTACCACCTGCCGTCCTTCCAGCACGGCAACCGCGGGGCGGTGGCCTTTGCCGATGGACACGTGGACACCCGGTTGTGGGCAGATCCCCGGACCCGACAGGAATCGACCGCCGAGTGGATCCCGGATCACTGGACGATCTACCATCCGGGCAGCCGTGACCTGAAATGGCTGCAGGACCGGGCCACGGTGGACCGCCAGTAGGGCCGCAGATTCGCTTGCCGCTGCGGTTGACTCGCCGGGACCGGAGTCCCTACTGTCCGCCGGTAATTTCCGGTCGGCACCCCCGAGGATTGCGCTTCGGGGTTTTTTTGTGTCTCCGGTTACACTCGCTGCGATGGCAAATGTGATTCTGGTCGGCGCCCAATGGGGCGACGAAGGCAAAGGCAAGATCATCGACGTTCTCACCGAACAGTCGGAGATCGTCGTACGGTCTGCCGGTGGCAACAACGCCGGCCACACGGTGTATGTCGGCAAGGACAAGTATGTCCTGCACCTGATTCCGTCCGGCATCCTGCGGGCGGGGAAGGTGTGCGTGATCGGCAACGGCGTGGTGCTGGATCCGATCGGCCTGGTGAACGAACTCGACGGCCTGGCGAAGCTCGGCGTCCCCGTGAGCCCGGCGAACCTGCAGATTTCCGAGACCGCGCACGTGGTCTTCCCCTGGCATCGCGAGTTGGATGGCCAGCGCGAGGTTCGGAAGGGCTCGAAGAAGATCGGGACGACCAAGCGCGGCATCGGACCGACATACGGCGACAAGGCAGCGCGCGTTGGTTTGCGTGTGATTGACCTGATCCATCCGACCCGTTTTCCCGAGCGGTTGAAGGAGCGGTTGGAGGAAAACAACGAGGTCTTGAAGGCGCTGGGTGCGCAGCCGTTGTCCTACGAAACCCTTTTTGCGGAATACTCGAAGGCGGCGGACCGGTTGCGGCCGTTCGTGACGAACACGGTGGTATACCTCCACGAGGCGACCCGCCGCGGTGCCAATATCCTGTTCGAGGGTGCGCAGGGTACCTTCCTCGACATCGACCACGGCACGTATCCTTACGTGACCTCCTCCAGCACGACGGCCGGCGGCGCCTGCACGGGTTCCGGCGTTCCTCCGAACCGCATGGACAAGGTGGTCGGTGTGCTGAAGGCGTACACGACCCGCGTCGGTGAAGGTCCCTTGCCGACGGAGAATGCCCAGATCAGCGATCTTCTCCATGGCATGGGGCGTGAGTTCGGGGCGACCACGGGTCGGGCCCGGCGTTGCGGATGGTTCGACGCGGTGGCCACGCGCCATGCGGCGATGGTGAACGGCATCGACGAACTCGCGATCACGAACGTCGACGGCCTGGATACCGTGAAGACCATCCGGGTCTGCACGGCGTACGAAGTCGATGGGAAGCGGCTGACGCACATCCCGAACGACTGCGAGATCCTCGCGCGTTGCCAGCCGGTGTACGAAGAATTCCCGGGCTGGGAAGTTCCCACGGACGGCATCCGGCGTTGGGAAGATCTTCCGGTGAACTGCCGGCATTATCTGTTGTCCATTGCGCAGATGACGGGCGCCCGGCTGACGATTACGTCGGTGGGGCCGGCGCGGGAACAGACGATGTTCCTGTGATCGGCGGGTGTCCCGGGCTGGATCCCGACAGACGATGAGTGCTGAACCCCGATTGAGTCCGCAGGCGCAGGCGAACGTGCCCCAGCACGTCGCCGTGATCATGGATGGGAACGGGCGCTGGGCGAAGCAGCGGGGGTTGCCGCGGGTCGAGGGTCATCGCAACGGTGTCGAGTCGGTCCGGGCGATCGTTCGTTCGGCCGGTGAGGTCGGGGTGAAGTACCTGACCCTCTATGCGTTCTCGGTGGAGAACTGGAACCGGCCCAAGGACGAGGTGGATACCTTGATGAAGTATCTCGCCCGGTTCCTGAAGAACGAGATCGGCGAGTTGAACCGCAACAACGTGAAGCTGGATGCGGTTGGCCAGATCTGGCGGTTGCCGGATGCCGTCCAGCAACAGTTGGAGAAGACCAAGGCGGCGCTCTCGAAGAACACCGGCCTCACGCTGGTGTTGGCCCTGAGCTACGGTGCCCGGACCGAGATCATCGAGGCGGTCCGTGAGCTTTCGGCGAAGGCCCGCAACGGAACCATCGATCCCGCCGAGATCAACGAACGCGTGTTTTCCGAACATCTGTACACCCGTCACTATCCGGATCCGGACCTTTTGATCCGGACCAGCGGGGAAATGCGCGTGAGCAACTTCCTGCTCTGGCAGATCAGTTATGCCGAGTTCGTGGTGACGCCCGTCCTGTGGCCGGACTTCCGGAAGGCGCAGTTGTACGAGGCGCTGGAGGAATACTCCCGGCGGCATCGGCGGTTCGGGGGACTTTGATCCCACGGCGGTCGGCCGCATCTGGACACTGCCCCCACATGGAACGGGGTGGCGACGTCCTCGTCGCCGTTCCAAACCCTTTCTCAGGGCGATGAGGACATCGCCGCCCCGAAACTATTCCCAAATGGGGTGCGACCACCACGGGTGGCTTGCGAACCCTGCCTGAATTGGGTTCGGTTACGGGAATGTTCCACCGTCACATCCTGTCTCTGGCCGTTGTCGGTTCCCTTTCCGCGGTGGCGGCCGAGACCTCAGCGTTCCCGGAGCCATACGATTCCGAGAAGGGCAAGAATCCGCCGATGACCGCGGCGGCCTCGGCGAAGTCGATCCAGGTGCCGGACGGATTCCACGTGACGGTGGTGGCGTCGGAACCCGACGTCCGACAACCGGTGGCGATGGCCTTTGATCTGCGCGGGCGCTTGTGGGTGGCCGAGAACTACACGTATGCCGAGTCCGGGGTGAACTTCGCGACCAACCTGATGGACCGCGTGCTCATCCTCGAAGACGCCGACGGCGATGGGCGTGCCGAACGTCGGAAGGTGTTCTGGGATCAGGCGCAGATCCTGACCAGCATCGAGCCGGTTCCGGGCGGCATCTATGTGCTGTGTCCGCCACGTCTCCTGTTCATCTCGGATGCGAATCGGGATGACGTTCCGGATGGTCCGCCGCAGGTGGTGCTGGATGGCTTCACCACGACGACCGGCAACCGGCACACCTTCGCCAACGGATTGAAGTGGGGGCCGGACGGATGGCTGTGGGGCCGGATCGGGATCTCGAGCGGTGCGAAGATCGGTCTCCCGGGAGCACCGGAGTCCGACCGGGTGGAAATGCGTGGCGGCATCTGGCGGTTCCATCCGAAGCGCGGCGTCGTGGAAGGGGTGAGCCACGGAACGACCAACCCGTGGGGACTCGACTGGAACGAGGTGGGCGAACCGTTCTTCATCAACACGGTCATCGGGCATCTGTGGCATGCGGTTTCCGGGGCGCATCTGGAGCGCATGCACGGCAACGATGTGTTGCCGCGCGCCTATGCGCTGATTCCTCAAATTGCGGATCACTTCCATTTTGACACGGGTGCCGGGTGGACCAAGTCGCGGCCCTCGGCAGAGGGTGTCGCGGCGAGCGGCAGCGATGGGTTGGGCGGTGGGCACGCGCACGCGGCGTTGATGATCTATCAGGGAACGAATTGGCCGGCGTCGTATCGCGGGGGCCTGTTCACATGGAACCTCCACGGTCGCCGTGCCAATCGGGAACGGTTGGAACGTCTGGGATCGGGCTACGTCGGGCGGCATGAGCCCGACCTGTTCCACACCGGCGATCCCTGGTTCCGGGGGATCGAGATGCTGCAAGGACCCGAAGGGGCGGTGTACCTCGCGGACTGGTCGGACACGGGCGAGTGCCACGAGCACGATGGCGTGCACCGGTCTTCCGGCCGCATCCATCGGATCCATTTCGGCACCCCGCCGCCGGTGATGATTCCGGATATCGAGGGCGCGTCGATGGAGCAACTCGAGCAATGGATCCTGGATCCGAACGAGTGGACTTCGCGGGCGGCGTTGAAGGTTTTGGCGACGCGGTCCGAAGATCCGGAGCGTTGGGAATCGTCGACGCGGTTGCGGGCGACGTTCCAGCGGGAGAAATCGGGCCCGCGGGCGTTGCGGGTGCTGTGGGCCTTGAACGCGTTGGGAACCTGGACGCCGGATTGGATGCTGTCGCGGACGGGGGACGACGACGAGCACGTGCGGAGTTGGGCGGTGCGGTTGCTGGCGGACCAGTTTGCGGTGAATCCGGACGCGGCAGCGGCGCGATCGACCCTGGCGGCCGACGTGCAGGAACGGGTGTTCCAACGCTGGGAACGGATGGCGGCCAAGGATGCCTCCGGATTGGTCCGGCTTTATCTGGCGTCCGCGTTGCAACGGATGCCTGCGGAACGGCGGGCGGCGGTCGCACGGGCGCTGGCCGCACGTTCCGAGGATGCGGGAGATCGGACGCTCGGGCTGATGCTCTGGTACGGGATCGAGCCCTTGGGGCGGGTGGCCGCCGGATCGTTGCGGAGCGTGGCGGAATCCAGTGCGCACCCGGTGGTCCGGCGCTTTGTGGCGCGTCGGTTGGCAGAGGATGTGTCCACGGGTTCACCGGAGTTGGCGCGCTTGTTGGCGTGGGCGCGCGAGGCTTCCGAACAGGCGCGGGTCGATCTGCTGGCGGGGATGACCGATGCGTTGCGTGGGACGCGCCGGGCTCCCGAACCCAAGGGTTGGGCGGCGCTGGGCGCGCTGATCCGTGCGGGATCGAATGAAGCGTTGAAGGCCATGGCGCGCGACCTGGACGTCGTGTTCGGGGATGGGCGCGCCGTGGGCGAGTTGCGGAAGTTGGTGGAGGACGGAAGCGCGGATGCCGGCGCGCGGCGTTCGGCACTGCGGGCGTTGCTGGATGCGAAGGTCCCGGATCTGGGGCCGTTGCTGCGGCGGTTGGCGGATGACGGTTCGCTGCGGGCGGCCGCCTTGGTTGGGTTGGTGGAGGTTTCGGATCCGGAGGCGTTGGAGAAGGTGCTTTCGCGGTACCAATGGCTGGGGATCGAGGAAAGGCCATCGGTGATCGTGGCCATGATTGCCCGCGCCGAGACCTCCCGGGCGCTGCTGGAGGCGATGCTTGCCGGCCGGATCCAACGCACCGACCTGACGGCTTTTCATGCGGGTCAGATCGCGCGCCTCGGCGATGCGTCGCTGACGGGTCTGCTGGAAAAGGTGTGGGGGACGGTGCGGACGACGCCGTCGGAGAAGCGTCAACGGATCGAAGCGCTGCGCCGGGATCTTGGACCGGCGGTGGTGGCAAAGGCGCAATTGGGACGCGGACGACAGCTCTTCGTGCAGGCATGCGCCGGGTGCCATCGGTTGTACGGCGAGGGCGGGGAGGTGGGTCCGGACCTGACGGGATCGGGACGCGCGGATCTCGGTTACCTGCTGGAGAACATCGTGGATCCGGGAGCGGTGGTGGCGGCCGAGCAACGGTTGTCGGTGGTGACGTTGAAGGATGGCCGCGTGGTGTCGGGGTTGCTGCGCGACGCAAACGAACGGACGTTGACGGTGGTCAACCCGGGCGAACGGTTGACGGTGTCGCGTGCGGACGTGGTGAAGGTGGAAACGATGCCGGACTCGGCCATGCCGGAGGGGTTGCTGGACTCGCTGCCGGCGGTGGATGTGCGGGATCTGATGGGCTACCTGATGCATCCGCGGCAGGTGCCGTTGCCGAAGTAGCGGCGGGTTGGAACGTGGAGTTCACCGGTTCGTGGCGGTTGTCACGGATTCGTTCCTAACGGGACGGCGGTTCGCTTGGACAGAGTGGGGCGAATGGACAAGCCGACGTTGCCGGTGGTTCGGGATCGCAGGGCGGAGGTCGCAGTGCGGGCGATGACACGGGGAGGGGAAGCGCGGACAGGGTACCGCGTCCGCGTGTCGTCGACAGACGCCGATGTGCGCGCCGCGCAGAGCCTGCGGTTCCAGGTGTTCAACCTCGAGTTGAACGAAGGGTTGGAAAGTTCGTACGCCACACTCCGGGATGAGGATCCCTTCGATCCGGTGTGTGATCACTTGTTGGTGGAAGACGAATCCTCGGGAGAGGTCGTTGGGACGTATCGGCTCCAGACGGGGACGATGGCGCTGGCGAACCTGGGATTCTATTCGGCTCAGGAGTTTGAGTTCGGAGCTTTTCGCGATGTGTACGGAGAGATGGTGGAACTGGGGCGCGCCTGCGTTCACCGGGCGCACCGGAACCTTCAGGTCCTGACCCTGCTGTGGCGCGGGATCAGGGAGTACGCCCGCGAGCGTGGTTGCCGATACCTGATCGGGTGCAGTTCGTTGACCTCGCAGGACCCGCGGGATGGGGCCGCGGTGTATCTGGAGTTGGGACCGGATTATCTGGTGGATGCGCGATTCCGGACGCACCCCACCCCACAATTTGTGTGTCCCCTCGACGAAGTGGCAGGAGGTGTGACAAGAATCCCCCCTCTGTTACGTGCTTACCTTTCGTTGGGTGCCCGCATTTGCGGTGCGCCGGCATTGGATGGCTCGTTCAAAACCATTGATTTTCTGACGTGGCTCGATCTGGAGACTCTTCCCAGCGCGGCAAGGCGGATTCTGGGATGAAACTCCCCGGAAGGCGCCTCTTCCGACTCACCCGATTCCTCACGCGGTGCGCCCGGGCTGGCTGGGATGGACCGCATACCGAGGGGCCAGCCCAGGCCAGTTGGGCGTTGCGTCACGGCAAGGGATTCGCCAGGGCCATCGGCCTCAAGGTCGAGGTGGACGGAGATCCTGGGAACTCCCAGGCCTGGGTTGGAAATCATCTGGGCTACATGGATATCGTCGGGTTGTCCACGGTCCGCCCGGTGGCATTCGTCGCCAAGGCTGAGATCCGGGCGTGGCCCATGATCGGAAAGTTGGCGGCCAAGGGCGGCACCATCTTCATCGAACGTTCGCGTCGCATGGCGGTGGGCGAGGTTACCGCGTCGATGGCGGCGCGGGTGAAGCAGGGTGTGCCGGTGGTGTTCTTTCCGGAGGGCACGAGTTCGGCGGGCGATTCGGTGCTGCCGTTCCATGCCTCCCTGTTCGGTCCGGCGGTCGATCAGGAGTGGATGGTGACGCCGTTCGCGCTGGCGTTTGATTGCCGGGGCCCGGACGGCGTGGATGTGCCGTACTGGGGCGAAATGAGCTTTGGTCCCCACTTCCTGAAGTTGCTGACCCATCACAGCATTCGGATGCGGGTGAAGTTCGGTGCGCCCGCGCGGATGTCCGGCGACCGGAAGGTCGTGGCCCGCGAGTGGCGCGACCGGGTTTTGTCGCTGCATTCCGACCTGCGCGCGGCGCGTGGCCGGTAAAATCGGCTTCGCGGGGGGCAGGGGACCGCACTAGGTTTGCCGGGTGCCCGTTGAGATTGCGATTGTCGTGCCCCTGTACAACGAGGCGGAGAATGTGGCTCCGCTCGTGGACGAATTGGTGCGCATTTTTGGAGGAGAAGCCCGGTCGTGGGAGATCGTTCTCGTGGACGACGGGAGCACGGATGCGACGTGGTCGCAGATCGGGGCCGTGGCGGCGCGCGATGCGCGCGTACGCGGGTTGCGTCACCAGAAGAACCGGGGTCAAAGCGCGGCGGTGTGGACGGGGTTGATGGGCACCTCAGCGGCGTATCTGTGCACCCTCGATGGGGACTTGCAGAACGATCCGGCGGAGTTGCCGCGCATGCTGGCGATGCTGGGGTCGGATCTGGATTTTGTGAGCGGGCATCGCGTGCAGCGTCAGGACAGTTGGGTGCGGAAGGTTTCTTCGCGGGTGGCACGCTGGGCGCGGAAGACGGCCTTGCGGTACGATTTCGCGGACACGGGCTGCGCCTTGCGCGCATTCAAGCGGAGCGCCTTGGACGGGGTCTTTGTCTTCAACGGGCTGCATCGGTTCCTGCCCATCCTGGTGGCCGGGAACGGCAGTCGTTGCCGGGAAGTTCCCGTGAATCACCGGGCGCGCGTTGCCGGCGTCAGCAAGTACGGCGTGTGGAACCGGCTTGGCCGTGGGCTTTTTGATCTCGTCGGGGTGGCGTGGTACCAGCGGCGTCGGATCGCTGCCGTCGGCCTGGATACGACGGCACCGGGGCGGTGAGGGTGGAGATGGGGTTTGCGACCGGGCGGACGGATTGACAGGGTCGGGCCATGCAACATGCCGACCAGTTGCGGGAACTCTTCCGCATGCAACAGGCGCTCAATCTGCGCATCGGGGTGGACACCTCCGCGATGGATGAAGCCGAGAAGACCAAGTGGATCCTCAATTACTGCCGCGCGATGGGGCAGGAACTGGCCGAGTTGACGGACTCGGTGCCGTGGAAGTGGTGGGCGAAGTACCAGACCTTTGACGCCCAGAACGCGCGGGTGGAGGTGGTCGACATGATGCACTTCCTGATCAGCATGGCGCAGGTGCTGGGGATGTCGGCCGACGACCTGTTCGCGGCCTACGTGAAGAAGAATGAGGTCAACCTGAAGCGTCAGGACAGCGGGTACACGCAGAAGGACGCCACGGATTCCGCCCACATCTGATTCCGGTTCCCGATCGTTCACAGGCTTCCGCGTACCATGAAGAAGGCCACCGTTCGCAAACCCGCTGCCCCGAAATCCCCACCGCGGCCGACGGTTGCGGCGGAGGTTCCGGTGGTGGCCCGGTTGTCTCCCCGCGTGCCGCCTCGACAACGGGCGGCGATCGGTGGCGTGGTGGCGAGCCCGGCGCAGATCCGGCGTCGGATCCATGAATTGGGCCGTCAGATACAACAGGACTTCGGCAATCGCGAGTGGGTGATGGTCGCGGTCTTGAGTGGATCGGTGCTGTTCGTCGCGGATCTGATCCGCGAGATCGAAGGACCCGTGAAGCTCGATTTCGTCGGGGTGTCGAGCTACGGCGACGGCACCCAGAGCGGCGAATTGGTCTACACGAAGGAGCTGAAGCTCGATGTGGCTGGTCGGGATGTGCTGGTGGTGGACGACATCCTCGATACCGGTCGCACGCTGTCGGCGGTGATCGGACGGATGAAGGCGTTGGGGGCGCGCCGGGTGCGTTCCTGCGTGTTGCTGGACAAGCCGTCGCGTCGCGTCGTGAAGCAGCGGGTGGAGTACGTGGGCTTCCGGATCCCGGATTGGTTCGTGATCGGCTACGGACTGGATTACGCGGAGCGCTACCGGAACCTTCCATTCATCGGCGTGCTGCGGCCGGAGGCGGTGAAATGACGATCCGGGTGTTGTTCTGGTCCTACTTCCGCGAACGCGTGGGGGCCGAATCGGCGGAGGTGACGCTCGCCGAGGGAGCCCGCGTGGCGGATCTGCTGTCGGCGGTGCACGGGCGCTGGCCGGTGCTGGAACCACTCAAGGGGTGCACGCTGGTGGCCGTGGGCGTGGATTATGCCGATCCGGAGCGCGTGCTGCGGTTGGGGGATGAGGTTTCGCTGTTTCCGCCGGTGCAAGGCGGTTGAGATGCCATGGAACGGGAAGTCATTCTGACGCGGGATCCGATCGACGAGGTGGCGCTGTCACGTGCGCGGCGACGCAGCACGACCGCGGGCGCGGTGATCACCTTTCTCGGCGTGGTGCGCGATCTCGAAGCGGGAGGTCGGATCCAGGGGTTGGATTACACCGCGCACGAGGCGATGGCGCGGCATCAGTTCGGGTTGTTGATGGAGTCGTTGGCCGCGCGTTGGCCCGTGGAATCGGTGCGGCTCGTCCATCGGTTGGGTCCGGTGCTGGTGGGGGAGGCGTCGTTGTGGGTGGAGGTCGTCGCACCGCACCGCGGGGAGGCGTTTGCGGCGTGCCAATGGTTGATCGACGAGATGAAGCGGGTGGTGCCCATCTGGAAGCGGGCGATTGCGTGATGTGGACGATCCACAGGTTCCACAGATTGGTGGGGATAGCGGGTCCACAGATTGCACAGATTCCACAGATTGGTGGGGGATGGCAGGTCCAGAGATTCGCAGGCTTCACAGTTGGATGTGCGCCTCGCCCGGGAATTGGAATGGGCGGCATCCCCAGCCTGCGGAGAATCTGTGAAATCTGTGAAATCTGTGGACGTAACTCGCCGGTAATCTCAGGCCGGGATGGAGTGGTCGGTTGACGGGTGGCGGACCGGGGTCACTGTGGCGGCATGCTTCGATTGGAGGATCTGGCGGCGCTGGCGACCACGCACGCGACGGCATTGTCGGCCAAGGCCCACGGTTTTGAGTTGGGCGGACGACCGTTTGGTGGGGATGCGGCACCGGCGTTGATGGGGGTGATCAACCTCTCGGCGGATTCGTGGTATCGGGAGAGCGTCTGTCTTTCGGCGGACTCGGCCATCCGGCGGGGGCATGTGCTGGCGGCGCAAGGCGCGGCGATCCTCGATATCGGCGCGGAGTCCTCGCTGGCACACGCGGCGCGCGTCGACGATGCGGCGCAGAATTCAAAGCTGTTGCCCGTGGTGCGGGAACTGGCTTCGGCCGGACATCTGGTGTCGGTCGAGACCTATCATCCGAGTGTCACGCGGGCGTGCTTCGAGGCGGGGGCGAAGGTGCTGAACCTGACGGGGACGGAGCGCACGGACGAGATGTACCGGATGGTGGCCGACCACGGCGGCGCGGTGATCCTGTGTCACGTGCAGGGAGCGAACGTGCGGGATGTAGCGGACTTTGATTTCGGCACGGATGCCACGGCGATGCTGTACGAGTACTTCGCGCGGCAGACGGAGGTGGCGGTGAGGAATGGCGTGGAGCGGATCTGGATCGATCCGGGGTTGGGGTTCTATTACCGCAACCTGCAGGATTCGACGGTGCGCATCCGCCATCAGATGGGCGTTTTCCTGAACACCTTCCGGCTCCGGGCGCTGGGCTTCCCGACCTGCCACGCGCTGCCGCATGCCTTCGAGTGTTTCGAGGATGAGGTGCGCAGCGCGGAACCCTTCTTTGCGGTGCTGGCGGCGCTGGGACGGACGGATCTGTTCCGGACGCATGAAGTCCCTCGAACGCGTGCGGTGCTGGAGACGTTGAAGGTGTGGTGAGCGGCGTGGGCGCTGGTCCCGCTTCATTCTGGAAGGATGCGCGGCGGCGGTGCCTTCACGAAACTCGCTTCGCGCAGGTACACGGGCGCGAGGGTGGTTGGGTCGGCGTCCGGCAGATGCGTCGACAGCAGGCCGGCCGCGGCAGCGGTCGGGAACAGGCGTGTCGATCCGGCCAGGTTCGCGTCCGGGGTAAACACGCGCTGGCCGCTGGCGATCCGGGCGTCGAGTTCAGCGCGGGCCATCAGCCGGATCGGTTCGGACAATTTCCCGCCTTCGGCAAGGGCCACCGCCCATTCGCTGCGTTGGGCATCGGCGGCGAGCAGGACGGGTCCGGAATCCAGTTCGGTGGCGAGGTGCGCGAGGATGTCGAAACTGCTGACCGCGACGATGGGAAGGCCGTGGGCAAGGTGCCAGCCCTGTAGCGTGGCAATGGCGCGGCGGATGCCCGTGTAGCTTCCGGGGCCGACGCCCAGGGCGAGACGCTGGACCTGTTGCGGCGTGAGGCTGGCGTCGCGCAGGGCAGCAGCGATCAGATCCGGAGCCGACGTGGTGCGGCCCGCGATGACGCAGCTTTCTGCCAGGACGCGGCCTGCGTCGCAGACCGCGGCAGACCGTCGGTCGCTCGAGAACTCAAGGCAGAGGGTCGTCATGGGTGATCTCGCGGGTGTGTTCGTCGACGGTGCGGAACCGGAGGTGGCGGATGCGTCCGCTTGGGGATTCGGGCGATTCCCAGCGCACGATCCATTCGGCGAGGGTGATGCCCTCGGGGTGATCGAGGTATTCGTCGAGGCCGGCGCCGCGGATGGCTTCCGGGGTTTCGAGGCGGTAGAGGTCGAGGTGGAAGACCGGGCACCGGCCGCCGGAGTATTCGTGGAGGAGGGCGAAGGTGGGGGAGTGAACCCGGCGCGCGGAACCGACGCCCCGGACGAATCCGCGGACGAAGGCGGTCTTGCCCGCGCCGAGATCGCCGCTGAGGCCGAAGACGGTCCCGGCCGCGGCGGAGCGACCGAGGGATTCCCCGAGTCGTTCGGTTTCTTCCGGGGAGTGGGTGAGGACGGTGGGCATGCCCGGCGGCATCAGTGGCCGAAGTGTTCGTAGCCGCGGGGTGGCAGTTCGCGGACGCCGTGGCGGTCGCGGATGAACGCGGCGGGGCCGGCAGTGATGCGGCCGATGCAGGAGATGCGGACGTCCGGGAAACGTTCGCGCCAGCCATCCATGATGGGAACGGCGTCGCGGGCGGCGACGGTGAACAGCAGTTCGAAGTCCTCGCCGTCGGTGAGGGCGGCGATCATGGCGGGCTTGGCGAGTTCGCCTTCGCGGGCCCGGAGCCGTGCGGTGCGGCTGATGGGGATGGCGGAGCCGAGGAGTTCGGCACCGAGGTTGCCGCCCATTTCGAGGAGGTGTCGGAGGTCGCCCGCAAGGCCATCGCTGATGTCGATCATGGCGTGCACCTTTTCGGTGGAGGCGAGCCATTGCCCCTGGGGCAGGCGGGGTTCGAATTCGAGGTGGCGTCCGGCGATGGATCCGCCGAGTTCGCCGGAGACCAGGATGGCGTCGCCGACCATGGAGCCGGAACGGGGAATGGATTGGTTGCGGGGGACGCGTCCGATGAGGGCGACGGAGACGAGGGCCTGGCCTGGATTGGTGGTGGTTTCGCCCCCGACGATTGCCACCTGGAAGCGCGCGGCGGTGCGACCCATGCCGCGGTAGAGGGCTTCGACCCAGGCGGGGTCATGCTTCGGCGGAAGCGCGAGGGTGACGACGGCCGCGGTGGGTGTTCCACCCATGGCGGCAACGTCGCTGAGGGCGCGGGCAATCGCCTTGTGTCCGACCTTCTCCGGGTCGGCGTCCGCGAGGAAGTGCACGCCTTCGACGACGGCGTCCGTCTTCAGCAGGGTGTGGAAGCCGGGATCCCCCAGGTCCAGCACGGCGCAGTCGTCGCCGGCACCGGCGACGACAAAGTCATTGGTGGGCAGCAGCGGCTTCAGCCGCGCGATCAACTCGAACTCGTGCATCAGGTGGAGGGAAGGTAGCGGAAGCAGAAGGGGGATTCGCGGGAAAATTTTGGCGGGGAGAGGGGACGATGGGACGGACGAAAGCGCATCGTGCCACTGCCTCCTTTGGAATGGTTTCGGGGCGGCGATGTCCTCATCGCCCTGGGAAAGGCTTCGGAACGGCGACGAGGACGTCGCCACCCCGTTCCATGCGCGGAGCAGAGCCAAGATACGTTCGACAGATGGAACCTCACGTATCCGGGTTTGCGGTGCGGGGGGTGGGTCTGGTTGGGTGGGGGGGTGCGCAGGGGATGGCGATTCTATGGTGGGTATTGGGGACCGGTGGTGCTCTGGATGGGCATGATCTTCTGGGGTTCCACGGATGCGTTGTCGGCGAACCGTACGTCGCGGTTCCTGGGACCGTTCCTGCGGTGGTTGGTGCCGGGGATCAGTACCGAGGCGGAGGGACGTGTGCGCTTTGTGATCCGGAAGGGCGGGCACGTTTCGGAGTATGCGGTGCTGGCGCTGCTGCTGGCGCGGGCGCTGCGGTCCGGGGTGGATCCCGGAAATCCTCGGGGACACCGGATCTGGGTGTGGGGGGCGTGGGGCGTGGCGACGGCCTATGCATTCACGGATGAGTTCCATCAGTCGTTCCATGCGACCCGGCAGGGGTCCTTGATCGACGTTGGCATCGATTCGATGGGGGCGGCGGTGGGCGTCTTGGTGTTCGTGTGGGGGTTACGGTGGTGGGCTCGGCGGCGGGAGCGGGTGAGGACGTCTTCATCGGATTGAGGAGGGGCTTTGGGGTGGGGCGACGTGGACGTCGCCGCCCCGTCCGTGAGTGGGGGCGATGTCTTCATCACCATGGGGGGGGGCTTTTGGGGAGGGCGACGAGGACGTCGCCGCCCCGATCGGGGGCGGGTGGAGTCCGATTCGACGCGGGCGTTTGGGGCGTTATGATGCCGCCACCCAAACATGGAACGTCCCCTGGTCGGGCCAGTGCTGGCCCTCATGTGCGGCATTGCTGCCGCGCGGTTGCTGGAATGTCCATCAACGGTCGGCTTGGCGCTGGCGTTGGTGGGGTTGCTTTCATTCGTGGTTTGCGGACGCGAAGGCAGTGCTGTCGGGCGAGGGTGGGAAGCCTGGCGGTTGCGTTTCGCCTGCGTGCTGGTCGGCGTGGGCCATCTCGCGGTCTGGAACGATACGGACGGACCACGGAACGTTGCCGGCGTGATTCCTGCCGAGCCGACCCTGGGATCGGTGCGCGGGGTGGTGTCGGATCCGGGGGAGTTGAAGGAGGTGCGCGGAAAGCCCGGGGCGATGCAGCGGATGGTGGAGTTGAAGGTCGAGGGGTGGCGTGCGCGCAACCGTGCATGGCAACCGGTGGAAGGCCGGGTGCGCGTGCGGTTTCGGGAGGCGCGAGGGTTGGAAGTGCGGCGGGGGATGGTTGCTGAAGTTTTCGGGGTCTTTCAGCGACCGAAGCCGCCCCTCTTGCCGGGCGGATTCGATGACGCGGCGCACCTGTCGGCGCGCGGCATCCGTCGGGTGGGGGAATGCGAAGGGGCCAACGACTGGCGTCTGATCGGGGATCCTCCGCTGCCGGGGCCGGCCGACCGGTTCCTGCCATGGGCACACACGACGCTGTCGCGGGGAGTCCCTGACGATGCCGCGACGCGGTTGATCCGATCGATGGTGTTGGGATGGCGCGGTGGGCTGGAAGAGGAGTGGCGGGAGGCGTTCATGGAGTCGGGGACTTTGCATGTCTTTGCGATCAGCGGACTGCACATCGCACTGGTCGCGGGCGGATTGGTGGAGGTGCTGCGGTTGGTGCGGATGCGTCGGGAGTGGTGCGTGTGGGTGGTGATTCCGGTGGTGTGGTTTTATGTGGCGGCGACCGGATGGCAGGCGTCGGCGGTGCGATCGGCGGTGATGTCGACGGTGGTCGTGGCGGGGTGGGCCTTGAGGCGTCCGTCGGACCTGCTGAATTCGCTGGCGGCATCGGCGTGGGTGATCCTGGCGGTGGATCCCGGGCAATTGTTCCAGGCGGGGTTTCAGCTGTCATTCGGGGTGGTGGCCGGGATGGCGGTGTGGGTGAAGCCGGTGGAGGGATGGCTGGAGCGTTGGCTGGGGCCGGATCCGTTGGTGGCGGAATCGACGCGGGGGTGGATGGCGCGCCTGGGGATTTCGATCGGGCGCTGGTTGGCGGTGAACCTGGCGGCGTCGATTGCGGCGTGGGTGACGTCGGTTCCACTGGGGGTTCACCATTTCCAGTTGGTGAGCTTCTCGGGATTGGTGGCGAACCTGGTGGTGGTGCCGGTGAGCGGGTTGTGCCTGATGGCCGGGTTGCTGTCGTTGTTGGTGGTGCCGGTGTGGGAGGGGGCATCGGTGTGGATGAACCAGTCGGCGTGGTTGTGGATGGAGATGATGATGCAGGCGGGGAAGTGGGCGTCGCGGATTCCCGGGGGCCACTGGGCGGTGGAGGCCCCGGCGTGGGGTTGGTGGAGCGGGTACGCCTGGATGCTTTTTGGGGTCGGGCCACGGTGGGTGATGGGGCGGCCATTGGGGTGGCGCTGGGTGGCTCCACCGGGAATCGCGTGCGTGGCTGCGATGCTGGCCGTGGGGGTGTCGTTGCGCACCACACGCATCGCCTGCCTGCCATGGGGCGCCGGGGTGTTGCTGGAGCAGGGGTGGAGATCCGAAATGCTCGTGGATTGCGGGCCGGCGGTCTTTGCACGGAGGGCGCTGCCGGATTGGTTGCGCTCGCGCGGCATCGAACGGTTGGACGATGCGATCGGGGCCGCCGGCGAAAGCCGGTTCGCCGGTGGCTGGCCGGAGTTGATGAAAGGCATCGGCGTCGGCGCGTTCTGGGTGGGGCCGGAGGGAAGGTCGGGGAGCGCGCTGCGACAGGCGCACGCGGCGGCGCATGACCATGGGATCCCCATCCGGCGTTTGTCGGCCGGTCGTTCGGTGGGTTCGTGGGAGGTGCTGTGGCCGGAGGAAGGGGGCGAAGGGACAAGGTCGGATGATCATGCGCTGGTCCTGGCAGGGCGTGTGAACGGGGTGCGCTGTTCCTTGATCCCGAGCCTGAATCCGGACGCCCAACGGCGGCTGATCGCCCGGCATGGCGCAGGGCTTCGCGCGGACGTGGTGATCGCCGGTGTTCCGGGACGGGGGGAACCGCTGGCGCCGGAGTTGTTGGCCTGTCTTCAGCCGAAGGCAGTGGTGTTGCTGACGTCGGACCGGCCGGCGTCGTTGAAGCTTTCGCGCGCGGTGCGACGCCGGTTGCGCGCCTCCGTGCCGGATGGCGCGGTGTGGTTCACGGACGAGGTGGGGGCCGTGGAGGTGGTGCTGCGTGCGGGCCGATGGAACGTGGTGACGGGAACAGAACGCTGAAGGTCGGGGGCTTGCGGTGCAGGCGGTGTGGGCATTAACTCCCGCGCACGATGAGTTCCCCGATGTGGGCCGAGGCTTCGGCCATGGAGCATGCGAAGGCGTACCGAACCCATGCCGGACTTCCGGCATTGGCCGGGTTGGCGACGTTTCCCGAGGCCGTGCGGGCCGGGTTGTCCGTGGAGGAATCGGTGCGCCGGCTGAAGGCGCACCACTACTGCCTGCGGCGATTGCACCAGATCCTGATCGCCCGGCTGACTTCGGAGCCGGTCTACGAGTTGAAGATGGCCTTCTCGTTGCATGCCCACATCCTCGCGGAACATGTCGCCGCGATCCGCGCCCGCGTGGGCGAGATGCGCGAGCCGCCCCTGGGGTTGGACAAGGTGCCGCACGCGGCATTGGAGGTGTTCTTCGACGAGTTGCGGCAGGCCCCCACGACCGAGGCGTTGCTGGTTGGGTTCTACGAATTGGCGCTGCCGGCCTTGCGGGAGGGCATGGAGCAACACCGTCGGGAAACCCATCCGGTAGCCGATCAACCTACGGTGCGGTTGCTGCGGTTTGCCCTGCTGGAACTGGAAGACCTGATTGCATACGGGCGTTCCGCGGTGGCGGAGCTGGTGTCGACGGAGGCGCGCGCCGCAATGATGCCAGGCCTCGCCGTGCTGGTCGCGGCGGTGGTCGGGGCCGGTGGATTCGACGGTTGTTCAGAACCGGGTTCTGTTCCCGAGCGACTCCATTCCCGGGAACCCTACCGGTACGACGGCGTGCCGCGTCGGGATGGGCGGTTTCCGGATCCGTACAACATGGGGGTGAACGCGGAGGTCTTCCTGTATGACCCGGCGATGCCTGCGGACGGGAAGGTCCTGATGATGTTCTACAAGCGGCTCCGGGAAATCGATGTACCGGAGATGATGGCCAGCATCCTCGCCGAGACGCCCGACAAGCCATGGGGGTACTACCGCGACATGACGCGTCAGCTCTGGGATGAGGCCCGGCACGCGATGCTGGGGGAGGTGGGCTTCGTGGCGGCTGGCGTGGATTGGCCAAAACACGTGATGGTGAATTTCACGTGGTCGCTGGGATTGAACACGCAGCTCACGCCCAAGGAACGGCACGCGGTCCTTTATTTCATCGAGCAGGGGCTCATGCCAAAGACCGGGAAACGCCATGAATGGGAGGTGTCGCTCGCCTCACGGAATCCGCTCGCCGCTACAATCCAGGACTTCGATTGGGCCGATGAGGTCCTCCATGCGCGCGTTGGACGTGATTGGTACGTGGCGGACATGCCCAGTCCGCACGAAGCCGTGGCCTATGGGGACCGCTGCTGGAGCAAGGTCCTGGTGGGTTGGGAAAAGTGGCGCGCGGAGGGGTTGACCGAGCACCGGAACTGGTGGCCGGGACTGTACCGCGAACACTGCGCGACGCATGGGATCCCGATGGATCCGAAAGTGGCGGCCTACGGGGTGAGTTATGCCTCGGTGCGTGCGGACCTGAAGGATATCTCGGCGTCGGCGTGAGGGGTCCGGGAGATTCAGGTTTCAGATCCAGGTTTGAAGCCCGTGGACCGGTGGGTTGCGTACCTTGAGAACCTATGTATTGTGTGCGCGGCGGCTCCAACCACCTCGCCCGCTGACAAGACCATGAAAACCACTCCTGCCCGTTCTTCCACCGCGATCCTTCGATGGACGCTTCTGTGCCTCGTGATGCTGCTCCAGTCGCAGACCACCTTTGGAAGGCAGTTCCAACTCGTGGCCGACAACCCGGTGATCGAGGCCGACGAGAACCGTTCGCGGATCGCCCTGTCCGTGCGCCTGGAGCCGTGGCTCCACCCGGAGCCCATCACTGTCCGGTTCACGCCCGTCGGCGGAACAGCGCGGGCCGGCATCGATTATGAGCTGCCGGAGCCGACGACGGTTCTCGAACCGTTTGTTCCGGTGGGATTGGTTTTCCTGAATCTGATCTCGGACGGGGTGGAGGAGCCGACGCGTGACCTGTTGATCGACGCGACGATCGAGGGATCGACCAATGCGCCGATCCGGATCGAGGTGCGGATCCTGGACGGGGATTCCCAAGGACGGACGGGATTCATCTCCACGCGGTTCTCGGCAAACGAAGCGGGGCCGCTGGGATATGCGGAGATCGCCCTTTGGCGGACGCAGGATGTGAAGCGCGCGGAGGTGGTGACCTGCCGGATTGAAGGTCAGGATTTCGGGTTGTCGGTGCTGGGCGGCACGAACGTGGTAACGGCGCGCTTCGAGCCCGGGGATTCACGGGCGTACCTGAGGATTCCGTTGGTGAACGATTCCCTCCCGCAGGGAGACCGCGACCTGCGGTTGTCGATCGTGGCCGTGGACACGACGTTGCCCCTGATCGGTGAGTTGGCGGAAGCGGTGCTGACCATCGCAGACGACGATACGAAGCGGGCGGAGGAATCGCTGGTCATCCGGGATTGGGTGAATGATGGGATCCGTGGGGTGATGATCACGACCCGGGTACCACGCGGGTTCCAGCAGCGGTTCGAGTACTCGGACAAGGGGCTGGAAGGTCCGTGGGACATCCTGACGGTGGTGTTGGGGCAGGAGGGGGAATCCTTTGCCTTCGACCAGTACGAGGAATCGTTTGGGATGCGGATGTACCGCTCGGTGCCGCCGGAGCCGTTGGAATTGACCCTGCCTTGGTGAAGGACGCTTCCAACGCCCTAGTCATTGAGGGGTTGGGTGGAGCGGAGGTAGGCGAAGAGGTCGCGGACCTGTTGGTCGGACAGGTCTGCGAGGAGGCCTTCGGGCATGAGGCTGGAACCGGCGGGGGTGAGGGATTGGAGGTTGTCGCGGTCGAGGGGGACCGATTGTCCGTCCGGCGTGCGCAGGACGATGTTGCGCGGGGTCTGTGCTGCGAGGAATCCGAAGAGGGTACGGCCATCGCGGGTCTCGGCCTGGAAGGATTCGAAGCCTTCGCGGATCTCGGCGTTGGGATTGACGATGTTGAGAAGGAGGTTGGGGAGGTCGGTGCGCTGATAGACCGTGAGGTCGGGACCGACGTCGCCGCCCTTGGTGAAGAGCTTGTGGCAGGTGCCGCAACGTTCGAGGAAGAGCTTCTTTCCGGGATACGGGCTGCCGGTGGCGAGGTTGATCACTTCGGCGAGGCGAAGGATCTCGCGTTCGAGTTCGGTCGAGGTGGGTTGCCGGAGCTGCGGCCAGAGGCGCGCGGTGAGTCGGGCGATGGATTCCCCGGGGAGGGCCTTGAGCTTGCGGGCGAGATCGGTGGGCACGCTGGCGACGGGAATGCGTCCGGCGTCGAGGGCGGTGAGGAGGGCCTCGGCCCAGCGGGCGCGGGAGGCGAGGGCGGCGAGGGTGACGGGCTGGAGGGCAGGGGGATGGGACGGCAATTGCGTGAGAAGCTCTGAAGCGATCGCAGGGTCGTTGAAGGATTGGAGGGCACCGAGGGCGGCGCGGCGGAGGTCAAGCGGCTTGGCGTCCCTCACGAGGGTCAGGAGGGCAGGGATGGCGGCGGGAAGCTGGATCTCGCCGAGGACCTGGACGAGTTGGATCCGTTCGGAGGTGGCCGCCTTGTCGTCGCGGATCCGGGCGAGGGCCTGCTCGACCGCGGCGGGGCGGGCACGGCGGGTGCCGATGAGGAGGGATTCCCCTCCAGCCTTCTCCATGGCGAGCACGAGTTCTTCGGGGAGGGCAGGGAGTGGACTGCCGGCGGTGGCTTCCTCGAATCCGCGGGTGAGGCGCGCGGTGGCTTCGGCCGAGGGCGAAAGCGTGAAGAGGCGCGTGGTGAACTTCAGGTCGGCGGGTTTGCCGGTGGCGGTGAAGCGGCGGGCGAGTCGATGCAGGATGTGCTGGTGAACCACGGGGGCACGCCAGAGTTCGCGGTCCGTGAAGAGGTCGAGGACGGCGTCCGGAGCGGAGGCACAGTGCTGTTCGATGGCCCACCAGAGGAGGAGGGGGAGACGGGGATCGGCGGCGTCGCGGTCCTGGGACAGTAGGGCCTTCACGATGGGCAACGACTGGGCGGGGGGCAGGCGCCGGGCGGTGGAAGCGAGCTGGGATCGGACCTCGACGTCGGGTTCGTTGGCGGCGATCTGGGCGAGTTGGGAGGCGAGTTCGGTCGGGACGGGACCGTGGTCGCCGATGAAACGGGCGGTCCAGAGGCGGAGCTGGGGATTGGGGTGACGCAGGGCAACGGAGCGGAGCGGGGCATCGAGGGCTCCCAGTTGGTGCAAGGCCCACAGCGATTCAAGGGCGAGGTCGGGTCCGACGTTCGGAGCGGGCGCGTTCAGTTGGGCGCGGAGCAAGGGAACGGCGGCTGGATCCCGTTGGTCGGCGAGGCGGCGGAGGTTGAGCTCGCGGACGAGGCGGTTGGTGTGACCGAGGCTGGCCACGCGTTGGGCGGTGGGGAGGTTGGCGAGATTCGGCGTGGAGCCGGGGCGGGTGTCGCGATGACGGAGGCGGTAGATGCGGCCGTTGGAAGCGTCCATCTGCCCTTCGTGGTTCCGGTAGTGGTTCACCTGGCGGTCGTACCAATCGCAGACGTAGAGCGCGCCGTCGGGACCGAGCTTGATGTCGACGGGGCGGAAGAAGGCATCCGTGGAACGGACGGGGTGGCCGAGGTCGCGGGTGCGGAAGGTGGAGCCGTCGCGGGTGATCTCGGACAGGACGATCCGGCCCTGGAGGGGTTCGACGCCGAAGAGGCGGCCTTGGTAGGCCTCGCCGAGGGCGCCGGAGTCGTAGAGGACGAAGTTGTGGGTGAAACGGTCGACGTCCGGGTGGGGGATGGCGGGGAAGTAGCCGTAGGCATGGGGATTCGAGAGCGGGCCGTGCTTGTCGAAGCCCTTCTGGAGGTAGGCACCCTGTTGGTAGTGGAAGCCGCGGGTGTTGCCGCCGTTGTGACCGGAGAAGACGCGGCCGGCGGAATCGAACTCGAGGCCAAAGGCGTTCCCGCCGCCTTCGCTGAAGACTTCGTAGACGCGGCGTTCGGGGTGGTAACGCCAGATGTTCTGGCCCTGGGAATAGACGGGTTTCGCGCCGAGCGGTTTTCCGTCCGGACCGTGGACGAGGATGTTGCCGGTGACGGTGGAACCCTGGCAGCCGTAAAGCCAACCATCCGGACCCCAACGCAGCGAGTTGGCGACCGAATGGGTGTCCTCCAGCCCGAATCCCGTGAGACGGACCTCGGGATCGCCGTCGGGTTTGTCGTCGTGATTGGCGTCCGGATAGAAGAGCAGGTAGGGCGGGTTCAACACCCAGACGCCGCCGCGTCCGAAGGCCACGCTGGTGGCGATGTTGAGGCCGTCGACGAAGATCGAGTGGCGGTCGAAGGTGCCGTTGCCGTCGGAGTCTTCATGGATGCTGATGCGGTCGGCACCGCGGAAGTGGTTGGGCGGTGGGGGCGGGACCTTGTCGTAGACAGCGCGCCAGAAGTTGTCCCGGGAAACCATCTTCAGGCCGGCAGGGTGCGGGTATTGGCGGTACTCGACGACCCACATCCGGCCGCGTTCGTCGAAGGTCAGGAAGACGGGTTGGGCGATGTCGGGTTCGGCGAGGATCTGATCCCAGGCGAGGCCGGGAGCGATGTCGAAGCGGAGGGCGGCTTCGGCGGGGGGGAGGGGGGCGAGTTGGGGCGGAGGAGTGGCGGCAGGTGCCGTGGCCGTCGGAGCCGTGGTCGGGGAAATCGAGGCCGAGGTTTTCGCGCCATCGAAGTCGACCTTGCTGGGTGGATTGGCCGGTTTGGACCAGTCAGGGTTGTCGCCGGTGCGGAATTCCCATTCGCCAGTCAGGGGCAGGGTGCGGTTGCCGGCGCGGATCTCCGGGGCGCGGCCCTTGAAACCACCGCGACCTCCGTTGTCAAAGATGCGCACGGCAACGAGGACGGATTGGCCCGGACGCAGGGTGACCGGCCAGGCGGTGCCGGGTCCCAGCCCGGACTGGTAGGCGGGCGGGAAAGCCCCTGCGGCCCCGACGCGGACGCCGTCGAGATAGGCCTCGTGGGCGTCGTCGACCTGTTCGACGAAGAGTTCCGCCTGGGCGGGCCAGTCTGCAGGGATCTTCACCCAGGCGCGGTACCACGCGATGCCATCGAAGGCGGCGAGTCCGTTGCGGGAAGTTTCATCCCAGGTTCCCGGGACCTTCAGCCGTTGCCAACCGCCCGCGTAATCAACGATGGGCGGGGCGGCGGGGGGAATGAACTCGTCGAGAGCCCAAAGGATGCCATTGAGGAGCAGGCGTTGGAACGTGGGTTCCGCGAAGTCTTCGGGGCTGCCGAGCGAGGTATAGAACACGCGGCGGTTGTCGCGCGTGTTGACCCAGGCGACCGGTTCCACCTCGGACTTTCCGTCCTCGGTCTGACCGCGGAGGAGCGGGGTGACGGTCCGGAAGAGGTTCCGGTTGCGATACAGGTGGGAAGTGAATCGGGCCGTGGCCGGAATGCCCGTCAGCACGGGATGGCTGGCGGCCTCGGGGATCATGGAGACCAGGGTCTCCCGACCGGGGCCCTTGCCGTAATGGTCCTGATAATCCGCGCCGAGGATCTCGTCGTCGAAGTTGGGCCAGGTCTGCGGCGTGGTGTTGGTCTGTCCGCGGATCTCGAAGGCGTGGCTCGCGGTGCGGATGCCGACGATGGGCTTGCCCGCGGCGACATGATCCCGGAGGGCCTGGATCATGCCCGGCGGCGCGGTGCGCCGTCGGACGCTGAGGATGAGGAGGTCCGAGTTGCGGATGGCTTCCCAATTCTTGAAGTCGCCGTCGCCGTCCTTCGGCGATGCAGAGACCACTTCGAAGCGGTAGCCGCGGATGGAAAGGTGGTTCCGGGTGAAGACGGGCAGGGTTTCCCACGTGCGATACTCGTTCTCGCCGATGACGAACGTGACCCGCTTCGGCTTGTCGGCCTTGAAGCGGAAGTCGGGTCCGCCCAGGAGGTCAGAACTGGTGACGCTCGGACACCAGTACTTCTCGATGTGCTCGACGACGAGTTCAGTGCCGCGGAAGTGGGAGACGAACGGGCGCTTGCGGTGGTTGTACATCGAGTCCGTCATGTCGCGGACGAGGACGACGTTCTGGCCCTGTCGGATCATCTGGCGGATGGAGAAGGGTCGGCCGAGGACGCACATGTTGATGTGGACGCCCATGACGATGACGTTGGTGATGCCGCGCTGGCGCATCAGGTAGAAGGCCTCGGCGGAATCGGTGATGGCGTCGCCGGGAAGGATCTCCAGCGCGGCATGCTGGCGGGACCACGCCTTGAAGGAGGGACAGTCGGGGCATCCGTCGCAACCGCCGTCGGAGTCGTCGATGGGCAGGGGGGCTTCGACGTCGGGCTTGAGGGAGCACCAGCCTTCGAGGGGGATCGTCGTGGCGACCTTCGGCGCGGACTGGGCGAGCTTCCGTCCCGGGTGGTCCTTGTAGAAGTCCATGGTGTCGGACGGACAATGGATGATCAGGCATCCCCGGGCCCGGGCGGCCTTGATCATCTCGTTCATGCGGGGAGCCATCTCGCCCACGCGTTCGGTGGCGTCGGGGCAGTGGTGCTTGTCCCACATGTCGCAGACGACGACGGCGGTGCGGGTCGATTCCCAGGTGGCGATGCCGTTCTGGATGCCCCAGTCATTCGTGTCGCGGACGGAGCGGATCCGGGAGCGGGTGCTGAGGGCGAGCGGTTCCGCGCAGGCGGTGCTGGCCAAACCGAGCAGCACGGCCGTCGTCCACCACCAGCGGAGGAGCCTTGGGGAGATCATCCCGAGAGCCTAGCGGGTTGCGGGTGCAGGCGAGAAGCGCTGACTGCGGACGGAATTTGGGTGGGGTCCTCCTCGGACGCACGCCGCCGCGCAGGAGCCAAGGCGTTGTTTCACGCCGAGACGCCGAGATCGCCGAGGGGAAGGCGACCTTCCATCTCGTCGGGGCCATACCTTGCCAACGCCAGCGGTGTTGGCCGAGGAACGAGGGCAACCCTCGGGTTGATCCCAACGCGGGCCCGAACCGCATCGCGGTTGTGGCCATCGCCGGGACAAAATCGAAGCGCCCCGCTCCGCCACAGCGTCTGGGACCGGGATCCGAGGACGACGAACCGCACGAAGCCAGCCTCATGCCGAGGTTAAGCAGGTGCGGAGCACCGACAGATGGTAGCCCACGGCGTCAGCCGTGGGACCCGCATCCCGAAGGATTACCAGCCCCAGCGGGGCGAAAGACGTGGCATGCTGACTTGAAGGAAACCTCACGCGAAGACGCGAAGACGCGAAGGAGACAAGGCGTTGTTTCACGCAGGGACGGGGGGTCGCCGAGGGGTAATGCGGACGCTTCACGCCGCCGGTTCCATGCCTTGCCAACGCCAACGGCGTTGAGACCCCGAGGGTTGGCCGAGGAACGAGGACAACCCTGGGTTTGCTCCGCACGCTGGAACCAACCGCACGGCGGTTGTGGCCATCACTGAGCCCGAATCCGAAGGCCCCTGTTCTGCCACAGCATCTGAGCCAAATCCATGCAGCAGATATCTCGCGCAGAAGCGCAGAGGCGCTGAGGAAGACAGGAAAAGGGAAGTCTGGGTGCCGCTGTGTGACTCGATGAGTGTGACCGAAAGGACCTCGTTCTCCGCGCCCCTGCGTCTCAGCGCGAGTCATTCCTCGTCATCCAACGGCATGGTTACAGCGGAGGCCTGGATTCCTGGGACGACGAACCGCATGACGTGAGTTCCCACGCCGAGGTTCCACTGGTGCTCTGAACCTCGTGCCCGGCCGTTTCAGGCCCGGAGGGCCGAAAGACAGCAGCCCACGGCGTGAGCCTTGGGTCCCACGTCTATAGGAATCCCCAGCCCCAGCGGGGCGACAGACACGGTAGGCTCCCATGCGCTGAAACCTCACCCAAAGAACCGACCCCTTACTGAAGGGGTGTTTTGCAGCAATGAACGGGAGGTCTTCATTGCATGCGCCGGGTGAGGGCACCCGGCCTTCAGCCTCGACCCATTGAAGGCCGCGTGACCCCACGCGGCGCATCCCCAATCCCGCCGGGTGAGGGCACCCGGCC
>JAIXZE010000307.1 GCA_027489875.1 Verrucomicrobiales bacterium
AGTCGTCCGGGCGTGAACCGTCCCGGCCAGGAAGCTGGGTTCGAGGCGGGCCCCCTGATTTGCATCCGGACGTCGCATATGCGACGTCCGGATGCAAAAACCGCCGAAACGACGACGGAACGGGCCGTCATTTGCAAATTCGTGTCGCATATGCGACGCGAGTTTGCAAAAGCCTCATGGGTTGCGACGGATCGGCGGGGTGGTGGGGCGATCCTGGTTCACATGCAACGGGGTGGCGACGTCCTCGTCGCCGTTCCAGAGCCATTCCCAATGGCGATGAGGACATCGCCGCCCAGGTGACTTGAATCTTGAAACTGAAAATGGACTGGAAACTGCCCCCCATTCATCATCCTCATGAACCAATTTTTGCGTCCGCCCGAAAACCGGGCTTGTTTGCCCCTCCGGCGAGGCGTAATCCGTTGCCGTGCTGCAAGGGTACGATCCGAACGGGTTTTTCGACGAGATGTTCGCCACACCCACGGAAGTGCGCCGTCATTACGAGCGCTTCCGCAATCTCTTCGAACAGATCAGCCCGGCTGAGTTCGACGAGAGGCGCACCGAGGTCGACCTCGCCTTCATGCGTCAGGGCGTGACCTTCAACGTCTACGGCGACTCCCAGGGTGCCGAGCGCATCTTTCCCTTCGACCTCGTCCCCCGGATCATCAGCGCCAAGGAGTGGGAATACCTGGAGCGCGGCCTGATCCAGCGGATCACCGCCCTCAACCTCTTCCTCCACGACCTCTACCACGAGCAGCGCATCGTGAAGGACGGGGTCATCCCCGCTTATTACATCCTTTCGGCGCGCCATTTCCGACGCGAGTTCGTCCAGGTGAAGGTCCCGAAGGACATCTACATCCACATCTGCGGCACCGACCTGATCCGCGGCGGCGACGGTTCGTGGATGGTCCTCGAAGACAACGGCCGCACGCCCTCGGGCGTGAGTTACGTCCTCGAAAACCGCCAGGCGATGAAGCGGACGTTCCCCCAACTCTTCGAGGAAACGGGTGTCCGCCCGGTCGACCATTACCCGCAGGAACTCCTCAAGACCCTCCAGCACATCGCCCCCGGCGGCGTGGCGGATCCCACAGTCGTGCTGCTCACGCCGGGCGTCTACAACAGCGCCTACTTCGAGCACACCTACCTCGCCCGCCAGATGGGCATCCAGATCGTCGAAGGCCGCGACCTGCTCGTGCGCGACGCCCGGGTGTTCATGCGCACGACCAAGGGCCTCCAACCCGTCCACGTCATCTACCGGCGCATCGACGACGATTTCCTGGATCCCACCGTCTTCCGGCGCGATTCCGTGCTTGGCGTTCCCGGACTGATCTCCGCGTACCGCGCCGGCAACGTCTCCCTGGCCAACTCCGTCGGCACCGGCGTGGCCGACGACAAGGTCATGTATTATTTCGTCCCGAAGATGATCAAATACTACCTCGACCAGGACCCGATCATCCCGAACGTGCCGACCTACCTCGCCAGCGAGGATTCCGACCGGAAGTACATCCTCGAGAACCTCGGCAACCTCGTCGTGAAAGCCGCCAACGAATCCGGCGGCTACGGCATGCTGATGGGACCCAAGTCCACCAAGGAAGAGATCGAGATCTTCCGGGGCAAGATCGAGGAGGACCCGCGCAACTACATCGCCCAGCCGATGATATCGCTCTCGACCCATCCCACGCACGTCGGCGATGCGAAGTTCGAGGGACGCCACGTGGACCTCCGGCCGTTCATCCTGTACGGCGAGAAGCCGGTCATTGTCCCCGGTGGATTGACCCGTGTGGCCCTGCGCAAGGGTTCCCTGGTCGTGAACTCCTCCCAGGGCGGCGGCTCCAAGGACACCTGGGTCCTTTTCGGCGACGAATAACCCCGGCGACCCAACCACCCGAACCCGCACCCTCCTTCCACCATGTCCACCATGCTTTCACGGGTCGCCAATTGCCTTTACTGGCTCGCCCGTTACATCGAACGCGCCGACAACACCGCCCGTATCGTCGACGTCAACCTGCAACTCCTCCTCGAAAGCCGGCGTCTGGATCCGACCCAGCTCGCCGCCTACTGGATGCCGATCGTCGAGAGCACGGGCGACCACGAACTCTTCGCCACCCTCTATCCGCAGGCCACCGGGGAAGCCGTCACGGAATTCCTCCTCTTCGACCAACGCAACGGCAACTCCCTCACCTCTTCCGTCGCCGCGGGACGCGAAAATGCCCGCATGGTCCGCGATCAGGTGCCCGCCGAAATGTGGGAGGAAATCAATCGGCTCTACCTGTTCTTCCGGTCGGACAAGGCCCGCGAACTCTGGGAATCCAGCCCGTTCGACTTCCTCCAGCAGGTCCGTTCCTCCGCCCTGACCTTCGTCGGCATCTCCTACGCCTCCACCCCGCACAACGAGGGCTGGAACTTCATCCAGGTCGGCAAGTTCATCGAGCGGGCCGACAAGACCACCCGGATGCTCGACATCCGCCATGCCAGCCTGCCGAAGCGCGGCATCCCGGCCACCGTCAGCCAGGCCGACGCCCTCGGCTGGTCGGCGGTCCTCCGCTCCTGCTCGGCCTGGGACGCCTACAAGGCCCTGCATGGTTCCGAAGTCCACCCGAAGCTGGTCGCCGAGTATCTCCTGCTGAGCGACGAATTTCCCCGGTCCCTCAAGTTCTGCGTGGACCGGCTCGATGCCTCCCTGCGCCACATCTCCGGCGTCGCTCCCCGACGCTTCAGCAACGACGCGGAACGCCTGAGCGGCCGCCTCCTGGCCGAACTCCAGTACTCCAAGATCGAGGAAGTCTTCGAAATCGGCCTGCACGACTACGTCGACCAGGTCCAAGCCCGCCTCAACCAGATCGGCGACGCCCTCTTCAAGACCTACATCTTCCAGCCCTACGTCAACATCGAGGACGAGATCCTGGTCCAGCAGGAATACCAGCAGCAGCAGTAATCCCGTCGCCCGAAAGCGAGGGGAGGCAATGGGGTCGCGTCCATAAATTTTACATTTCAGGCCCCGCACGATCCAGGGAGCCGACGTCGCCGTCGCTCCGTCCAAGGCCCCAACCCGCATCGGCACCCCACCGCCGACCGGGCCGCGGCAGGTGGGGTTGTGAACAACTTCCCGCCTGCCCCCTCGATCATTCCCTTGCCCGGCGGTCTGCACCTGCAATCGTGAACCGGTCCTTCCGGTCACATGCGCTCCTCTCCCGTCGTTTCCGCCGTTCCCTTCCAACTCCCGGCCTGCAACCGGATCCTCCTCGCCCTGATGGTCGGGCTCGTGCTGGCCGTCTCTGGCTGCCGCCGCAGCCCGGATTCCGCCACGGGTGTCACCCTGCGACTGACGACGTCGGAACCCGCGCCCGACACCGGGTTCGAGGTCGTGTTCGACGAGCCCATGGTCGATTTCGACAGCGTGGGCCGGATGGCGGCGACACCTCCCGTGACCATCGATCC
>JAIXZE010000144.1 GCA_027489875.1 Verrucomicrobiales bacterium
AGCAGCAAAGGGGGAACCGTCGTAGGTGCATCCGAAGCGACCATGCCGCTGGCGTCCTACCAGACGGGATCGCCTGTGTCCCGCGAAAAGTCGGAAAAGATGTGTATAAGGCTCAGGGCGTGAGCCGTGGGTGCACTTGGATTCCATGGGTCAGAGCAACCTGCCATATCGGTTCATGACCCGAATTCCGCGGCTGAATTCGTCATGGTCCCACCACGGGATCCATGTCTTGGCACGTAGCCAACAGGCGGGTCACCGCCGATGGATCGCTGGATTCATGAGTCAGTCTCAGGGTCAGATAGGCGGCAAAGGGGCGCATAAGAAATTCACGGCTTGGGTCTTTGTTAAGTCCTCAAACCAGTTTCTGTCTTCAATCGGATTATCCGGATGTGGAAACCCCGCGTAAACGTGGAAGTCCGATGATGTTGCCGGCATGAACCCCGCCGGTGGCATGTCCGTCCACGCTCGGCGCAGCCATGACAGATGGATGCAACTCCCCCGTGTAGGCGCTGCCACACGCCAACCCGGGGCCATCGGCTGTCACGCCTCCGGCCTACGCAACAACGTAAGGAACCACGGCCACTCGATTCCGTCATCCCGTCATCCCGTCATCCCGTCATCCTGTCCATCCCCTGCGTCCTGTCTCCTCAGAACCGGGTTCCCCGTCGGCGGACACGGTGCTAGGCTGTCATCCATGCGCCGCCTCATTGCCGTCCTGCTGACATGCTGGATGGCCATGGCTTGCCGTGTGGTGGCGGCCGTGCTGGTGAGCGTGGGCGAGGTCTGGCAATTCACCAACTCGGCCTCGATCCCTCCCGGCACCCCCTGGACGACCGCCGGGTTCGATGCGTCGCAATGGGCCTCCGGTCCGTCCGGGTTCGGCACCGTGACCTATGGCGAACAGACCTCCCTCCAACCCTTCATCGGCGACTGGCGCCATGTGGTCTTCCGCAAGGAGTTCGTCCTTCCGGACACCAACGGCCTGGGTGCAGTCCTCCTGCGCATCGATTACCGCGACGGCTTCGTCGCTTACCTGAACGGCCGGGAAGTGGCACGGCGCAACCTGCCCCTGCCGGCAGGAACACCGGTTCCGCTCGACGCCATCCCAAGGTCGCGGCTTTCCGGCAACCCCGAGGACATCCGGATCGGCACCGTGGCCGAACTGCTTGTCCCGGGCACCAACGTCCTCGCCATCCAGACGCACTCCGACCAGACCTTCGAGCGACCAATCCTCGTTCCGGAACTGGTGACGGACTTCTCGCGGAATCCGTACCTCCAGATCCGCGGTTCGAACACGATGACCCTCCTGTGGCGAACCGTGGACTCCCAGCCGGGCCGGCTCTACTTCGGAACCACCACCAACCCGCCGCTGGCCTTCGAGTTCGCCCCGTCCACCAATCTCTGGAAGACCCTCCCCAACCTCATCCCGGGCCAGCGCTACCATTACTCCGTGGCCACGATGGCACCGGACGGCACCGAGATCCGCACGCCCGTCCAGTCCTTCAAGGCATTGCCGGATCGCGGGCCGGTCGAGCTCGCCGTGCTGGGCGATTCCGGCGCGGGAACCGCCGGGCAATTCAACGTCGCCCGCACCCTCAACGCGCGTCCCGTCGATGTCGTCCTCCATGCCGGGGACATCATCTACCCCCACTTCACCGAGGCGCTTTCGGACACCCGACTCCTCAGCGTCTACCGCGATCAGATGGCCACGACGCCCTTCGCGTTTGCCTGGGGCAACCACGACCTCCCCGGAGGCACGCGCGCCCTCCGCAACGTCATGTACCCGCCGCCCAACGGCACCCCGGAGGAAACCCACACCGCCGAGGGCACCACCTCGGCGTCGTATTACTCGTTCGATGTCGGCGAGGTCCACGTGGCGGTCGTCTTCCAACCCGTCCTCAGCCAGTACACCCTCCGCACCAACTCCGCCCAGTACCTGTGGCTCGAAGACGATCTACTCCGCACGACGAAGCCGTGGAAGATCCTCATCGCGCATCACCCGATCGCCACCTCCGGCGGCCACCGTTTCAGCGATTACAACGCAAACGGCGAACCGGACTGGGCTGAGTTCGCCGCCGTCCTCCAACCGCTCGCGCGGAAGCACGGTGTGCAGCTCTACATTTCCGGCCACGACCACGTCTTCGAACGGTTCCTGCCGGTCGACGGCCTGCATGCCTTCATCACCGGCGGCGGCGGCGCACCGCTGTATTACCTGCTCGGCTACGATGCAATCTCGGCACAGCTCTACATCACGCATCACTTCACGCGCCTGCTCGCGGACGAACACACCTTGCGCGTCGAAGCCGTGCTTCCCGGTGGCACCGTGCTTGAACGATTCGTCATGCAGCGGACGCGGCCCGGTCCCGGCCCCTTTCCCGCGGGCTGGTTGACGCCGGTCATCGAACCGCCCGGGGCCAACAACGGCGACGGCAACATCACCCGCCAGACCTTCGACCTCGCGGCTGCGCCGGAAATCCGCCCCTTCACCGGACTCGCCGCCAACCTCGGCACCGTCCACGTCGCCCTGGACAAAACCAACCTCTACCTCGGCCTCGCCAGCGTGCTGGTGCCAGCCGACACCGACGTCTGTCTCTTCCTGGAAACACCCGGCCTCGCCGGCGTGGCTTCCCTTGCCGGCCTCGGAAACGGCATCCCGGATGCCAACGGCGAAGGCGTCGATGCCCTCGACGGCCTGGAGAACCTTTCCTTCGGCGACTTCCGTCCCTCGGTCGCGGTCGTCGTCGGCGATGAATTTGCCGACGGCACCCAGCGCGGATTCCGCCGCCCTGGCCACCTCTCCGGACTGGGGCAAGGTGTGTTCCTTCTCGCGCCCGGACTTCCCGGGATCCCGGGGACGCGACTGCAGCAGTTCAACCGTTCCCCGCAGGACAACGCCGCCCCGCCCGAGCAGAACGCCGACTTCATCGAGATCGCCATTCCACGGGCAAGCCTCGGAAACCTCGCCGGCAACACCCTCCGCCTGGGCATCGTCGCCGCCGGCGCGCCGGACCCAGTCCGGCAGGTCCGCCGACTGGACACCGCCTTCCTCGGCTCACGTTTCACCAGCGATGGCTTTGGGCCAGCCGTCCTCGAAGGCGTGACCCTCCAGTTTCCTGCCGATCCCGATTCCGACAACGACGGGCTGACCGACGCCCAGGAGTCAGCGTTGGGCACCGATCCACGCGTCGCCGACACCGACGGGGACAGCCTCCCGGACGGATGGGAAGTCACCCATCAATTGGATCCGCTGGGCACCGAAGGACGGGACGGCTCCGACGGCGATCCCGACAAGGATGGGTTTCCGAACGAGACCGAGTTCCGGATGGGCACTTCCCCGCAGGATCCGTCGCGCCCGACGCTCACGTTGAAGAGCCGTCGTCAACCCGGGGGACGCGTACTGCTCCAATGGCCGGCCATCCGCGGGTCCATGGACCTGCAACGCGCGTCCACGCCAGCCGGCCCCTGGGCCAGCGTTCCTGGATTTCCGCGCGAACGGACGGCAGCGGTCGAGGAAGTGGAAATCACCCCGACCGAAGAAACCGGCTTCTTCAGGGTCCGCAGCCTGTAGCCGGATCAGTTCACCGCCGGCAGCCCAAGCCGCTTGGCGACCTCTTCCGCCAGCACCTCGTAGGCGGCCGCACCGGCGCTGTACCGGTCGTAGTGGATGATGGGCTTTCCGAAGCTCGGGGCCTCCGCGAGGCGCGTGGTCCGCGGAATCACCGTCTCGAAAACCTGTTCACCAAAGTGCTGCCGAACCTCGCCCACGACGGATTGCGCGAGCTTCGTGCGCGCATCGAACATCGTCATCACCACGCCCAGGATCCGCAGGCCCGCGTTGATCCCACCGTCCCGCACCTGGCTCAGGATCCGCGTGACCGTCGCGATGCCCTCCAGCGCGTAATACTCGCATTGCAGGGGAATGATCAGCGAGTCCGAGGCCGCGTAGGCATTGAGCGTCAGCAACCCAAGCGCCGGGGGACAATCCAGGAGGATCACGTCGAAACGCCCCGAATCACGCAACGGCGCGAAGCACTGGCGCAGGCGCAGGAGATTGTCCTCCGCACGGGCCAGTTCGATCTCCGCGCCGCACAGGTCCACCTCGCTGGGGATCACCTCCAACCGCGGGAAGGCCGTCGACTTGACGCGTTCCAGCAGTCCGCCCTCGCCCAGGAGCGGCCGATACACGGAGCCTCCCTCGACCTTCTCCAATCCCACGCCGGACGTGGCGTTGGCTTGGGAATCCAGGTCGACGAGCAGGACCCGATGGCCCATCGCGGCCAGACAGGCCGCCAGGTTGACGGTGGTGGTGGTCTTGCCGACTCCGCCCTTCTGATTGGCGACGGCGATCACATGCGCAGGCACGGCAACATCAAGCGCGAGCCCACGCCTCACTGGCAACCATGAATCCTTTCAAACCCGCTTCCGGACCGGATCCACGGTTGAACCCCACACCACCGTCAGGTATTCCAAAGCCCACCTCATGGGCGAAATCCTCGTGATCGGCCACCGGAATCCGGACACAGACGCGATCTGCTCCGCGATTGGCTACGCTGAATTCAAACGAAGGACGGGCATGCGCAACGCCGTCGCGGCGCGTTGCGGCGACACGAACGACCGCATCGACTTTGTCCTGCGCACCTTTGGCGTGCCCGCGCCCAAATTCGTCGCGGACGTCTCGCCCAAGATCCAGGATGTGATGCGGTCCAACGTCTTCTCGGTGCCACCCCGCACCCCGCTGATGGAGGCCCTCGCGCTGATGGACGAGCGCAACATCCGCGTCCTGCCCGTACTCGATCCCGAGCGTCGGTGCATGGGCCTCCTGTCGGTGTTCAAGGCCAGCAAGTTCTTCTTCCCCTCCCACACCCGCATCTTCGACAGCCGTCGCGTCGTCGCCTCTGTCCGATCCCTCACCCGCACCCTGCAGGGCAAGATGCTCTGCGCGTTCGAACCGGACACCGACAACGACCTCGTGCTGATGATCGGTGCCATGAAGGCCGCGTCGTTCGCGTCCCGGCTTCCGAAGTACGCTCCCGAGAAGCTCCTCGTCGTCGTCGGTGATCGCGAGGACATCCAACTCGCCGCCATCGAGGCCCGCGCCCGCTGCGTCATCATCACCGGCGGTTACCCGGTGTCCGACCAGATCCGCGAACTCGCCCAGAGCCACGAAGTCAGCCTCATCCTTTCCCCGCACGACACGACCACCACCGCGATGCTTTGCCGATCGTCCATCGCCGTCGAAAACCTCCTCCGCTCCGATTACCTCGCCTTCCGCCCCGACGAAAACCTCGCCGCGGCCCAGCGCCTCGCTGCGGCCTCGCAGTTCCAGGCCTTCCCGGTCATCGACGAGGAAAAGCGCGTCGTCGGCATCGTTTCCAAGTCCGACTTCCTCCGGAAGGTCGAGCGGCAACTGATCCTGGTCGACCACAACGAACTCTCCCAGGCCGTCGCCGGCGCGGAACAGGTCGAGATCATCGAGATCATCGACCACCATCGCCTGGGTTCCTTCAGCACCCAGCAACCGATCCTCTTCCGCAACGAACCCGTCGGCTCCACGAGCACCATCGTGGCGGATCAATACCTCACGCTCGGTGTCGAACTGCCGCCCAGCATCGCCGGCTGCCTCCTCGCCGGTCTGGTCTCCGATACGCTCAACCTGACCTCGCCCACGACCACCAAGCGCGATGCCGAAATCCTCGGAATCCTGGAGAAGCTGGCCGGCGTCAACGCCCGCGAGTTCATCGACAAGCTGTTCAGCTCGGGCTCCGTCCTGACCTCCAAACCCGCCACACAGGCAATCACCACGGACTGCAAGGAGTACTCCGAAGGCAGCACGACCTTTTCGGTCGCACAAATCGAGGAACTCGGGTTCGAACAGTTCTGGAAACGCAAACACGAGGTCATCCAGGCACTCAACGATTACTGCCGCTCCCGGAGTTACTTCTTCTCCGCATTGCTCGTCACCGACGTCGTCCAGCAAACGTCCCTCCTCCTCCTCGCGGGCGACCAACGTTTTCACGATCAGATCCACTACCCGGAAACCGAGCCCGGCATCTTCCAGATGGACGGCATCGTCAGCCGCAAGAAGCAGCTGCTGCCGTACCTGACCCAAAGCCTCAAAGCCATGGGTCCGGTACGGGCCTGAGTCAGGCCTGAGACCTGAGGTGGACGGTCTGCGTCGGGAAAGCGAAATCGAGCTTCTCGGCGTCAAACCGTTCCTTCACCTGCAGTTGAAGTTCCTGCAGCGCGACCGTGTACTCCTTCCAATCGGTGGTCGCACACATCCACACGACGTTGATGTTCAGGTTGAAGTCGCCGAACCGGTTGAAGTGCACGGTGACTTCGCTCGTCTTCGGGTGCCGCCCGAAGATCTCTTCGAGGATCCGTGAGGCCTCCCGGACCCGCGCCGCCGGCGTGTCATAGGTCAACCCGTAATCCAGCACCGCCCGGATCGTCGGCCGGGCCGCGATGTTGGTCACCGTGTTGTTCCCAACGGATTTGTTCGGCACCGTCACCAGGAATCCATCGGCCGTCCGGACACGCGTCGCGCGCAGACCGATCTCCTCCACCACGCCATCCACGTCCCCGCCCACGCGGATGCGGTCGCCCACCTTGAACGGTCGATCCATGAACACGGAAACCGCGCCGAAAAGGTTGGCCACCGTATCCTGCGCCGCGAGACCCAGCGCCAATCCGAGGACGGATACCGAACCGAGGATGGCCGTGATGTTGACGCCGAGATTCTGGAGCAACGTCAGCACCGCCACGATGCAGAGCACGACCTTCGCCCCTTTCCCCACCAGGCTGACGAAATGGATGTTGAACGCCCGATCCCCATCCTCTTTCAACCGCCCCTTCCAGATCCCCATTGCCGCATCGATCGTCCGCAACAGCACGTAAACGATCGAGAACGCCAGCGCCACCAACGTGCCCCGACTCAGGTAATCCTCCACCACCGTCGGCCAGTCGAACAACTGCAACCCCACGTTCAACAGCACCACGAAACTCACCACCTTCACCGGACCATCCACCAACCGCACCACCAGGTCGTCCCATTGGTTCGTTGTCCGAGCCGCCCACGCCTGCAACCGGGTGCGCACCAGGAAATCGAGGAGCTTTGACACCGCGAAGGCCAATCCGATGTAGAGGAGGGTCGCCAGGTACTGCCAGAGCGGGTTGCCCAGAAATCGCCCCTGCAAGGCATCCACCTGGTTCAGCCCGAACGAAAGCTCCAGCTGGTGCGAGGTCACGAAGTCCCGCCCTGCCACCTTCTGGGCCAACTGGCTGGTCGTGTTCGTCCCAGCCGACGCCGCCGGTGCCGGTGTCTCCGCACCCGAGGGCACCTGCGCCACCGCCGTCGTCCACACCGCCCACGAAGCCCCCAACGCAAACACCGCCATCCATCCGATCCACAGGATCCGCGCCATCAACCGTCGATTCATTGTCTGGGACATAGCCGTGTCCCCTCGGGATGGCAACCGATGTCTCCCGCCTCCACATTCGATCGCGGCAACGAAGCCCTCGTCGCCGTTCCAAAGCCATTCTCATGGCGATGAGGACATCGCCGCCCCAAACCCATTCAGACACTACCCCCGCATGCAACGGGGTGGCGACGTCCTCGTCGCCGTTCCAAAGCCGTCCCATGGCGATGAGGACATCGCCGCCCCGTTCCCATCCTCAAACGGGGGCAGTGTCAGGACGCGACCCCTCGCACCCACGGCGAGCCACTAGACTTTCGTCGATCTGCCTGCTAGGAACCTCCGAGTTTTCCCGCCGAGTTTCGGCTCCCTGTGTGCCCGGCGGAAATCCGACGAATCGAAATCATGAAGCCATATCTGCTCGCCATCAGTCTCGCCGCCGGCCTTACCGCCGTCGCACAGACCCCCGGCGCCACCACCAACGCCGCGCCGTCGGTCCCTCCCGAGATCGCCGCCAAGTTCAAGAGCACCGAAGAACTGCACGGGTACGCCCTCGGTGCCATGATTGCCGACGACATGGTCGGCCGCGTCCGCAAGATGGGTTATGACGCTCCCGGCGACGCCATCGCCAAGGGATTCGGGGACTGGGTCAACGAGAAGCCCACCCTGACGAAGGAAGAAGTCCGGAAGGTCTTCGCCGCGATGCAATTCGAGGTCAACAAGAAGGCCGAGGAGAAGCGCAAGGTCGAAGCCGAGAAGAACATCAAGGAAGGTGCCGATTTCCTCGCCGCCAACCGCACCAAGGAAGGCGTGGTCACCCTCCCCTCCGGCCTCCAGTACAAGGTCGTGAAGAACGGCGACGGCATCAAGCCCACCGCCGAGGACACCGTGGTCTGCCATTACCGCGGAATGCTGCTCGACGGGAAGGAATTCGATTCCTCCTACGGCCGCGGTGAACCCGCCAAGTTCGGCCTCAACCGCGTCATCAAGGGCTGGACCGAAGGCGTCCAGCTGATGGGCGTCGGTTCCAAGTGGGAATTCTTCATCCCCGCCAATCTCGCCTACGGCCCGAACGGCAGCCCGCCGCGCATCCCGCCCAACGCCACCCTCCATTTCGAGATCGAGCTGGTCGGCATCCAGGGCAAGACCATCAAGGACCCCGCGCCCACCGCCGCCCAACCGGTCGTGACCAGCGACATCATCAAGGTCCCGTCCAAGGCCGAACTCGACAAGGGTGCCAAGATCGAGGTCATCAAGGCCACCGACGCCGAACGCCTCCAGAAGGAGAAGGAAGCCCAGCAGAAGAAGGCTGAGCCGAAGTAACCTTCAGCCGACTCCCTGTCCGCACACCGCCCCCGGCATCCCCGGGGGCGGTTTCGTTTGGACGCAACCGGACACACCGCCCCCGCCCTGAACGGGGCAGCGACGTCCTCGTCGCCGTTCCAAAGCCAATCTCGAAGCGATGAAGACATCGCCCCTCCCCCAATCGGGGAGGCGACGTCCCCGTCGCCGTTCCAAAGCCATTCCCATGGCGATGGGGGTACCGCCGCCTGAGGCCAGTCCCATCGGCAACTGCCCACAACCCCCTTGCCGTTGGCCCGGGGTCGGACGGATGTTCCCCTTTCTTCCATGTTCCACCGATTCCACTCCATCACCGAATCCACCGACCGGGTGGATGGTTCCACGATCGGGACACCCTGTGATGAAAGGTTTGCCCGGTGGAAATCCCCAGCCCGCCACTGGTTCTCCGCCCTCCTGCTTCTCATTGGGCCTGCCGTGCTCGCCGCCACGATTTCCCTCGAAGGCGTCCACGTCGTCCCACACGTGCAATCCCCCGAGATGCGGTATCGCCGGACCCCGGACTTCAGCCTGGGCGCACGCGTCGAGCTGTTCCTCCGCAACTCTTCCTCGAACACCCTCCACATCCCCGCCACGAGCGCGATCCGACTCCGAGGACGCACGCCGGAGGAGCTCCTCAAGTCAGACGAATGGGCCTGGCACGACTTCCCCTCGGCCTGGGGTGGTGAACCGCTCCCACTTCCTCCCGGAGCGCTCACCGTCTGGTCCTGGAACGGCAAGCGCGCCCCGTGGGGCACCAACACCACAGCGGACATGGTGCTTTCGCTCCCGGGCCAGCCACAGCCCGAATCCGTCTCCGTTGCCATCGCAAACCCCACCGCCTGGATTTCGGCCCTCACCTTTCTCGGCTCCTCCGACGCCATCCAACCGGACTCCCTCGTCTTTCACGTGGCGAACCAATCCGCCGGCCCACTCAAGATCGAGGCCTGCCGGCTCTGGCTCCCCACCTCCAACGCCACCTTCCGCTCCCTGCTCCCCCAACCCTGGATCAGCAACCGTCTCGATCGATTCCCAGCCAATGGGGTCATCCCGGCCAACGACCGCGGCGGAGCCCGGCTTCAAACGGGTCCCCTGCCCCTTACTTACGCTGCCCTCGAAGTCCGCCTCTCCGACGCCACAGATTCTCCCGTGACGCTGTGGGCCCATCAGCGCATCAAGCGCGAAGCCTTCGACATCAGCGGCGGTTGGGTCGCCTCGAATCTCGGCACCAGCAACAGCCTCCACAGCGAGACCTACCTCCGCACCCTCAAGCGGATGCACATCAACGCCGGCAACCACCAGCACGTGCCCGGCTACTCCGACACCCCCCTCTTCGAACGGTATCCGCTCAAGTACATGAACCGGCTGGAGCCACTCAGCCAGTACGATGCCGACCCGATGCTCCCTCGCATCCACGCCGTGGAATTCCTCGGCGAACCGCAGTACGGCGGAGGGAAACCTGTCGCTCCTCAGGATTGCTGGAAGGCCTTTGCCCCCTACGCACCCACCCGCCTTCCCACCTCGGTCACCCACAGCGAGGAACGCATCTGGCGGTTCTACGCCGGAATCTCCGACTTCCCCCACTACGACGCCTATCGCGTGACCGCCCCGTCCCCAGACGCCTGGAACCTCTACGATCGCTGGGATGGTCAGAAGATCCGATGGGGCGCGCCGCTCGAAACCATCGGCGAGATGTCCCGATCCCTCCGCGAACTCAACCGACCACGACCCGTCGCCTATTGGTCGCAGGGCGCCCACCATGATTGGAAAGGATACGGCGGACGGAGGCGCGGATCGCCGACTCCCGACGAACTCCGCCTCCAAGCCTACCACGCTCTCGCCAGCCGGATCACATCCCTTTACTGGTTCAACCTCAGCCTCCGTTCACTCGTCGCCTTCCCTGACCTCATCGATCCCATCACGCGCGTCGGCCGCGAGATCCGCATGCTCGAAGACTTCTACCTCGAAGGCGACGCCACCCACCACGAACGCGTCACACGCGACGGTCGCCCGGACTGGGATCTCGACGTCATCGCCGCCCCCCGCGGTGCCGTCCTCTTCGCCCTCGATCTCGCGTACACGCCCGATCCCGTCGGGAAGGTGTTCCAGTTCGGTCCGCCACGGGATGTGACCCTGCGCTTTCCGCTGCCGGCCTGGCTCCGATCACCCGCAGAGGTTTTCCGCGTCGACGCCGACGGCGTCACTCCCGTCACACCCTCCCTCCAGGACGGCATCCTGACATTCCGCGACCGCATCAGCCGCGTCGCAATCTACGTCGCGGCCTCCCAAGCCGGCGAACGAAGCCGACTCGAATCCCGCCGCGAGGCCCTGCTGGCCGCCGAAGCCGCCGTCGGCTTCGATCCCACCCGCAACCCGGAAGACCTCGCCGCCCTTCAGAAATTGGCCGCACCACCCAAGCCTTGAAACAATGGGGTCGCGTCTATAAATTGTACATTTGCCCAGCTCCCCCTCCGGCGGATCCAAATGTAAACATTTTAGACGCGACCCCATTGCCTTCTCCAACGACACTCCATGTTCCACAAGTTCCTCAAGCTCGCCGCACCCGTTGCCCTCGCTGCCAGGGTCCTCCTCCCATGGCTGGGGTCCAACCTCGCCCTCCAGGCGGCCACGGATCCACCCGCCTGGTTCCAGCGGGCGCTCGTCGGCATGGAGGTCGGCCCCACGGGCGCACAGTTCGGCGGCGGTCGCCACGCGGCCGATTACGCCAACCGCTTCGATGGGGCTGAAATCGTCCGCCGAAGCGTCGCCGCCAACGCCGAGTATCTGGTGCTGTGGGTGCGCGACGGTGAATTCACGTTCCATGAATCGAAGCACGTGCCGCGACCCGCGGGGTTCGGCGATCGCGACGTCCTCCGGGAAGCCGTGGACGAAGCCCGAAAGCATCGACTGCCCATCATCGCCTATTGCCAGTTGCAGTATCCGTCGCACGAACTGCGACAGCATCCGGAGTGGAAAATGCGGCAGGCCAACGGCAAGCCGATCGACCATCTGGTCTGCTTCAACTCGCCCTACACCAACAGCGTCAAGGCGCTGCTCGCCGAGATGCTGGGCTACGGCATCGCCGGCTTCCACCTCGACATGGTCGACCAAGGCTTCGGCCCCCCACACGGCTGCTGGTGCGATCATTGCCAGAAACGGTTCCAGGCCGAACACGGTCGCCCGCTCCCGAAGGACATCGACTGGGACAGCGCCGACTGGGCGCGCATGCGCCAGTTCCGCTACGCCTCCAGTGATCGCTTCGAGAAGATGCTCGTCGAACACGTCCGCCAGCAGGCCCCGCAGGCCACCGTCGACTTCAACTACCACGGCAACCCGCCGTTCTCGTGGGAGGTCGGGCAGACCCCCGTCCGCCACGCCGATAACGGAGACTTCGTCACCGGCGAGGCAGGGGCCTGGGCGTTCGGCGCACTCGCAGGCAGCTTCAACGCAGCCTGGTACCGCGCCGCCACGCCCGGAAAGCCATTCCAGGTCGCCATCCAGCGCGGCGTCCGGATGTACCACGACCAGACCACGCGTCCCCTGCATGACATGCGTTGGGAGATGTTCACCCTCCTCGCCCACGGAGCCTTCGTCACCCTGATCGACAAGACCGCCTACGATGGATCCCTCGACCCCGTCGCCTGGGAACGGATGGGTGCCGTGCTCGGCGAAGCCCGGTCCAAGCGCGCGCACTTCGGTCAGCGTCCGTTGGCCGACGTCGGACTGTTCTTCAGTTCGCGCACGCGCGACGGCATCGGACGCGACAAGCCCGCTGCCTGGTTCCAGAGCATCCAGGGGGCCCACAAGGCCTGCGTGTACGAACATCTCGGCTTCGGTTTCCTGTTCGACGAAAACCTGTCCCTCGAAGGGCTGCAGAAGTTCCCGGTGGTCTGCCTGCCCAACGTGGGAATCCTCGCCGACGCGGAAGTGGATCTTTTCCGCAAGTACGTCGAAGGCGGTGGCCATCTGGTCATCACCGGACACAGCGGACAGTTCGACGAACTCGGGAAGCCCCTCGCGCGGCCCGTCCTCGAAGGTCTCATCGGGGCTCGTGTGAAATCGCGACTGGAAGGAACCGATCACTGGGTCCAACTCGATGCCACCCGACTGGGTGGACAATTGGGTCAGGGCCTGGAACACCGCGCTCAGAAGCGGCCCGGGACAAACGTGGCCACGGCCGTGCCCTTCCTCGTCCGGGGACCCGCCACGGCCTATGAGCCCATCACCGCCGAACCGATGGGCAAGCTTCTCGACTCCCACCGCGCCTCACTTCCCAACCCGGCAGGCTACAATGCCGACTGGCCGCTGAGCGCCCGCCAACCGGTGGGTCCAGCAGCCCTCCTGCATCGGGTGGGCCAAGGCACGGTCCTGACCCTGGCCGCCTCGCCCGATACCGCCACCGCGGGAGAACACCACATCGTCGAGGCGCGACGCTTGCTCGCCAACGCCGTCCGCCTCCTCCACCCCCGTCCCCGTGTCCGCGTGGACGCGCCGGCCAACGTCGAGGCCATCGTCACGGACGATCCAGCCACTCGCACGCTCCGCATCCACCTCATCGCCTACAACGCCACGCCGCAGACCACTCCGGTGAAGGAGCGCCCCTACATCATGCCCGGCCTGATCGAGGATACGCCCATCTTCCGCGCCACCATCGAGCTGCGCGACGGCCTCAAGACCGCCAAGCCCCTGAATCGCTCCACCCAGTTGAAGAAACGCGCCAACCGTGTGGAGGTAACCATTGCCGACATCCACGATGTGATCGTGTGCCGGTATTGAGAGACAGACTGCCTGGACGCGAAAGCCTGACCGGGCCACAACCGCGTTGCGGTTGCAGGCGGGCGGGTGTGTTGCCCTAGGGTTGGCCTCGTTCCTCGGCCCAACCCTGGGCTATGCGACTCAACGCCGTTGGCGTTGATGTCAACCAAGGTCTCCCAATGACCCACACCCTTGCCCTGCCCCCCATGGTACCCGTCCACAGAAAGACTGGAGCACGCTCCCCATTCGCCGAACTCCCTTCGCCATTCCCGAGCACAACTCACTCCACCTCATCGCCCCCACCCCACCACCTCGACGCCTTCCCCTGCACGCTGCCCCCCGAATCCCAACGGGATTCTGGCCCTTAGCCCAGGGTTGGCCGAGGCACGAGGCCGACCCTGGGTCCTCGTCGCAATATGCGATACCAACCGCATCGCGGTTGTGGCCGCCCCGAACCACACCCTGGCCACCGTCTCACACACCCTTCCGCCACCGCCACAACCGCCTTGCGATTGGATCCTGTACGGTTGCGTCGACCCAGGGTTGGCCTCGTTCCTCGGCTCAACCGTTGCTGGGCTAGACGCCTCAACGCCGTTGGCGTTGCTGTCAACCAAGGTCTCCCAATGACCCACACCCTTGCCCTGCCCCCATGGTACCCGTCCACAGAAAGACTGGAGCACGTTCCCCATTCGCCGAACTCCCTTCGCCATTCCCGAGCACAACTCACTCCACCTCATCGCCCTGCGCACGACTTCGGAACGGCGACGAGGACGTCGCCACCCCGTTCCATGTGTAGGCAGGCTCAGATCGCGGTCGCACGCAGTTCCTGCCACGGGCCGGTGATGGCCACGGTGACGCCCGGCGTCTGGATGTTCACGAAGAGCGTCGTGCCGTCCGGGGAGAAGCACGCACCGGTCAATTCCCCCAGGGTCGTACGCGCGAGCTTGTAGATCTTGCCCTCGGGCGTGACCCCGACGATGAAGTGGGGACTCACCCCATCCTCGGCCAGGATCAGGTCGCCCCAAGGCGCGATGGTGAGGTTGTCGGCGTTTTCCACCAACGCGCCATCATCCGGCTCGATGAAGAGTTCGAGGTGACCCGGTTGCTTCGATTCGCCGGCTTTTCCCTCGTCGGGGCTCGGGGTGTACTTCCAGACCTGTCCCTTCCGCTTCCGTCCACCGTTCGTGCAGGCAAAGAACACCGCTTCACGGCCCCACCAGCAACCCTCGCCGCGGCCAAACCGGGCAGCGCCCTTCTCGAAATAGCCCTGATACCTCAGGTCGTTGTCCAGCGATTCGACGTTGCCGATGTCGCCCCACTCGACCGCGTGGCGGGCGCCGGGAACAAAGATTCGCTCGTTCCAGTTGCGCGTGTCCGCACGCGGTTGGTCCCGCAGCTTCAACGCCTGCAACCGCCCGCCCTCGACCAGTCGGCCCGGCCGATCCGGAATGAAGCGGTAGAACGATCCATCGCCGACATCCTCGGTCTGGTAAACCACGCCAGAGCGGGGCTCGACGGCGATCGCCTCATGGTTGAAACGACCCATGGCCTTGAGCGGCACAGGATCGACCAACCCGATCTCCGCCGAGGCCGGCACCTCGAAGTTGAAGCCGTGGTGCCGCTCCATCGGATCGTCGGGGAGCTGGCCGCCGTAGTTGGGCGTGCTCACATCCTCCTCGCAACTGATCCAGCTGCCCCACGGAGTCACTCCCCCCGCGCAGTTCCGGTACGTCCCGGCGAGACTCAGGAAATGACGCTCGAGGCGTTGTGTGCGCGTGTCGTACACGAGCGTGGTTGTTCCGCCCAAACCGGGCCGCTTGCCCCGGCCCGCGTCATAGAGCTTTGCACGCGGAATCCGGCGCAGCAGCGCGCGCTTTCCGCCGAACGGACTCCCCGTCGTGGCGGTCGCCTCCATCTCGTGGTTGCGCACGAGCAGGGTCTTCCCACCCGGTCCCGCAAAGGCCCCCATGCCGTCGTGAAGTCCGGGCACCAGAAAGCCGTCGTCCATGGTATCGCCCGTTTCGGAAAAGGCGTTGTAGGAAAACCCGGGGGCCAGATCGAGTGTCCCGTGGAAATCCGCCTCCAGCCTTGCGTCCAGGGACGCCCCATCCCGGGCGTTCGTCCGGGACTCAGCCGTCAACCGCTGAAGCCCAGTGAAGGCCAGGGCCGTCAGGCCCGATCGCTGCAGGAAGTTCCGACGATGGATGTTCATACGGACGATATCTGAAGGCCAACACCGTGCCGGGATTCCGCCCCGGACCTTTGGAGTGCTCAAAATCCTGACGTGTGGACCTTCGCCTGTTATCGCGGCTTCCGGGAGCACCACGCAACGCTCCGAACACGCGATCTGCCCCACAACACAGGATTTAACCTCTCCGTCACCCTGAACGCGTCCCACCCGTTCCCAGACAGGGTGCCGGATCGAACCGGGCGCATCTTGACACTGCCCCCGTTTGAGAATGGACGGGGCGGCGACGTCCTCGTCGCCCTGTCCCAAAGCTCCCCCCAATGGCGATGAGGACATCACCTCCCCGCTCTTGGACGGGGTGGCGATGTCCTCATCGCCCTGCGGAAGGCTTTGGTACGGAGACGAGGACGTCACCACCCCGTTCCATGCAGGGGGAAGTGTGAAGATGCGCCCGATCGAACCGTCGAGGGGTTGTGGCCTGCCAGCGACCAGGCAAGGAAGTTGTCCGCGCAACCCGTG
>JAIXZE010000399.1 GCA_027489875.1 Verrucomicrobiales bacterium
ACGAAACGGTCGAGGACTCGCGGGTGATCGAGGGTCTTGAGATGGACATCGTCAGCCACGACCTGCGTAAGTTCATCGGGCTTCTGCTCAAGAAGAACGGCTACGTCCTGGAACAACTCCTCTCGCCGCTGGTTGTCCAGACGTCGCCGACCCACGAGCAACTCAAGGCGCTGGCGGCCGGGTGTATCACCCGGCACCACTCCCACCACTACCTCGGATTCGCCGAGACCCAGTGGAAGCTGTTCAGCAAGGAGCAACCGCGCCGGGTGAAGCCTCTGCTCTACGTCTATCGCGTGCTGCTGACCGGCATCCACCTGCTCCGCACGGGCCGACTCGAAGCCAACTTGGCCGTGCTGAACGAGGACTTCCAACTGCCGTTCATCCCGGACCTGATCGCCCGTAAACTGGGCGGTCCGGAGCAGTCCGCCTTGCCGGATGCCGACATGGCTTTCCACGAGGCCCAGTATGAGCGGCTCCGCACCCAACTTCAGGAAGCGCACGACGCCAGTTCCCTGCCGGAGCTGCCCTCCGACGCCACCCGGGCCGCGCTCGACGCCCTGCTGATCCGCACCCGCCTGGCCGGACGGGCATGACCAATGAACGCAACTTTACCCTGCCCCTCAGGAACGGGGTGGCGACGTCCTCGTCGCCGTTCCAGAACCATTCACATTGCGACGGTGTCCTGGGCGCTCACCTGGCACCGCGCATGGCAGGATCCCGCCATGCGACCGGGTTGAGGGGCTGTCCGAAAGCCTCCGCCGGGTTCATGGCCCAGCGGGCCTTACGACCGCCCAAGCTGTCCTTTTCAAAGAGACAGGTTCAATGCAATGTGTCCTTTACAGAAGTACACAATGAGAGACGTCATTCGCCAGAAGCTCGCCGACACCCTTCACTCCGAGTTGCCTTCGACAACCCGGCGGGACCTGCGTCTGCCCTCCGTACCGGGCAAGACCCATGCGGTGATAGGAATGCGCCGTGCAGGCAAGACCTGCTTTCTCCACCAACTCCAACGGGATCGTGTCGCCAGGGGGGCACCCCGCGAGACGCAGGTGTACTTCAACTTCGACGACGAACGCCTTGCTGGCCTGGAGGCAGCGCAGCTCCACTGGGTGCTGGAGGAGTACTTTCGTCAGTTCCCCCAACATCGCGATCAGCAGCGAGTCGGATTCTTCCTCGATGAGGTGCAGGTCGTGCCCGGGTGGGAGGGCTTTGTCCGCCGCGTGATGGACACGGAGAAGGTGGATGTCTTCGTCAGCGGATCCTCCGCAAAGCTCCTGAGCCGTGAGATCGCCACCGCGTTGCGCGGTCGCGCGATGGAAACGCTCGTGCATCCCTTCAGCTTTCGAGAGTTCCTGAGACATCGGAACGCCGAGCCCGAGGGAGATCCCGAGTTCCTGGCCAAGGCAAGGCGCTCCAGCATCGAAAAGCACTTCGATGAGTTCCTGCTGAATGGCGGCTTCCCGGAGGCACAAGGTCTCGCTGCCGAAGATCGACTGCCCCTGCTGCAGGGATATGTCGACACCGTCATCCTGCGCGACGTCATGGAACGGCATGGAATCTCCAATGTTGTCGCCCTCCGTCGTCTCACCCGACAGCTCCTCGGTGCTGCCGCCGGGCTGTTCAGCGTCCATCGCTTCTTCAACGACCAGAAGTCACAGGGCATCTCCGTTTCGAAGGAGGGGTTGCATGCCATGCTCGGTCACCTCGAAGATGCGTTCCTGATCCGTCTTGTCCCGATCCACACCTCCAGCGAACGACAACGCCAGTCCAACCCGCGCAAGGTTTACCCCGTCGATTCGGGGCTGCTGACAGCGTTCGATCGCAGCGGAAAGGCGAACACCGGTCATGCCCTCGAGACCGCGGTACTCGTGGAGTTGGAGCGACGAAAGTGCGAGTGCGCCTACGTGCGCACCGCGAGTGGAGCCGAGGTGGACTTCCTCGCGACGCCACTCACCGGCAGGCCCCTGCTGATCCAGGTCTGCGCCGACCTCACGGACGAGGTCACCCGCCTGCGGGAGTTCCGTGCACTGCACGAGGCCATGACAGAGCACCCCCGTGCCGCAGCCCTCATTCTCACCGCCACCTCCACCGGGATCAGCCATGCCCAGGCCGCCGCTCCCAAGGGCATCACGATCCGCCCGGCATGGGAGTGGCTGCTGGCCGGATCCGGGACGTGAACAGAATCTGGAAAGGCCGTTGGCATCGCCGATGTGACCGATCCCAGGTGCGGAGCCCCGACAGACGACAGCCTACGGCGTCCGCACGGATCACCCGCCCCAGCGGGACGACAGACGCGGCAGGGGCCCATGAACCTTGAACCGACAGCTCATTCATCCGCAGTGGCCGGCTTGATCACGTGTGCGGGTCTGTGTGAGGATTTTTCACCATGGCACCAGCGTCTCGAAATCGGTGGGCTTGGGTGTGCCTCGGCCTGCCACCCGCGGCCTGTGCCTTGAGCCTCGGTGTGACCCGGTTGGCTTGGGAGTGGGCCCGGTCGGGAACGGCCGGTACATGGATCGGCGTCCTGCACGCCGGCGTGGCACTGCTCGACCTGGGCAACATGGTGCTGTGTTTTGTCCTCCTGTGGCACCACCACGGTTCGGGCACCAGGGCCATCTTCAACCGGGAGTTGCTGGCTGGCTTGCTGAGCCTGGGTTTCGCGCTGTTCCACTTCGTCATGGGCTCCCTTGCCGTGGCACAGATCCGTTAAGCGTGGAGTCGGCGGTTGATCCTGAAAGCACGTGCGGACCGATTCCCAATGGGGGAAAGCGTCGAGATGGGCCAGTTCGGGATCGGGATCCGCGCCCCGAAGGGGCAACCCAAGCCAGCCCAGGGCAACGCCCTGCGGTCTGACCCCACCCAACGACACCCTCGCCCTGAAAGGGGCGGCCCAGGTCCCGTTGCCTGGTCTCCCTCAACCGTATCCATGCAGCAGAAGGTTCGCGCAGAGGGGCAGGGACGCAGAGAGCGACAGGAAATCTGAATCTTGGGCAACCGTGAACGGGATCACCGTTTGGTGACTCGACGGATATGTTTGAACGACCCACTTCCTCAGCGTCTCTGCGTCTCTGCGCGAGTCATTCTTCGACATCCAACGGCATGGTTACGGCTCAGCGGGGTCATTCTCAGTGTCCATCGGACTCGGCGTATCTTGACACTACACCCGTAAGGAACGGGGTGGCGACGCCCTTGTCGCCGTTGCAGAACCTTTCCCAAGGCGATGAAGACATCGATGCCCCGAATCCTTTCCAAATGGGGATAGTGCCCCCCGCCTGCCTTCTTCCGTCTCCGGTCGGAAGACTAGTTCCACCGGGTTGAACCTGACGAT
>JAIXZE010000329.1 GCA_027489875.1 Verrucomicrobiales bacterium
TAACCTCCTTGGGATGAAAGCGATGGGGTCATGTGACGGCGGGGTGAATCCCGATTGGAAGGAAGCTGAATAGTTTCCACGAGCAACCGTCCATGCCCATGTCGTTGAAATCAGATTATCCTTCCGCAGCGGACGAGCAGTTGGTGGCTTGGGCCAAGGACGGCGATACCGCGGCTTTCGAGGAGCTGATCCATCGGCACCGGGACAAGATCTATGCCCGGGCAATGATCATGATGCGCAACGAGGGAGACGCGATCGACCTGTCCCAGGAAGCCTGGGTCAAGTCCTGGCAACGGCTCCACCAGTTTCAGGGCGAGAGTTCCTTCGCCACGTGGATGACGCGGATCGTGATCAACCTCTGCCTCGACCAGATCCGGCGGCAGAAGCGCACCCGTGCTGAGTCCATCGAGGAACTCGAGGAGGCCGGCGGCGTCGAACGACAGATGCCGATCGCCGAAAGCAACCCCACCGAGGGGTTGGAATCCGAGGAGGTGCGCCGTCGGATTGATGAAGCGATGGGCAAGCTGACGGATGCGCACCGGACGGTGCTGGTGATGCACGAGTTCGAAGGACTGGAATACAAGGAGATCGCCAAACGTGTGGGGATCTCCATCGGGACGGTGATGTCCCGGCTCTTTTATGCGCGGCGACGCCTGGCGTCGCTGTTGCAAAGCCTCAAGCGAGAACGATCCGAATGAAAACGACCGAGTTCACCCTGGACCTTCAGGCCTATGTGGATGGCGAGCTGGACACCAGCCGCCGGGCCGAAGTCGAGCGTGTGTTGGCCAGTGACGCCGAGGCGCGCGCGCTGGTGGCGGGACTGCGCCAGATTGCCGAATTGGTGCGGACGCACGAGCCCGTGATCCAGGTGCCCGAGACCCGCGAGTTCTATTGGTCCCAGATCCAGCGCCGCATCGCGCAGGCCGAGGCCGCGGAAGCCAAGGAAGCCCCACAGGCTGCCGGCGCGATGCAATGGCTTCGCTGGCTGGCACCGGCCTTGGGCGTGGCGGCCGTGGCTGTGATGGTGGCACTCCCTCGAGGAGAAAAGGAGGGGACCACACTCGCCGCAAACGACACTGTCCAGGATGCCGTGAGCATGACCTTCCGTTCGGACGCGGACGCCGTGACCATCCACTGGATTCCGTGAATGGTTGCTCCCGGAGAACGTCGCCCAAGTTGAAATTGCTGAAGCGGAACATCTCCCCAACAGCCCTAGCCCTCCTTCAGAAATGATCCAACCTACCCGAATTGCACGCTGGTTCGCCGTGGTATTCCTCGCCTGCCTGACTGGACTTGGAAGGGAGGTCATCGCGGGCGACCCGCAATACCAGATCCAGTTGGTTTGGGGCACGGATGATCCGAATGCCGACTCCGGAGGGAAGAAGCCGCTTGAGGAGGAGACTCGCAATCGATTGCGGGGTCTGCGGTGGAAGCAGTACTTCGTGGTGAAGTCGGAGGTGGCGAGCGTGCCCGAGAACGAATCGAAGCGGGTGACCTTGAGCGATCGTTGCGCGGTGGAACTGAAGGAGTTGTCGAACGGCCAACTGGAAGTGAAGATGTTCAGCCTGAAGGCTGGAAGCGACGCCAAGGAGGTGGCGAGCAAGACCACCTCCCTGAAGGAGTTGAAGGCGGGCCATCTGTTCGTTTACGTCGGCGATTCGAAGGATCGTTGGGACGATGCCTGGGCTGTGATTGTGAGGGCGGCCAAGACGACTCCCGAGAAACAGGCAGCCGAGAAGGCCGTGCAGAAGTAAGTGGGTCCGAGGCCTGTCTGGGGTTCGTCCGCGCAGCAGCGTCCCAAGGCCCGAGTCCCCGCTGTCGGGCGGATTTCTACAATCCCTAGCATCGCCCGCAGGCCAAGCCCCAATTGGTGGTGGGTGACGGTGAGGGGGGCCGCCCAGATTGCCATTGTCCCCGCACGGGGTCGTGGTAGCCTGTTCCCAGTCGCAAGTCCCCCCGGAGAAACCCGGGGGGCAACGCATTTCACATGTCAGATTCCACGAAGAGTCCCGGGTCCGATTACGATTCATCCAAGCTTGGCAAACTGGAGGGTCTGGAGGCCGTCCGGAAGAAGCCGGGCATGTACATCGGTGGTACGGACGAGCGCGCCCTCCACCACTGCGTCTCCGAGGTCATGGACAACTCGGTGGACGAGCACCTTGCCGGGCATTGCATGCGGATCGACGTGGCGATCCATCCAGACGGGTCGATCTCGATCCGCGACGATGGCCGCGGGATCCCGGTGGACATCCATCCCCAGTACAAGATTCCCGGGGTGGAAATGGTGCTGACGACGCTGCACTCGGGTGGCAAGTACGGGCAGGGCGGGTACAAGTTTTCCGGTGGTACGCACGGTGTCGGTGCCAAGTGCGTGAACGCCGTTTCGGAGTGGTTCGAGGTCGAGGTGTCACGCGATGGGAAGGTCCATCACATGGCCTTCGAGCGCGGCAAGACGGTCAAGAAGCTCGAGGTGATCGGGAAGGCCAAGGGCAACGGGACGTTGATCACGTTCAAGCCGGACCCGGAGATCTTCCGCGAGACGACGGAGTTCAAGGCGGACCGGATCACCCAGCGGTTGCGGGAGTTGGCGTTCCTGAACTCGGGATTGCAGATCTCGTTCATCGACGAGCGGACGGACGAGGGCAAACAGGAGATCTTCTTCTTCAAGGACGGCATCGAGGAGTTCGTCCGGCAGTTGAACAAGGCCAAGAACGTCCTGCATCCGAAGCCGTTCTCCATCCAGCGGGTGGTCGAGACCACGACGGCGGACAAGCCGGTGGAAATCCACGTCGAGGCGGTGATGCAGTACAACGACAGCTTCACCGACCAGGTCCTCTGCTACACGAACACCATCCACAACCCGGACGGTGGGACGCATCTGTCGGGCTTCCGGAGCGCCCTGACCCGCGCGATCAACCAGTACTCGAAGTCCAACAACCTGCTGAAGGACAAGGATCCGCAGATCACCGGTGACGACGTCCGCGAAGGCGTGACCGCGGTCATCTCGGTGAAGCATTCGGACCCGAAGTTCGAATCGCAGACGAAGGTGAAGCTGATCTCGCCCGAGGTGGATTCGATCCTGGGTTCGGCGGTGTACGAGGGGTTGATGAACTACTTCGACGACAACCCGCCGATTGCGAAGCGGATCGTCGACAAGGCGCTCAACGCCGCCCGGGCACGGGAAGCAGCCCGCAAGGCGCGCGAAGCCGTCCGGAAGACGGCGCTGACGGGCGGCGGGTTGCCCGGAAAGCTCGCTGATTGCTCGGATCGCGATCCGGCCAACACCGAGTTGTACATCGTCGAGGGTGACTCGGCAGGTGGCTCGGCCAAGCAGGGCCGGGACCGCAAGTTCCAGGCGATCCTTCCGATCCGCGGCAAGCTGATCAACGTGGAGAAGGCGCGCCTCGACAAGGTGCTCCAGAACACCGAAATCCGGACGATGATCACCGCCGTCGGCACCGGCATCGGTGACGGCGAGGGCGAGGGGGCTTTCAACCTCGAGAAGCTCCGCTACCACAAGATCATCGTGATGACGGACGCCGATGTGGACGGCTCGCACATCCGGACGTTGTTGCTGACCTTCTTCTATCGGCAGATGCCGCAGTTGATCCGGCAGGGCTACGTCTACATCGCCCAGCCGCCGCTCTATCAGATCAGCCGCCGCAAGCGCATTGAGTACGTCGACGACGACGCCGCGCTGAACCGGATCCTGATCCAACTCGGTACCGAAGACGTCCGTCTGCGGAACCTGTCGGACGCGAAGGAATTCCCGGCAAAGCAGTTGGCGGAGATCCTCGAGTTGCTCCAATCGCTGGAAAAGCTGGCGGTGGGCATCCGGCGCAAGGGTGGGGATTTCGAAGCCTATATCGAGGCGCGGGACCACAAGACTGGCGAGTTGCCGCGGCACATCGTGGTGGTGCGCGAAGGCAATCAGGAGACGGTCCACTTCTTCCTGACGGACGAGCAGAACGCGGCCTTCTTCCAGGCGAATCCGGATCTGGAAGAGCGCAGTGCGGCCGTCGCGGCGGCGGCGGGAACCGAGGCCCCCGAGCGCGTGGTGTCCAAGAAGGACGGACCCAGCCGTCGGGCACGCCACGAGGCGTTGTTCGAAAGCCATGCGATCCACGAGTTGCTGTCGCGCCTGGCCAAGAAGGGACTCGCGATCGAGCACTACTCGGCGCAGGACAAGCCGCTGTTCGAGCTGATCGAAGGCGAGGGTGAACGCCAGCAGGTGAAGCCCCTGTTCTCGATCTCCGAAATCCTGGCCTCGGTCACCGAGGTGGGTAAGCGCGGCATCGAGATCAAGCGGTTCAAGGGTCTGGGCGAGATGAACCCCAAGGAACTTTTCGAGACCACCATGAACCCGGCCAACCGGAAGCTCCTGCGCATCGACCTGACCGATGCCGTCGAGGCCGAGGCCATGTTCTCCCGCCTCATGGGCGAGGAGGTCGAACCCCGACGGCA
>JAIXZE010000350.1 GCA_027489875.1 Verrucomicrobiales bacterium
CGTCAGCTTGGCCGGGGTGGTCGGGGCATCTTTGCTCATTTTGTTTCGAGGGTCGTTCGGCGATGCCGTCGGAGCGACTTGGTTCTGGCTGGCTGTTGTTTCAGATGTGTTTGAATGGAGCATCAGTATGCATCCGGCGGTATTCGCTCCTTTGACGATTGCTGCTCTCGCCGCCGCCGCTACTCGCCGCGGCGCTTCTATCGCAGCGACGGGATGGTTTGTTCTGAACGTGTTCGGTGGGCTTTGGTTTATGTCAGTTTACGACGGACACTCATGACGACAATGTGGTCTAGCCATGGCGGTCCAGCGAACGGGAGCCAGCCGGCACGCCGAGTGGCGATGTCGGCGCTTCAGGTGATTGGCTCCCGTCGCTGGCCTTCACGTTCGACATAATATGCGTATCATTGTCACGGTCCTTGGTGCGCTACTCGTTCTGAGCGTCGGCTGTTCATCTCAGCCCGGTTCGGGGAGGTCAGCGGTCGGCAAGGAGCACGCAATCATCCGGACATTGGCCGCACGAGATCGCAATGCAGTGCACGTCGCCTTGTGGACGCTGCAGCAGAATGGAATTACGAACTTCCGGGCGATCAGCTTTGATGCTCCTTATTCCGTGGTTCAGCCGACGATTCGGAACGCGTCCGAGACGCTGAAGGCGCTGCCCGATGAGAGACTGAGTGCGCTTGACCAGAGTCTGAGGTATCACTGGCAGATTTACTCGCCGATCTGGAGCAGCCATGATTGGCCGTAGAGCTATGAATTGTCGAACCTTGCGCTCCACCGAACCGCCACTCCGCTCTTCGGCTTCGACGCACCGGGTTTATCAGGTGCTGGATTCGCTGCCTGCACCCGTCCCCGGCGGCGGTCGGTGAGCTGAATCGTTGGGCTTCATCTCGAACCATGCAAGCTATCCGCCGCCTCCTATTCGCGCTGGCATTGCTCGGCACTTGCGTGGCCGTCGGCGGAGACCCTCCGACGCGAGTCGGAGCCTCCGCGTTCGCGCTGGCTCTCTACGATTGTCACGGGCTATGGGGCGGGCAGGAGCTGTTCATCCTTACCAACGGAGTAGCGTACGCCCGTATTGAGCGACGGCCAAGGAATGGGGAGAGCGGGCTACAAGAGCGTCGCTACAAGATTCAGCTGACCACCAACGAGATCGGGGCGCTCGGAACGTTGCTTGACCGACATGACTTCCTCACAGTGACAGTCACCAACCGGACGGGAGTTCCTGATGAGACAGGCGCGACGATCTCGTTGAGGTTGGGCTCAGTTCAGCGTCGCGATGTTTTCCAGTGGGAGCGAGACGCGCAGGCAGGCTTCAAAGCAATCCACGGGCATATGCTCTCCATTGTTCGCCGCGCCGAGAAGACGCAACCGATATTTGAGGGCCCATCAGCATACCTATGGGCGCCTGAGGGCTTCGTCCGATGAGGCCCAACCAGACGCTCCAGGGAACGCCGGGGTTGCGCCGTCGCTCCATTCATGCGCCTGCGGCTCGGCGTCCCTGAGCTGATCGTTCGGGACCATGACTGAAACCGCCGACATCATTGGTCCCCGCGAATTCCGGAGATGTTCCACCCGAGTCCTCCAACCACGGATGGCACGGATATCACGGATGAGGCGGGGCGAGATGTACGCCCCGGGACTTCCTTCTTGGGCGTTGCCGACAAGACGCCCACCAGTAGGATTCCCACCATGACCAGTTCAGGGCCCTCGCCATCCCCGGATGCGAAGCGACGGGGCGGCAGCGTACCGCTCCTCTCCCAGTGGCTCTGCGGTCAGAGACCCGAACCAGACGGTCCAGCGAACGGGCGCCAACCGGCACGCCGAGTGGCGCTGCGGACGCCGCCGGTGCCTGGCTCCCGTCGCTGACCTTCCACGGCGGCGACCATCACCGATCCTATGAACAAAACGATAGAGCGCTTAATCGGCAAAGACGTGACGGTCACACTGCGTTCGAGCATTGTGGCGCCGGTCAAGGGCAAGCTGATCGAGTGCGACGATACATTCCTCGTGGTGGAGCAGAACAAGAGCGAGGTCCTGATTCCTCTGACTTCGGTTTTGCACCTCGTCGGCACGCCCGTCGGAGCTGGGAAACGATGACACGCAACTCTCCTCGGCATTGGATTGGCACACCGCCGCCTAACAAACCAGATGCAGTGAAACTGGCGATGACGCTCCGGTTAACAATCGAGGATCAGTGGCGCCGGGTCACTGATCTGGAACGTCAGGTGTCACTCGCGCCACCCCACCATGATTGCCACGATTCTTGAGAAGCTGACCGGGAAGGACGACTTGGAGCGCGTCGCTTACAAGGAAGACCTTGGGCTATTGAACGACTATCTCAAAACGCGCCGATTGTTTATTCCCAAGAGACCCATGCGATTTCTCGACGCTGCCACTTTTACTCAGGAGGAGTTGATGGCGTTGATAGAGGAAGAGTCGAAGGAGTTGGGTGGAGACCGGTTCGAGCTTTGGGTCTTGGATGTTGATGGCAAGAAGCGGCTACCGGCATTTTCGAGTCAGAAGAAGTTGCAGGAGTTTTCTGGGAAGATGTCCACGCGTCTGGACAAGGTTTTCTCGCTGGGGTGCATCGAGGTTCTGCTGGCAGACGCCATCAAGGATTTGGACATTGATTTCGTTGACCTGAATCTTTTCAGCCAGAAGAGTTGGGCGATTGGAGTGAGGAAACCACAATGACAACCTTGCGCTGCAGCGAACCCGGCATGGCGTCGAGGTTTGCAATTGGAGCGTCCCGTGGGCCGGGTCGCTGAGCTTGCGTCGTTGGACGGCTACGCCATGCACAGACTTGCACTACCCTTACTCGCTGTGTTCCTGACCGGCTGCCAGATAGGTTGGGTCGTTCCGCCTGCGGATGGCCGCGTTGTTGATTCACGTTCATTGCGACCTGTTGGACTGGCGGAGGTCACGCGGACATCCATTGATTCACGCCCGACCACTTCGAAGACCGATCCAGAGGGTTACTTTAGCTTCCGAGGCAAGCGGGAGTTGCAGAGTGCGGTTGGAGTGCGTGTCCCCCCGCCAGCGACATATCATATCACCGCGACAGGTTATCAGAGCGTCTCTACAAACGGTTTTGCTTTTGGTGCTTCGAACGCGAAGGGCTTGAGACACAGCCTTGGAGATATTCAGATTCAGCCAGAATGAGATTGTGAGTTCCACGCCAGGGACGGTCCAGGGAACGGGCGCCAGCCGGAACGCGACGCGGCGGCGTGATGGCACACGCTGCCATTTGGAAAGTGACCGCCAACGGCACGACCACCTCGCCCATCCTGCGCGGCAAATGGGTGCTCGAAAAGTTCGTCGGCAAACCGCCGTCGCCGCCTCCCCCGACATCCCGGCGTTGGAGCCTGACATCCGCGGCGCGACGACCATCCGCCAGCAGCTCGATAAACACCGCCACCAGACTCCTCATCGACGCCACCGGAGCCGACGTGAAGTTCGCCGACCGCGAGGTGATCGAACAGATCATCCGCGATGCGCGGGCTAAAGATTGTGGCCTCCGCACGCTCCTCCACGCCGTCGTGCAGAGCCGGTCCCTCTTGAACAAATGAACTGCACGATCACACCCGAAGAAGACTCGCGTCAGAAACATTGGGTCCGGAACTTTTTCCGCCCCGTTTTCCTGTCTGCATTCTTCCTGACGCCGCTCTCAGCCGCCGAGCCTGCCGCGATCGTCACGAAAACACCGGGCCTTGTCGCGTTTTGGGACTTCGTGAAGCGCGAGCCGGATGGAGCGAAACGATTCACGGCTCATGTGCCCGCCGGAGCGAAGACCGACTACCCGCTCGATGCCGCGAACTACATCCGCGACTACTGGGGCGCCGGACGCGAGGCGACGTATGCGGACTTTCCATCGCTGGGTCGCGGCCCTTTCGGGAACGCCATTCGCATTGTCAAAGAAACCGACCCGGACTTCCGCCCATTTCTCCACGTGCCTCGCTCGCGGCTGCACGATACACCGCTCGACATCAAAGGCGCGGGCAACTCGGTCACGGTGGTCGTGTGGGCCATTCGCGAGAGCGGGAATCACGCGCTGGCCGGCATCTGGCATGAAGGCACTGATTTGAAGCAGCAGGAGACCGCGAGCATCGCCAAGATCGAGCGCGGGCAGCGTCAATACGCGCTCTTTGCCGGGCTGAACAAGATGGGAGCGGCTTGCGGCCATGTGTCGGAGAACGGCGCGAGTTCCTTCCTCAACAAATACGCCCTGCACAAAAGCAACTCCGCCGCACAATCGCCCGAGGTCCCCGCCGATTCGCCTGCCGACGTGCTCGACAAGTCGTGGCAGTGCTTCGCGATGACCTTTGACCACGAGAAAGACGAACTCACCGGCTGGCTGAACGGCGTCTCCGGCGACCGCTGGCTCGACCATCCGAAGAACGACAGGCTCATCTCCTCCGCCTACAACGCCTACATGCAGGGCCACTTCGCGAAGCTGCCGGGCAAGCAAGACGGCGAGGACGAGACCTTCCCGAAGGATCAATACTACAACCCACCCGAAGCCGAGCCGCTGAGCGTCAAAGTGCTGCGCGAGTCCACCGACGAACGCATCGAGATGCGCGAGCATCGCTTCACCAAGATCGAGGTGACCCTGCGTGACGGCAAAGAGGTCGCCCGTGATCTCGTGGCGCTGCGCCTGAACCCCTGGTGGTATCCGCACGACCTCTACACGCCAAAGGACGCGCAAAGCGGCGGCCCGTTCACCATCGGCCGCGTCATCCACAGTAGCCGCAGCGTCGGCTTCACCGGCTGGATTGGTGGTGTGGCGGCCTTTGATCGGGCGCTGAGCGCTGAGGAGTTGGACAAGCTGGCACAGATTCGATAACGCATGACCACACACGAACCGACCGAGGCGAACCATGCCGGTGCAGCGAACGGGCGCCAGCCGGCACGCCGAGTGGCGATGTTGGCGCTTCAGGTAGCTGGTTCACGTCGCTGACCTTGGCGTTGGGCCGCTTCACAAACCATGAGTTTCCAACTGTCACCGGCTCAAGTTGAGGCGCTTCTCCACGATCTGTGCACGGCGTTGGGATTCTGTTTGCCGTCCGATGAGCGGGCTCGCCTGCGAGAGTTCCCACCGACCGACGTGGATTCATTCACGAATGCCGTGATTCAAGTCGAGGGACTCGACCCGTTTGTGGACATTCCGCTTCACTTGCGGAGAGACTTGAGGGCGAGAGTCGAGGATCATTTCCGAATGGCTGAGGATAACGAGCCGATCGATCAGCGAGTACGTGAAATGCCGGGCAACGGCCCAATTAGGCTACTCCAGTGAACGCGCCGATTGCGCCTCGGCTCCAGTCTGGGCACGTTCGGCGGCGCGTCACTGGGCAGCGGCGTTAGGCTTCGCCCGCGCACTGTGAAAATGAAACCCATACTTCTTGCCCTCTTTGCAGGCGCTTGCATCTGTAGCGCAGCCGAGAAGCCCACCGTCTACAATCACGTCAACGACGAGAGTTCGGCAATAGACCCGCTCATGAAGGCCGCTTTGGCCCCCAAGTTTACCATCGTTGATATCCGTGACCCCGTGGACTACGTCCAACCCAAGCCGACGGCCGGACGCCTCCCGCGCATCGCCCGCACACCAACCGGAGAGCCGTTGGGCGGATACGTCCTCGTCGCCTTTGTCGTCACAGCGGAGGGCCGCGCTACCGAGGCACTCGTACTCAAGAGCGCCGACGAGCGCCTCAACGGCATTGCCACGAAAGCAATGGAAGGCTGGCGCTTCGCGCCCGCCACCCTGAAAGGCGTTGCCATCCCGACGACCGCGGCGCAGGAGTTTACATTCGAGACAACACCAACCCAATTCGTGCAACAGGTGCTTGAACCCACTGGCGGCAAGATCCAACGACCAAAGGATTGGTTCTACGCAGAGGGCCATCGTGGACCAGTGTATATGTGGACACTATCCCGCGAGGATACCACCGGCAACAAACCCTATACGACGGGCGTTCGCATCCAGACCTTCACCGGCGTCAAGAATGGGACAGGCAAGACCGCCAGGCAATTTGTCCTCGACTTTGTTGCTGCCAAGAAGAAGGAAGCAACCAAGGTTATCAAGACCTGCGAAGAGAACGACCAAGGTCTTTTCACCCGCGTCTGCCTCGAAACCGAAGAAGGAAAGGACCACATTCTCTATTCGCTTTTCTGGGGCACTGACGACCTTGATATTGCCGTCATCTCAATCGCAGGCACCACCAAAGAACTTTGGGAGACTTACTCGCCAGCTTTCGACAAGATGGGTGCCTTTGAACTCATTGACATGAAGCGCATCGAGAAGAAATGACCGCAACCCCTAACCAGACGCTTCTGGGAACGCCGGGATGGCGCTCTCGTTCCATCCTCACGCTTTGGACCCGGCGCACCAGAGCGCTGTGTTAGCCCAAAAAAGATGACACTACTTCCTGCCATTCCTGAGCTTCTGCGCCGTACCAAGGCTTTGGCGGCACTGGACCTCATCTTGTCGCCAGAGTGGGAGTATCGCTATTACTCGTTCAACTCTGTTTGGTCCCCATCGGAGCAGATGGCGAGCATGAGAGATGGTTGTGGCGATGAGTGGTGGCTTGTCTTTCACTCCGACGGTTGGGCCGCTCTCAAGGGACTGGCTCACGAATCGGAAGCATGGTCGAAGGCGGGCGATAAGATTTCCGCAGCACTTCAGGCAGTGATGCCGCCAGCTCTGGTCGACTTTGCCCGAGAGCCAGCATTCAGATGGGATTCTACCGGCTTCGCCTACTTCTATCTGCCATCCAAACAGCATTGGAACCGAGCGAACGATCTCACCACTTTCTCTGCCTTGGATGCCGGAGAGGATGAATTGCTTCGCCACCTGTGCGGTAATCCATCCGACTACGCCGTGTTTGCAGAGGACTACTATGAGAGAGCGGTGTCTGCGGAGGACGTGGCGCAGGTATTTCGGCACGCACCGATTACAAAAGGTTTAATATCATCTCTCAATCCAGACATCAGCCTCAAAGACATCGCGCATGAGCTTTTCATCGAGATTGGATATCCACGATGACACAAGGGCTAACACATCAAGGCGCTGCAGCGAACCGCCTACAAGCTTTGCGGTTGACGGTTATGGATAGATTGAACGTCAACTTTGCGAGTCAAGTTCTCAACCGACGGCCGCTGAGCTTGGTCGTTGGCCATCGCGCACCGTATGAGCACTGAGCGGAGACTGCCAAAACCTCGTCGATCTCGAACTGCCATGTTCGCTGTCGGATTCGGTGTGCTTTCGGGAGTATGCGAGGTTTGGGCTGTGCGAGCGGATTCACTGGTACCGCTCTGGTTTCCCGTCGCTGGTTTGGTTGCGCTCCTGGTCGCTTTCTACTACCGCCGGCGTTGCCCTCAATGTGGATGCCGCATGGTGTTCCGAGCCGAGCCTCGGCACCCTGACACCTACCGCTACCGGATTCTCTTCGACTGCAAGCCTTGTGACGTCGTCTGGGATTCGGGAGAGGTTCAGGAGGAGAATCTAGGATGAGAGGTCCGGGGCCAAGCAGACGGTCCAGCGATCAGGCGCCAGCTGGCACGCCGAGTGGCGATGCGGGCGCGCCCGGCGACTGGCACCCGTAGCTGACCTTGGCGTTCGGCACCAAAAGATGGCTACCCCTGAGCCAGTGCAGGAGCTTTTCGAGCGAGCAGTGGCTGTGTGGTCAAGGCCGGCGCAGATTCGCGACTTTCCGTCATGGAAAGGCCACCCTGAGAGCAGAGCACTCTGCGAGGCTGTGGCGGAGAGGATCAGGGAAAGCGAATCGCTGCTTTATACCGGTCTCTTTCATGACAATCAGCACGTAGTAGCATATTGCCTGTTGGCGTTGGACCTCGGCACCAGTGCTCGGTTGCGTGCTCTGCCTGAGTCTTTGCAGTCCGATGAACGGCACGTGACCATTCATTACCATTCGTTTGCCAGTCAGGTTCAGATAGGTGAACTAGCCCGCAAGCTGACGAAGAAGTATCTCTCTTTCGCACACCCTCGGCCCGGTGTCTTCTACCCGGTGGAGACCTATGCCGGGCCCTGGACCGAATGAGAGGGAGGACGGTCAGGCGAGTTGAAGAATCGAACGTCATGAGCGTACTCCCTCTCATTGGTCAGCTTTCACGTTCGACAACCCAGAAACCGGAATCCAGGACAGGAACATGGCGACTCAATTCAGACAGGATAACAGGATGACAGGATGATCGCGTGCCGCGAGGAAGCCCAAAACCATCCTGTCCATCCTGCCATCCTGTCGAAAACAGACGTATGACATGTCTCATTGCCAGTCTTGAGCATCGAGAGCCTCTCCGGGTACTTATAAGGAGCGTCGAACCCGTCGGTCCACCGAACGGGCGCCAGCTGGCACGCCGAGTGGCGATGCGGCGGTTCTGGGTGGCTGGCTGCCGTCGCTGACCTTCCCTACCAAGCTGCGAGCCCGCCCGCTTCACGGACGCCCGCGCAACTGGCGTGCCCGGCGGACCAGGTCGATGAACTCGGCACGGTAGCCTTCGGGATCCGCTCCCAGTCCGCGCTCGGCCATGTTCAGCACGGTGTCCCAATCCAGCGTTCCCTTGTGGGGTGATCCCCGCAGCAGCATGCCGAACCCGGCCACAGCCGCGGTGAAACGGAAGTCTGCACCCACCCGATCCCAGGGCAGGATCTCGCCAGGGACGGCCATTTCCAGCAACCGGCTCTCCGTCGCGTCCGGCAGCTTGTAGCGCACCTTCACGAAGAGCATTTCCTCCGGTCGCACCCGCGCTGGCTGCGCCGGCGGTTCCTGCTTCGCGTACCGCAGCGGATCGACACCCGGCTCACCTCCAGCCACCGGGACGATCTCGTACAACGCCGTCACCGCATGGCCGGCACCGATGTCTCCGGCGTCCTTGGTGTCATCGTTGAAATCCCGGTTCTCCAGCGCGCGATTCTCGTACCCGATCAACCGCCACGACTGAACCTGGGCGGGATTGAACTCGATCTGAAACTTCACGTCCTTGGCCACCGTCACCAGCGAGGACTCCAACTCCTCGAACAAGACCTTCCGCGCCTCCCGGAACGAGTCGATATACGCGTAGGTCCCGTTGCCGCGATCGGCGAGCAACTCCATCGTCGCGTCGTTGTAGTTGCCCATGCCGAAGCCCAGCACGGTCAGGAACACCCCCGACTTCGCCTCCTCGGCGATCAATCCCAGCAACTGTTCCCGGCTCGTCTCGCCCACATTGAAATCGCCGTCGGTGCAGAGGATCACTCGGTTCACGCCGTCCGCGACCCGGTTCGTTCGAGCCAGGGCGTAAGCGGTCCGGATCCCTGCCGAACCATGCGTTGACCCGCCCGCGCGCAGCCGTTGGATGGCATCCAGGATCGGGCCGGGCTCGCCACCGTTGGCAGGCATCAGGGCCACGGCCGATTCCCCGGCATAGGTCACGATGGACACATGGTCACGGGCCGTCAGTTGGCCCGTCAGCAGCCGCAGGGATTGCTGCACGAGCCCCAGCTTGTTCTCCGTGTCCATCGACCCACTGACATCGACGAGGAACACCAGGTTTGCCGCTGGCCGCTCACGTCGGTTCACTTCCCGTGCTTTCATGGACACCCGTGCCAACCGATGCCCGGGTGCCCACGGACACTCCGACACCTCGACACGGGTCGCGATCGGATGCGGTCCTTTCACCTCCGACGACTCGTAACGGAAATAGTTGATCATCTCCTCCACCCGCACCGCATCCGCAGGAGGCATCCGACCCTCGCGCAGGAAGCGCCGCACGTTGGCGTAACTGGCCGTGTCCACATCGATGCTGAACGTCGAAAGTCGCGCCTCGGTGACCGGACGGAACCCAGCCTCCGCAACACCGGAATAACGCTCGCCTGCAAACGCGTCGGCGGTCCGCAATCCACCCAATTCCCCTCGTGTCTGCGCCTCCTCGGCCCCGGGTCCCGGTCGCGGGATCAGGCCGTACCGCTTCATGAGCGTGGGTTCCATGGTCTGCACTGTCGGGCGCTCCGGTGAAGCTCCGGCTGCCGGTGCGGCATTCGCCCGGTCCGCCTGTACCACTGGCACCCCGGCCATGCCCGGGGTTGCCTCGCGATCCGATGCCACCACCGCCCCCTGAGGCTTGCGGGCGCCGCCTGACGCCTTCGAGCGCGGCGAGTCGACCGGCGCAACCGGTGCTGGAGGCAGGGCGGGGTTGGAAAGTGGCGCAGCAACCGACGCGGGCGGCGGCGGAGCCGAAGGGGCAACGGCAAGCGCCGGAACCGCGTCTGACTCGCCACGCCGCCCGCCGCGATGGCGGGGCGCATCCGCGGGCGTCGCAGCCGGCGCGAGCGCCTCGGGCAACGGCCCGTAGCGTGGCCCATCCGATAGCTCTGGCGTCTGCGTCGACGGAGGCAGGGTCCGGGGCCAGATGAGGAAGGTCACCGTCAGGGCAGCCGCACCGGCCAATCCCAGTCCCCACGCCGGCTCCAGCAACCATCGCCACCAACCGCCGGTCTCCGGACGGCGTGCCGGCACGGGAACCTCCGGCTCCTCGGCGCTGGCCGCCGCTTCGATGATCGCCCGTTGCTCCGGGAGCAGCGTTGTCACCGGTTCCGTCGTCATCTCGTCCTGCAACTGGGTGGCGCAGGCCCGGATCGCATCGACCTCAGCGGCGAGCGCGGGGTCGGCAGCGACCAAGGCCGCGACCTGACGCATTTCATCGGCAGGAAGTTCGCCCAGTGCGAAAGCCGTCAATTCGGGAGAATCTGGATTCAGGTTCATGGGTTCCTCCGGGTTCATGCGATTCGGGATCCAAGTTCGCGTTCTTCCGGACGTTCGAGGGCGAGCATCTGCCGCCGCAGGGTCTTGAGGGCGGTATGCAGCAGGAACCCCACGTTCCCGACGCTCAGGGAGGTCACCGCAGAGATCTCCTCGTAACTCATCTGCCCCTGGAATTTCAGCCGGACCACCTCGCGCTGGTTGGCGGGCAGTCGCTGCATCAGCGCCAGCACGTTGCTCGCGGAGTCGGCGGATTCGGCCGCAGCCGCCGGACTCGGTATCTCCGAAGGCCGGGTTTCAAGGTCTACGTCCGTCAGGGGGCTCATGCGTCGTTCCTTCCGGAGCACATCCAACAACCGGTTCCGACACACGGTGAACAGCCAGGGGGCAAGCCGGCCCTGGAGTTCCCCGGGTTCCTGCTCGCACAACCGCAGGAAGGTATCCTGCACCGCATCGCGGGCGACGTCGGGATCGCCCGCAATCGAGAGCGCATAGCGAAGCAGGGACGCCTCGTGGCATTCGAGGGCTTCGCGGACCCATTCGGCGCGGGTCACGGATTCCGGCGGAGTCATTTTTGTTGGAGTTGCTTCCGTGAGGACAACGGCGGTGGTGGAAAATCCTTTGAAGAAAAGAATACGTACTTGCGGCGGGCGAGGAATGGGCGCTTATTTGCAACGCGTTTGCATCACGTCATCCCTCACCGGTGAATCCATCGTTGTCCATCACGTCCGCGACCGTCCAGCCCCGCCTTGGATCCAAGGGGCCATACCGCCGCGCCTTCACCCTGATCGAGTTGCTCGTCGTCATCGCCATCATCGCCATCCTCGCCGGTCTTCTCCTCCCTGCCCTTGCTTCCGCCAAGAGCCGCGCCCGGCAGACCGCCTGCACCTCCAATCTCCGTCAGGTCGGCATCGCCCTCCAGATGTACAGCGAGGATTACCGAGGTTATTTCCCCGAAACGTCGCACACCGGTTCCACCAACCAATCCTGGATCTACACCCTCGCTCCCTACGTCGGGAACGTCTCCAGCATCCGCATTTGTCCGTCCGACCCCAAGGGGCGCATCCGCCGGACCAACGATGCTTCCAGTTACATTCCCAACGAGTACCTCGCCGTGGACCAGCGTGACGGTTTCGGGCGGGTGCTGGAATCGTTCCGCAAGATCGACCAACTACCGAACCCCACCGAGACCATCACGGTGTTCGAGATCGCCGACGCCAAGGACGCCTCGATCTACAACGACCACACCCATTCCCGGAACTGGTTCAAGGGATGGGCGACGGTGTTGACGGACATCCAGCCGGACCGGCACCGCACGGGAAATGCCACTGCCGACCGCACCGGCGGATCCGCCAACTACCTCTTCCTGTGCGGACATGTCGTTTCGATCAAGGGTGCCACGTTGAAGGCCCGCGTGGATCGGGGTGAGAACATCGCACGCCCACCCAACTGATCGTTGCCGCCAGCCACCGATACTTTCCCATACCTCGGACCCTCAGAATGACTGTAACGACCATCATGAACTCGAAACTGACCATCGCCCTGTTTGCTGCCGCGGCCCTTTCAGCCCGCGGACAGACGTACATCAGTGAGGACCACGTCGACATCGGCATCGGCTACAAGGCCGGTGGCTTCGACCTGCACATCCACAAGGAGCATCCCGTCGACACCGAGTACGCCCCGGACGAGGCCATCTTCCTCATCGGGGACAGCGCTCGGCAATTGTCGCCCGGCGGAGCCTTCGCGGGTTTCCTTGGGGCGGCTGGCAACGCGGTCTGGATCGTGCCGGACGAAGAAGTCGCTGGGCTTCCCTTCATCGGATTCGGGACCGAGGAACTCACGGCAACGGATTGGTTGAGCAACATCTCCCTGTCCGTCACCGGTGTGAATGGACCGGGTGAATTCTCGATCTGGTCGGTGGGATCCTTCGGGGCGCCCACGCTGCGGGTGAATTCGACGGATGGACTGAACAGTTCGGACATGCTGAGCCTGATCCCTGGAAGTCACGGTCACTTCAATCTCGGGTTCACCGCGCCCGGTGTCTATGAGGTCGACTTCGTGGCCTCGGGAACGCACGCCGCCGACGGTGTCGTCACCTCCGCCCCCGCGACCTATCGCTTCGAGGTTGTTCCAGAACCTTCGACCTGGGCTTTGATGATCCTGGGTGGCATCGGCTTGCTCGCCCTCGGCCGCAACCGGATCCGATAAACGAGAACCAGAATTTTCCGCCTGACCCACGGACGGTCCCGAGCGCCTTCCGCATCGGTGACCGTCCTTTCCATTTTCCCATGCACGCCCGTTTCCGATCCCTGCTGTCCGCCTTCGTGGTGGTTGCCTCCTGCCCTGCCCTCTGGGCCGCAGACCCCACCCCGCTCGTCAACTCGCACGTTGATATCCGGATCGTCGATCGCCCCGGAGAATCCAATCGGCTTGGGCTCGTGGTGCTGGATACGGATACGGGTACGAGCTACTCGGCGGAGGAAGCGATCCTGGTGGCCCCCACCGCAGCGCGAAATGAGATCCCACCAGGTTTCGAGGTCTTCGGAGAAGTCGGAGCACCGCTATGGATCCTGCCGCAGAGCCAGGATCCAGCCCTCCTCTACCTCGGAATCTCGGCCGAGGAATTGCCACAAGGAACCTTCAGTTCTAGGTTTGCCATCGAACTGGTCCGGGTTGACGGCCCCGGCGACTTCTTCCTCTGGCAGTTCGACACCTTCTCGAACCTCGTGATGGGCATGAACTCAAGGGACGGAATCTCAACGAATGACGTCGTACGTCCCCTGCTGGGCGGCCACGAACACTTCAATTGGGGGTTCAACGCCAGCGGCTACTACGAGGTCGTGGTGCGCGTCACCAACAGACGCACCAACGGCACCGAGGTCGTGACCCACGCCAGCGACGAGATCCCGCTGCGCTTCGGCGTCCAGCCCTATACGATCCCCATGCCCGCGATCGCCGCCACGCTGTCGCGGCCGGCCTGGACGGGAGGCACCCTCACCTGCGAATTGACCGGCACTCCGAACCGGGCCTACCCCCTCGAAACTTCCGAAGATCTCATCCGCTGGACGCCCGCAGGAACGGCGACTCCGGACAACGCCGGCAAGGCCGTGGTTTCGCTGCCTGCCGCAGCGCCGGGGTTGTTCCTCCGGGCGCGGACTCCCTGAGACTCACCATGAACGGGGAGGCGACGTCCCCGTCGCCGTCCTCAAAGGCCCCTTCCCAAGGCGATGAGGACATCGCCACTCCGCTCACAGACGGGGAGGCGACGTCCCCGTCGCCGTCCTCAAGGCCCCTTCCCAAGGCGATGAGGACATCGCCACCCCGCTGACGGACGGGGAGGCGACGTCCACGTCGCCGCTTGAAGGCCATTCCCCAGGCCCTGAAAGTTTTCAAGGTCCGGGTCTGGACCGATCCCACGTCCGTCCGCATAGATACTGGTTATGGGTTCTGTGGGACTGGAGATCACCCTGCTGTTCGTCCTGTTGCTGGCGAATGGCGTTTTTGCCATGGCCGAGATTGCGGTGGTCTCGGCGCGCAAGGCTCGACTGCGGCGACTTGCCGAACAGGGCAGCCGGAGTGCGCGGGCCGCACTGGAATTGGCCGAATCCCCCAATCGCTTCCTCTCGACCGTTCAGGTTGGGATCACGCTCGTCGGCATCTTCGCCGGTGCCTTCGGCGGTGCCACCCTTTCGGCGAAGCTCGCCGTTCCGCTGAAGCAGATCGAATTCCTCGCGCCCTACGCGGACAAGATCGCCTTCGCGCTGGTGGTCGCCGTGATCACGTACTTCTCGCTGGTCCTGGGCGAACTGGTTCCGAAGCGGATTGGCCTGAGCAACCCGGAGGGAATCGCCATGAAGGTCGCGATTCCCATGACGTGGCTTTCCAGCGCGGCACATCCGCTCGTCACCTTCCTGAGCACGTCCACGGACGGACTCTTCCGCTTGCTGGGATTCAAGCCCGAGAAGGAAACGGCCGTCTCCGAGGAGGAAGTGCGCGTGCTCATGCAGGACGGCGTGCGCGCCGGAGCGTTCAACAAGGTCGAGAGCCACATCGTCCACAGTGCCCTTGAACTCGACCAACTACCGGTGCGCGAGATCATGACACCGCGCCCCAAGGTCATCTGGCTCAATCAGGAGGATCCCCATGACCTGATCTGGCACAAGATCGTGGTCAGCAGCCATTCCCATTTTCCGGTCTACCACCAGACGCGCGACCAGACCGTCGGCATCGTCTCGGTAAAGGCGATCTATGCCAACCTCGCTGCCGGAGGCACGGTGAACCTCCGTGACCTCATGGTCTCCCCGCTCGTCGTTCCCGAAACCCAGACCGTCCTCCAGCTGGTCGAGACCTTCAAACAGGCCGGAAAGCACATCGGCATGGTCAGCGACGAGTACGGCAACATCGTGGGTCTCGTGACCCTCAACGACGTGATGGAAGCCATCGTGGGCGAATTCCCCACCCAGGGTGAACGGGCCAAGCCCGCCGCCCGGAAACGGGATGACGGCACCTGGCTCGTGGACGGCATGATCGATCCCGAAGCCTTCGAGCGCGCCGTCCCCGGGTTCAAGTTCGGGGACGGCGCCTATACCGAGTTCCAGACTCTGGCCGGCTACCTGGTGAAGCAGTTCGGCCGGATCCCTGCCGAGGGCGAATCCATCATTGCCCAAGGCTTCCAGTTCGAGGTTCTCGACATGGACACCCACCGGATCGACAAGATCCTGGTCCTGCCCATCCGGAAGGAATGACGATCACTCGGAACCAGGACCGGACGCCCTGCGCGTCGATCGGAGTTGCATCCAGATGACGTCCTGGTTCCCAGAGGAAGCCACGTTCAGAGGCAGGTCATTCTTGGACAAGCGCGGGATCGTTCGCGGATCCTTCCACTTGCGGATCTCCGAGTGTCCGTCGGCGAAGGACATCCCGCCCGCCCTGCCGTGGTAACTCGCCGGATAGTCCACGATCTTCAGCAGGTTCGGTGAACTCGGGTAACCCGCCATGTCCACCACGAAGTACCCGTCATTGATGGAGTCCTCACGCTCATCCAGAAGAACAAAGGTCTCGGACGGTCCCGGCCTGTTCATGTCGGTCATCTTGCGGTAAACCTGCCAACCCGGCCCCGACTCGTTCCACCCGGGGCCACCCACCCAGTTGTTCATCGACATCGAGCGGATGCGGGGAATCTTCCGACGTGAAGGATCGATCCCCGTGGAGCGGTCCGACGGACACTTCCAGATCCCAATGGCCCCACCGCAGTACTTCCACAGCGGACTGCGGAACGTGTAGTTGGTGTGGTTCCAGTTGCTGGGATCCGAAGGATTGTTCAGCGACAACCAACTACCTGCAGTCCAGTTCGGAACCTCACGGGTCGAACCGGGCGGCGTCCAGTTGGCGGCACCCACGAGATTCTCGTTGTTGTCCTCGGCATACAGACGCCACGCGAGCGTCAGTTGCTTGTGGTTGTTCATGCACAGGATGCCCTGTGCCTTGGCCTTTGCGTTGCCCAATGCCGGCAACAGCATCCCTGCGAGGATGGCGATGATGGCGATGACGACGAGCAACTCGATCAATGTGAACGCCGCCGCAGCTGGATGGCCCCGGGTCGGGCGCGAAACCGGACTCAATGGTTCTTGGATGCGCATGATGGTGGTCGTTGTTGTCCGCTTCGGTGGTTCACATGGAATTCCCGGAAGCGGGGATCTGTATGAGGAACCCCGAACAGTTGGAGAATTTTGCGGATCCTGTCAACCCACCCCTTCCACCACGCCCTTCGCGGGGGCCCATCTGGACACCGCCCCACTTTGGAAAGAGTCCGAGGTGGCGATGTCTTCATCGCCTTGGGAATGGCTTCGGAACGGCGACGAGGACGCGGCCACGCCGTTACATGCGGGGGCAGTGTCCAGATGCGCCCCATCCGCGACCGGAATGGCGTTCACGTGGCCCCAGGCAACCGCCCCCCAATTTGCAACCAGGCGTCGCATATGCGACGCGAGATTGCAAAACACGCCCAAAACCACCCTTTTCCACCCCCGATTTGCAACCGGACGTCGCATATGCGACGTCCGGTTGCAAATCGCCTCCCGGCCCGAGCAGACCTTGCGGGGGGCCTCGGGGGGATCGGGGCCTCGGGGGGATCGGGGCCTCGAGGTGATGGGTCCCAGGAAAAGTCGAGCGCTGCTTGCCACCGAGGATTCGTCAGGTGGGTGGCCTGCGCCCGCCCATCTGGGTGATTGCTCCGCCGGATCCCACCCGCTTCCATCGGTGGATCCATGAGAGTTCCGAAAATCCTGGCGTGCCTCGCCGCAGTCACAATGGCCGCAGCACGGCTCGCCGCCGACTTCCAGATCCGCGATGGCGACCGCGTTGTCTTCCTCGGTGACAGCATCACCGAACAGCGCCTCTACACCACCTACATCGAGGCGTACGCCCTCACCCGGCATCCGAACTGGAAGATCACCTTCCGGAATGTCGGCTGGGGCGGCGACACCGCCTGGCTCCGGCAACGCGCTCACCCGGATGAGGGCCAACTCTTCAAGGCCGAGGGTGAAGAGCTTTCCGCGAAGGTGACCGATGCGGTCGCCCGCGGGCTGGGTCGCGATGTGCTCCCGTTGAAGCCGACGTTCGTCACGGTGAAGTTCGGGATGAACGATCACTCGTACCAGAAGTTCCGGCCCGACATCTTCCGAGCCTATGCGCGCAGTCAGACCGAAATCGCGAAGGTGCTGGGCAAGGCCGGCGCACGCGTCACGTTCCTGACGCCGCAACCCATCGAGGAACGGCGCCCGGACCCGGACAATGACGAGCGGAACCAGTCCCTGCGGAAGTTCTCCGACGGTTTGCGCGCCGTCTCCGAAACCACCGGCGCGGGCTTCGTCGACCAGTTCATGCCCTTCATGAAGCTCATGCTGGATGCGCGGGCGGAGAACCCGAAGGCCTTCATTGGCGGAGGCGATGCCATCCATCCCGGGCCTTCCGGCCAGACCCTGATGGCGTGGGCGGTGCTGAAGGGCATGGGAGCCTCCCCGCTCGTGTCGACGGCCCACATCGATGCCTCCACCCAGACCGCGAAGACCGAGGCCTGCACGGTGTCCGGCGTGAAACTGACCGACGGCGTGCTTTCCTTCGATCGGCTGGATGCCTGCCTTCCGATGCCCATCGATCCCCGTGCGGAGGCCGCCCTCAAGCTGGCACCCGTGCTGGCGGAACTCAGCCGGCTCGAACTCAAGGTCACGGGCTTGTCCGCCGCCGAGTACGAGGTCCACATCGACGGCAAATCCATCGGCAAGGCTTCATCGAAGGAACTCTCCGAGGGATGGAACCTCTCCAACGTCGGCGGTCCGATCACACAGCAGGCGCGCGAGGTCCTGGCGGCCGTCTTCGCCAAGAACGACGTGTTCTTCAACCGCTGGCGGAACGTCCAGTTGTACAACCTCCCGGGCTGGGCGCGTGGGGCGGACATCGAGTCCCAGCGCCAGGCTGAAGTCGCGCGGTTGGACGCCCAGATCGCCGAGCAGGAATCCAGGCTCGAAGTCCTGCGAAAGCCGGTCAGCCATCGCTTCGAGTTGAAGCCCATCCAACCCTGAGCCTGCTCACTCCTCCGGTGGCAACTCCTTCAGGAGCTTGTCCACCGCGAGGGCGTAGTCATCGTCGGGCACCTGCGACAGGAACTGCCGCAGTCGCTCCCGAGCCACCTTCAACTCGCCCTCCAGCGCATTGGCGAGCACAAGGGTGACGAAGAACTGGCGGTGCAGGATCGCCCGTTCTCCCCCTTCCGGCATCCGTTCGAGTCCTGACGCGACACCGGCGAGGATCGCTCCCGGATCCGTCCCCTTGGGAAACGCACCCGCCTTGAGCCGCAACCCGAATTCCGCCATGCGCAGGGGCACCGAATCCGGATACGTCTTCAGGGCACCGAGCACCGTCTCGATGGCTCCCGACAGGTTCCCGCGCAACATCTGGGCCTTCGCCAGTGCGAGGAGGAACCGCTCCTCCGGGTAGGTTGCCACACGCTCCCGCAGGACCGATTCCAGGCGCCCAAGATCCGGAGGGTCCGCGGACAGGATACCCACGACGTGAAGCCCAAAGCTCTGCGAGCGCCGCGGGTCCAAACGCATGGCACGGGTTGCTTCAGGTCCCACGTCCGTGGCGCTGGCGCGCATCAGCATCCGAAGCAGTGCGAGGTTCTCCAACGCCATCGCCGCCCGACGCGGATCCGGATTTTCGCCCAATCGTTCCAGCCGCCCCAGGTCACCCCGCACGCGTTCCTGCTGATCCTCCGGCAACCGTCGCAGCAATCCCGTGATCCCGCCGGAATCACCCTTCGTGTCCCACGTTGCACCAAAGGCACTGGCGCACTCGTGGGCGATGATCCCCGCCAGCAACCGAGGATCTTCCGGACGCAACTTCAGGGCCGCCCGGAGGTCCGGCAGCGACGCCGCTGGATACATCAGTGAGATCGTCAGCCGTTCGCGTTCGGTCCGTGAGGTGGGCGGCTTGCGGTTGGCGGCGACCGTTGCATCCATGGATTTCACCCGCGCCCTCCAGATCAAGGGCCAGGGATCGTCCGGGGCCGACGCGACCGACCGATCCAGAAGAGCGGTCGCCTCCCGTATCGTGGCTTCGCACTTCTCGAACGCCTCCGTTCCGCTGGGTGCGCCCAGCAACCCGACCGTTTCCGGCGCGCGCACCCATCCGCGCATGGCCACCTCGATCAACTGGATGCCCCGGCACGCGAGTGCGCGCGCGTGTGTCGACTCCGGACCGATCAGCGGGGTCAGGATCTTTAGAGACTCCTCTTCATTTCCCTTCAACCAGAGCGCGTCCGACAAGGACAGGCGTGCGTCCGCAGAGGTCGGCTCCGCCTCGAGCCATCGACGCGCCGATTC
>JAIXZE010000184.1 GCA_027489875.1 Verrucomicrobiales bacterium
CATCCATTCCTGCCCTAAAGTCGAAGCTGGCGGCCGAAATCCGCCACTGAATTTTCCCTCCGATCATGGGTGCTGTCACTCAGCCGTATCCATGCAGTAAAAATCTCGCGCAGAGGGGCAGAGACGCAGAGATCGACAGGAAATGCCGGTTTCACCTGCTCCCACGCCTCCGATGTGTGGTCATCCCGGAGGGATGGGAGCCGATAGCCCCGGGTCGTGCGAAGCACGCACCCGGGGAAAGGCGCGTTGTGTGGATTCGGCACCCCGGCAGGGGTGCCAAGATCCGGCATTCTTCACCCCCTCCAGGGTTGTTTCCCTTTCCCACGGTAACCCGGGGTGCGCTTCGCGACCCCGTATCGGCTGGCATCCCTCCGGGATAGGAAAAGGCCAAGGGGACAGACTCCACGGATTTCAGGGACAGACCCCGCATCAACTCCCAGATGAATCACGCCATGCGGCCCCCTCCCATTCCCCCGGCGCATTCCAATTGGCCAGCAATGGTTCCATTGCATTCTCCAAGGCCCATTCCCGCATCCAGCCTCCGCGCACCCCCACATCCACCAGGCGCCGTGGGGACCATTCCTCTGTCGTCTTCCACCCCGATAACTCCGCCCGCGCCACAGCCACCGGCAATACAGCACAGAGCGGCTCGCGTCCGCGGCGGGTGACCGGGACCACCCCGCGACCGTCGGCACAATGCCCCCGCAACTCCCGCAGGAACCCCACCTCCAACGCGGGCAGATCCACCGCGAGCACCAGCAGCCACCCGGCCGATGTCCGTTCCAGCACCTGTCGGATCCCTTCCATGGGGCCGGCTTCGGCGACCGCATCCTCCACCCAGCGGACATCCTCCCTGATCTCCGGATAGCCCGCCCGCTTCCCAGCCGCCACCGACACCCAGCATTCGTCCACCCCGGCTTCACCCAGCAGCCGGACCTGCCGCGCCACCAGCAATTCGCCGTCCACGCACAGTCGCGCCTTGTCACGCCCCATCCGACGCGACCGTCCCCCCGCCAGCACCAATCCAGCGAGATTCACCGTTCCTGTCCTGCCCGCGACACCCTCCATCGCGGACAGGCTGGCAAACAAAACCGGCGGAAAGCGAGCGGAGGAAAGCAGCCACAACAGGTGAGTGACTGCTCACTCTGGGAACGGGGAGGCGACGTCCTCGTCGCGGCTTCAAAGCCGTTCCAAAGGTGACGAGGACATCGCCGCCCCGTGACTCTTCACGACCGGGTCATGTCAGGATGCGACCCGCAAATCCCCGAAACCCCCTTTCCACCCTGCGATTCCCGGCACACCCTCCGCCCATGAGTGCTCACACCGTCGAGCCCACCCCGGAAGACAAGCTCGCACGTCGCATGGCCGCCCTTGGGATCACCGAGGAGGACATCGAGGAGACCTTCGTCCGTTCCGGCGGCAACGGCGGCCAGAACGTCAACAAGGTCGCGACCTGCGTCGTGCTGCTGCACCGACCCTCGGGCATCCAGGTCAAATGCCAGACCACCCGGCATCAGGCCCAGAACCGGTTCCTCGCCCGCATCCAGCTCATGGACCGCATCGAGGCCGAACGCCAGTCCCGCATCGATGCCGAGCGCGACCGCGTCGAGAAGGCCCGACGCCAGAAGCGTCCCCGATCGCGTGCCGCCAAGCAGCGCATCCTCGCCAACAAGGCACATCAATCCGCCAAGAAATCCTCCCGCAAGGCCAGCCACGACTGACGGGGAAATCCCCACCTGCGTCACGGGCCATTCCGTGCTTCCTTCGGGCATGACCTCGAAGTCCGCCACCCTTGTCCGATTCCGGAGCTGTTCCAACCGCGCCTGAGCGCCTCTTCTCCGGATGTCTTCCTCCCCATCCACCGCATCCCGGCACTCCTGCCTCTACGAGTGCCGCGTCCTGCATCACCGGTTCTCCCCGCGCCAACACCGCTTCGAGTACGGCCTGTTCCTGATCTGCGTCGACCTCGACGAACTCGACACCCTCGATTCCAGCCTACGCTGGTTCAGCCGGAACCGCCGGAACCTCTACGAATTCCGGGACAGCGATCACTTCACCCGACCCGACGCCACCCGCCCGCACGACCCCAAGCGTGGCCTGCGCGGAAGCGTGGTGGACTGGTTGGCCGGCCAGGGGATCACCGTCCCTTCGGACGCGCGCATCCGACTCCTGACCCTGCCGCGCGTGCTGGGCTACGTCTTCAATCCCGTCTCGTTCTATTTCGTGACGCTTGCGGACGGATCGCCCCTGTGCGCGATCGCCGAAGTCGGCAACACCTTTGGCGAACAGAAGCCTTACCTCGTGCCGGTGGAAACGCTCGCCGCCGATCCGGCCACCGGAACCCCCGCCCGGTTCCGGCTGATCGCCCCGAAGCACTTTTACGTGTCGCCGTTCAGCCCGCTGGACCTGCGCTTCGACTTCAAGCTGCGCGACCCGGCCGAACAGCTGGCCATCGGGGTCAACGACCTCAACGCAGCCAACGACACCGTCCTGATCAGCGCGCTCACCGGACAACGCCGTCCCCTGACCGATGCCGGACTGCTGCGGCTCACCCTGCGGTATCCATTGGTCACCCTGCGTGTGATCACGCTCATCCATTGGCAGGCCCTGCGCCTCTGGCTGAAGAAGATTCCCTTCCTGCGCAAGGCCGAGTCCCCCCACCTCCAGCGCCACGTCCTCCATCGGTGACGAAGCTGTAGGCCACGTGCCCTCACGTGGCGCCCTTTGAGCCATTTGCAACCGCACGTCGCATATGCGACGCGCGATTGCAAATGGACCCTTGAAAACGATCCCTTCGACCCCCGTTTGCATCTGGACGTCGCATATGCGACGTCCAGATGCAAATGGGAGCCTTCCCGCATCCCGTTCGGCTGGTTTTTTCGCAACGCCTGAACCCAACCACGTCGCATTCCCCAGTTCGGTAGGCAGTCGCCCCCCACGTGACACCCCCCCGTTGGGCATCGCCAGGTGAGGGCACCCGGCCTTCAACCGAGCTCCCCATCACTCCTTGTAGGCCACGTGCCCTCACGTGGTGCCCCCTGAGCACCGCCGGGTGAGGGCACCCGGCCTTCAACCAAGCAGCCATCTGGGAACTGGTTTCTGGCCTCTGGAAACTCCCCCGGCCCCGCTTGAATCTTGAATCCTCAAACTTGAATCTCTGTGCCACTCTCACCGCGATGATTCCTCCCGTGCATGCGCGCCGGCTGGCCTCCCTGATCCTTGGACTGGGCCTCTCCCTGCATGCCGCGGAACCCCCACCCGTCCTTCCCAACGACGCGGCCCACCAGAATCCCAAACGTCCCGGCCGACCCGACCGCAGTCAGGTCACCCCCACCGACCGACAATGGTGGGCCTTCCAACCGCTGCATCCTTCCGCACCTCCCGCTGCTGCGGACACCACCGTCACCCATCCCGTCGACGCCTTCCTACGCGCCCGCCTTTCTGCCGCCGGCCTCCGTCCCAATCCCCCCGCCGATCGCCGACGCCAACTCCGTCGCGCCGCCTTTGATCTCCTCGGGATGCCGCCGTCGCCGGAGGCCATGGACGCCTTCCTCCAGGACACGTCCCCCGATGCCTGGCCGCGGGCCGTCGCCCGGCTCCTCGCCGATCCGCGCCACGGCGAACGCTGGGCGCGCCACTGGCTTGATGTCGCGCGCTTCGCCGAAAGCTCCGGATTCGAACACGACTACGATCGCCCCTCCGCCTTCCATTACCGCGACTTCGTCATCAAGGCCCTCAACGCGGACATGCCCTACGACCAGTTCGTCCGCTGGCAGGTCGCCGGTGATGAATTCGAGCCCGGCAATCCCCTCGCCATGATGGCCACCGGATTCCTCGGAGCCGGCGTCTTTCCCACGCAGATCACGGCCAACGAAGTCGAGCGCACCCGCTACGACGCCATGGACGACATGCTGTCGACCACCGCCTCGGCCGTGCTCGGCCTGACCGTCGGATGCGCCCGTTGCCACGATCACAAGTTCGATCCCATCCCCACGCAGGACTACTACCGGTTGCTGTCCACGTTCACCACGACGGTGCGCAGCGACATCGAACTCGACCTCGATCCCGACGCCTACGCGCAGGCAAAGCAACGCTTCGAGCGCGAACACGCCCCACTCGTCGCCGCCCGGAACGCCTACGAAACGCAGGAACTCCCGAAGGGCTTCGCCCAGTGGCTCGCTGCCGGCGCTCCCGCCGCCACCGCCACCGCCTGGGAACTCCCCACCTTCGACGTCGTGACCTCCGAGGCCGGATCCACCCTTCGCCCCCTCGGTGACGGCTCCTTCCTCGCCGAAGGCACCAATGGCGACAACGACCGCTACACCTTCGCCACCACCGTCCAGACCGCTGCCCTCCGTGCCGTCCGCGTCGAAGCCCTCGCGCATCCCTCGATGACCCACGGCGGACCCGGCCGTGCCGGCAACGGCAACATCGGTCTCAGCCGAATCCGTGTCTTCGCCTCCGCCGCAGCGGGCGGCCCCACGAACGAAGTCAAACTCACCCGCGCACGCGCCACCTTCGAGCAGAACAATTCCAACCTCGCCGTCGCTTCCGCCCTCGACGACAACCCGCAGACCGGATGGGCGGTGGATCCACAGTTCGGCAAGGACCACGCCGCCGTGTTCGAGTTCGAGCGTCCGCTCGACCTGCCCATCCCCACACGCCTCAGCGTCGTCCTGGAATTCCAGCTCAACACCCGACACAACATCGGACGCCCGCGTCTCACCCTTTCCGCGGCCCCAAATCCCGGCCTCACGAACGCCGCCATACCTGCACTGGTCGCGTCCGCCCTCGACGCCCTCCGGTCCGGCCGCACCACCGCCGCAACCCTGACCGCCGCCCAGCGCACCGCTCTCATTGATTTCTGGAAACCCTCCGATCCCGGCTGGCGCGAACTCCAGGCGCGCATCGATGACCACGCCGCACGCGCACCCAAGCCCGCGTTGACCCGCGTCCTCATCTGCGGCGAAGGCTATCCGGCCGTCCGCATGCACAGCCAGGGTGCCGACTTCTTCCCCGAGACTCACCAACTCGCCCGCGGCTCCACCGACCAGAAGCGCGGCGTGGCCACCCCGGGTTTCCTGCAGGTCCTGGGCACAACGGCCGAACCCGACCGCTGGCGCACCGCGCCCCCGAAGGACGCCCGCTTCTCCGGACGTCGCGCCGCCCTTGCCCGCTGGCTCACCGATGTCGACCACGGTGCCGGTCCTCTGGTCGCCCGCGTGATCGTCAACCGGCTCTGGCAATACCATTTCGGCCAAGGCCTCGTCGCCACGCCGAACGACTTCGGCGCGCAAGGCACCAAGCCCTCCCATCCGGAACTCCTCGACTGGCTCGCCGCCGAGCTCATCCGCTCCGGCTGGCGTCTGAAACCCATCCACCAACTCCTCCTCACCAGCGACGCCTACCGTCAGGCCAGCACCGCCGACCCCGACCGCATCGCCGCGGATCCGGCCAATGCCCTGCTCTCCCGCTGGACCCCGCGCCGCCTCGAAGCCGAGGCCATCCGCGATTCCCTCCTGCACGTTTCCGGAGTCCTCGACACCACCCCGTTCGGCCCCGGCACGCTCGATCCGGGCAGCCGCCGACGCAGCATCTACTTCACCGTGAAACGGAGCCAGATGATCGGCGCGATGCAGGCCTTCGACGCCCCCGAACCGCTCGTCAGCCAGGGTTTCCGTCCCACCACGACCGTCGCGCCCCAGGCCCTCTGGCTCATGAACAACCCCCACGTCCGCGCGTGGGCCGCCCGCTTCGCCCGCCGCATCGACGCCGGTCCAACGCACCCGTTCGACGACACCGTCACCCGGGCCTACACCCTCGCCCTCAACCGCGCGCCGACAGCCACCGAGCTTTCGGCCGGAGCCAATTTCCTCCGCGCCCAAACCGAACGTCATCGCGCCGCCGGACACACCGACGCCCGCGAACGCGCCCTCACCGACGTCGCCCAGGTCGTCCTCAGCCTCAACGAATTCATCTATGCCGACTGATCCGTTCCAGATGTCCCGACGCGACCTGCTCCGACGCGCCGGTGGCGGCGCGGGCCTGTTGGCGCTCGCCGGGCTCATGCAGGACTCAGGCCTGCTGTTTCCCCGCGCCCAGGCGGCCGCCGATCCGCTCGCACCGCGCGCGCCCCATTTTCCCGCACGCGCCAAGTCCGTCATCTGGCTCTTCATGAACGGCGGCCCCAGCCAGGTGGACACCTGGGATTACAAACCCGAGCTCATCCGCAGCCACGGCAAGGAGTTCGCCGGGTTCGACCGCCAGACCGGGTTCTTCGCCGATTCCGTCGGGCCCCTGATGAAGTCGCCGTTCGAATGGGCGCAGCACGGTCGCAGCGGCTCGTGGGTCAGCGACCTGTTCCCGCACATGGCCCAACACGTCGACAAGATGGCCTTCATCCACTCCTGCCACACGGAGTCCAACAACCACAGCCCGGCGCTGTTCATGATCAACACGGGCTCCACGCGCATGGGATCGCCCTGCGTGGGATCGTGGGCCACCTACGGCCTCGGCAGCGAGAGCCGCAACCTGCCGTCGTTCGTCGTCATGAGCGATCCGCTCGATCGCGGCCTGCCCAAGGGCCACGCCTCCAACTGGGGTGCCGGCTTCCTCCCGAGCGTTTACCAGGGCACCTGGCTCCGTCCGAAGGGCGACCCCATCGACAACCTGCGCCCGCCCGAAGGCATGTCCGCCGACGCCCAACGCGCCCAGCTCGACCTGCTCTCACAACTCAACCGTACCCCCACGGTGTCGGCTCCCGCCGAAGGCGAACTCAACGCGCGCATCGAGAGCTTCGAACTCGCCTACCGCATGCAGGCCGCCGCTCCCGAGGCCTTCGCCATCGATCGCGAACCCGAGTCCATCAAGCACCTCTACGGCCTCGACCAACCCCATTGCCGCCACTTCGCCGGCCAATGCCTCATGGCCCGGCGCATGGTCGAACGCGGCGTCCGCTTCGTGCAGATCTACTCCGGCGGCATGGAAAACCAGCGCTCGTGGGACGGTCACGAGGACATCGTCGGCAACCACCGCGGGTTCGCCGCCGAAACCGACCAACCCATCGCCGCCCTCCTCGCTGATCTCGAACAACGCGGCCTTCTCGACGAAACCCTCGTCGTCTGGGGCGGTGAATTCGGCCGACTGCCGCTGTCCCAGAAGGGCGCGAAACCCGGACGCGACCACAACCCCCACGCCTTCACCTATTGGCTCGCCGGCGGCGGCACCCGCGGCGGCACCCATTACGGAGCCACCGACGAACTCGGCCACAAGGCCGCCGTCGACAAGGTCAGCGTCAACGACCTCCACGCCACCCTCCTCCACCTCCTCGGCTTCGATCACGAACGCCTCACCTTCTTCCACAACGGCCGCAACTTCCGCCTCACCGACGTCGCCGGCGACGTCGTGTCCAAAGTGATCGCGTGATGCCGGCGCGAGCGGAGTGCCCAGCCTCCCATCGTAGCAGACGACGTCAGGAGGCTGTGGAGGAGAAGTCCCCAGTTCCCAGTCGATAGCCGAACCGTGCTCATGCACCGAAGGGGCAACCGGTGAAAGCCAACAATACGGGGTGGAACCCCGGGGACCACGCCACACGACGCGCTCCGTGCCCTGAAGGGGCACACGGGACAGGGTGCGTGGGGTCACCGTTCGCCCCGTTGGGGCGAGGTGTCATGGGGTGGGGTGACCCAGGGTTCCGCTCCGCTCCACCCCGGGCTGTCGCCGTGCGCCGCGTTGCGGCGAGGGCGGGCGCGGGATGCATGTTCACGGGGATGCGTCCCCAAAGGCACAACCGTTGACTTCAGGTGTCAGAGACCCGCGGTGACACCTTCTCTGGAAACCGGGAACCACCCCTCACCCCTGCTCCCAACCTGAATCTCCAAACTTCACACTCCCCCCAAAGATGGAATCTCCTCATCGGATCCATCACTTCCAACCAGACCCAACGCAATCCATTCATCCAAAAAGTCTTACCCGAATCACGTTCACCAATTCCGGATTCGTCTTAGTGGTTCACACGTAGACCGTCTTGGGATAACCTCCTAGTGGTTCTCCACTATGACATCGGATTCACCGAACGGAATGGTCGCTCCCCGCCTGAGGCTGATGGTTCTCGACGAACACTTCGTCGTCCGCGTCGGCATCATCGCCCAGCTGGAATCCGAGCCCGACCTCGAGGTCGTGGCCAGCGTCGGCACCCTCGAAGACGCCCGTGATCAGGCGAGCCGCGGAACCCTCGACCTCGCCGTGGTGGAATCCCGCCTCCCCGACGCCTCCGGCCCCGAGATCGTCCGCACCCTGCGCGAAGTCCGTCCCGGCCTGAAGGTCGTCGTCCTGTCCGCCCATGCCGGCGAAGAGGAGATCTGCCGGACCCTCGAAGCCGGTGCCAACGGCTACGTGCTCAAGTCCGATCCGTGGATGGAAGTCATCGCCACGATCCGCGCTGCCGCCTCCGGCCAACGCCCCCTGTGCCGGGCCGCCCAGGCCGCCATTTCCGTCCGCTCCGGGCGGATCGGCCTCACGCCACGGTTGGAAGAGTTGCTCGTGTTGTTGAGCGAAGGAATGAGCAACAAGCAGATCGCCGAACGCCTCGGCTTGAGCCTCGCCACCATCAAGGAACACAACACCCGCCTGTTCACCCGCCTCCGCGTGGAAAACCGCACCCAGGCCATCGCCGAAGGTCGCCGTCGCGGGATCGTGCGGTAAGCGCGACGAGGGAAAATCCGGGAACTGGCAACTGGGCTCTGGAAGCTGGAGACTCCCGGCCGTCCAAGCCTCAACCCTCCGGACGTTCGCCCAGCTTCCGCTCCAGTTCGTGAACCCGCCGCAGCAGGTCCGGCAACCGTTCGATGGCCAGCAACTGCCGCTTGGTGATCCGATCCGGCTGCGCCGGCGAACCCATCCACTTCTGGCCTTCCGGAATATTGTGCATGACGCCCGACTGCGCCGCGAGCGTCACCCGATCCCCGATGCGCAGGTGACCCGCGATGCCGGCCTGGCCCGCGACCGTCACGTAGGCCCCGATCTTCGTGGAACCGGCAATGCCCACCTGCGCCACGATGATCGAGTGTTCCCCGATGTGCACGTTGTGGGCGATCTGCACGAGGTTGTCGATCTTCGTGCCCTTGCAGATGACCGTCGCTCCGAGCGCCGCACGATCGATGGTCGTATTGGCCCCGATCTCGACGTCGTCCTGGATCTGGACCTGTCCGACCTGGGGCACCTTGCGGTGCTCCGATCCGTCGAACACATACCCGAAACCGTCCGCGCCAATCACCGCGCCCGCATGGATCCGGACGCGCTTCCCGAGGTGGGAACGCTGGTAAAGCGTCACGTGCGGAAACAACCGGCATTGCTCGCCCACGGTGCAATCATCCCCGACGTAAACCTGCGAGATGAGAACGGCCCCGGGACCAATCCGCGCCCGCTCGCCCACGACACAATGCGGGCCGACGTGCGCGGTGGGATCCACCTGCGCCGAGCCGGCGACGACTGCTGAAGGATGGATCCCCGGGACAAAGGTGGGATCCGGAAAGAAGAGGGGCAGGACCTGGGCGAACGCCACGCGGGCATTGGTGACGCGCAGCAGGGTCTTGGTGTCCGCCGGAAAGTCGCCTGCCACCAGGATGGCGGAAGCGAGACTCTGGCGGGCGCGGGCGAAGTACGACTCGTTCTCGGCGAACGTGAGGTCGCCCGGTCTGGCGGAATCCGCGGGGGCGAACCCCGAAAGGGGCAGGTCCGGATTTCCGATGACCGTGGCCCCGATGCGCTCGGCGATCTGTCCAGTGGTGTACGTGGGCATGGGCGACTGCGGGTTGGGGGTGGTCAAAGGCCTCTTTCGTTGACGATGCGGTTGCCTTCGCCAAGGACGATCACGCGCGGCTGCCAACCGGCCGCCTGCGTGGAGTCCACCTCGGTGAAGGACATGATGGTGATGCGATCCCCGGGCTTGCCCAGGTGGGCGACGGCCCCGTTGAGCTCGATCGCTCCGGAACCCCGCGGCCCACGGATCACGTAGGTCTCCCAGCGGGCCCCGTTGGCCATGTTGGAGCAGAGGATGCGCTCAAAGGGAAACAGGCCGGCCTGTTCGATGAGGTCCTCCGCGATGGTGAGCGAGCCCTCGTAGTCAACGCTTGCAGCGGTGACCGAAGCCCGATGAATCTTCGATTTCAGCAGGTGAACGAGCATAGGAATGCACGCGGTGACGCCGGAAACGCCTCGTCCGGCAGGGGAAAAATCCTGCCCGCGTCGCAGTGGTTTGGCCAAAAGACGCCGCCACTATAGGGGGTTGCGCCCGAGGCACAACCCCGCAGTCCGAAGGGGGGAGTTCCAAGTTTTCAGCCCCCCCTGTAGGCCGCGTGCCCTCACGCGGCGCATCAGGAATCCCGCCGGGTAGGGGCACCCGGCCTTCAAACTTCAAACGCCTCCTCCCTTCACAACTTCTTTGCAGCCTTCGCCCGCCTCTTGATTCCCCGATCTGCCCCCGCGGCGCGAAGTTCCCTGTGGTCGTCCGGCACGTTTCACACGCGCCGCCCGACATCCGTCATGAACGAGAACATCTGCCTCGGCCTGCTGGCCCTCCTGCTTTTCGGTTACCTCGCCTACGTCCTGATCCGTCCGGAGGAATTCTAAGCCCATCCCGCCATGAACACCCTCGACTGGATCCTTCTTGGGGCCTTCGTCACGGCGCTGGCCGTGCTCACCCGACCCATGGGCGCGTACCTGGCCCGCGTCCTCGACCGCCAGGGCCGCACCGGACTGGAGCCCGTGGTCGGCGGCATCGAACGATGGACCTACCGACTGCTACGCATCGATCCAGACGCGGAACAGGGCTGGAAGGCGTATGCGGGTTCGCTGCTGACGTTCAGTGGCGTGAGCGCCGGACTCACGTTCCTGCTCCTCCGCTTCCAGCATCTCCTGCCCCTCAATCCCGCAGGCCTGCCGGGCCTCAGCGCCGACCTCGCCTTCAACACGGCCGTCAGTTTCATGACGAACACCGATTGGCAGGCCTACGCCGGCGAATCCACGATGTCGCACCTGTCGCAAATGGTGGCGTTGACCTTCCACAACTTCACCTCCGCGGCCGTCGGCATCGGCGTCGCCGCCGCGCTTGTCCGTGGCCTCACCCGTAGTTCCGCCACCACCCTCGGCAACTTCTGGGTCGACCTCACCCGGATCACCTACCACCTGCTGCTGCCGCTCTCGCTGGTCTTTGCCCTCTTCCTGGTGTCGCACGGCGTCATCCAGAACTTCGACGGCCCACAAACGGTCACCGCCCTTGATCCCGCGGTGACCAACCGCGTCGTGATCCCCGGCGGACCGGTGGCCTCCCAGGTGGCCATCAAGATGCTCGGGACGAATGGGGGCGGATTCTTCAATGCCAACGCCGCGCACCCGTTCGAGAACCCGGATCCTCTCTCGAACTGGGTCCAGATGCTCTCGATCTTCCTGATCGGAAGCGGGCTCACCCATTACCTCGGTCGGGCAACACGGAACCCCGGTCACGGCTGGTCGGTGTGGGGCGCCATGATGCTGCTGTTCGTCGCGGGCGTGTGGGCCTGCACCACCGCGGAATCCGCCGGCAACCCGTTGCACACGCCCCTGGGCGTCGCGGCCACGGATGGCCACATGGAGGGCAAGGAAGTCCGCTTCGGCATCTTCGGTTCCGCCCTGTTCGCCTGCATCACCTCCGCCGCCTCGTGTGGTGCGGTGAACGCCATGCACGATTCCCTCAGCCTCGGCCCTGTCGTCGAACATTTCCTCCGCCCCCTCGGCCGCACCTTCTGAGGTCCACGACAACCCTCCAATCGCATCCTCATCCTCCCATGAGCACTCATTCTTCCTCGCCGTCCCTCTTCTCGTGGAACCTGGTGCGCCCGGCCCTGCGCGCCTCGTTCACCAAGCTCGACCCCCGGACCCTGTGGCGGAACCCCGTCCTGTTCGTGACGTTCATCGGCGCGCTCGTCGCTTCCGCCTCCCTGGCCACGGCCACCACCGATCGCCTCTTCGTCCTCCAACTGACCCTCTGGCTCTGGTTCACCCTCCTGTTCGCCAACTTCGCCGAAGCCCTCGCCGAAGGTCGCGGCAAGGCCCAGGCCGACGCCCTCCGATCCGCCCGTCAGGACACCTTCGCCCGACGTCTCCTCGACGGTCGGGAGGATCGCGTCCCCGCCACCGAACTCCGCCGCAACGACCAGGTCCTCTGCGAAGCCGGTGACGTCATCCCCGCCGACGGCGAAGTCGTCGAGGGAATCGCCACCGTCGACGAATCCGCCATCACCGGAGAATCCGCTCCCGTCATCCGCGAAAGCGGCGGCGACCGTAGCGCCGTCACCGGCGGAACCCGCGTGATCAGCGACCGCATCGTCGTCCGTGTCACCCGCGAGAGTGGCGAAGGCTTCCTCGACCGCATGATCGCGCTGGTCGAAGGCGCGCAACGCCAGAAGACCCCCAACGAGATCGCGCTCACCATCCTCCTTGCGGCCCTCACGCTCACCTTCCTCCTCGTGTGCGTCACCCTCCGCGCCTTAGGTGCCTACAGCGGTGCCACCTTCTCCACGCCCGTCATCGTCGCCCTGCTCGTCTGCCTCATCCCCACCACCATCGGCGGCCTCCTCAGCGCCATCGGCATCTCCGGCATCGACCGCCTCACCCGCCGCAATGTCCTCGCCACAAGCGGACGCGCCGTCGAGGCCGCCGGCGACGTCGACGTCCTCCTCCTGGACAAGACCGGCACCATCACCCTCGGCAACCGCGTCGCCACCGCCTTCCTCCCGGCACCCGGAATCACGGCCCCGCGCCTCGCCGAGGCCGCCCAGCTGGCCTCGCTCGCCGACGAAACCCCCGAGGGCCGCAGCGTCGTCATCCTCGCCAAGGAACTCCATGGGATCCGCGCCCGCGACATCGCCGAACCCCACGTCCAATGCGTTCCCTTCTCCGCGCAGACGCGCATGAGCGGCATCGATGTCCCCGCCGTCAACGGCACGCCCGCACGCTGCCTGCGCAAGGGTGCCGCCGACGCCATCCGGCAGTACGTCACCGCCGCCGGCGGCGTCTTTCCCGATGCGGTCCGCGACGCCGTCGAACAGGTCGCCCGCAGCGGCGGCACGCCGCTCGTCGTCGTCGAGGGACGCGAGGTCCTCGGAACCATCCAGCTCAAGGACGTCGTGAAGGGGTGCATGCGCGAACGGTTCGCCCAACTCCGCAAGATGGGCATCCGCACCGTCATGATCACCGGCGACAATCCGCTCACCGCCGCCGCCATTGCCGCCGAGGCCGGCGTCGACGACTTCATGGCGCAAGCCACCCCTGAACAGAAACTCGCCCGCATCCGCGCCGAACAGGCCTCCGGCCATCTCGTCGCCATGACCGGCGACGGCACCAACGACGCGCCCGCACTCGCCCAGGCCGACGTCGGCGTCGCCATGAACACCGGCACCCAGGCCGCGCGCGAGGCGGGCAACATGATCGACCTCGACTCGAACCCGACGAAGCTCATCGAGATCGTCGAGATCGGA
>JAIXZE010000086.1 GCA_027489875.1 Verrucomicrobiales bacterium
GGCGGCGATGCGGTAAAGGGCGGTGTCGGTGCGGTAGTAGAGGGCGTCGTCGAGGGCGACCGGGGAGGCCATGATCTGGCCGGGCAGTTGGTTCTTGGCGACGAGTTCGAACTTGCGGCCGGGGCGGATGAGATGGATGTCGCCTTCGCGGGAGGCGAGGTGGATGAGTCCGTCGGCGAGCAGGGGCGAGGCGGAGTGGCTGCCACCGAGGCGCTCCCGGTAGATCTCCTGGCCGGTGTGGGCGTCGAGGCAGGTGAACATCCCGCCGGAATCGTTCACGAAGTAGAGTTCGTTTCCGACGAGGAGCGGCGACGACATGGTGGGTGCGCCTTTCGTGTATTTCCACGCATGCGTTGCCTCGGGAACCGGGTTGGTGCCGGACTTCGTGGGCAGTTGGATGGCGTGGACCTCGGATCGGGAATAACCGGTGCAAAGGTAGATCCGTCCGTGGCCGGTCACGGCGCGGGAGGACAGGGAGAATCCGAGGCTGCCGTACTTGAGCTTCCAGAGTTCCCGTCCGTTGGCTGGGTCGTAGGCGTAGAGCCAGTCGGCTCCCTGCGAGAGGAGTTGGGTCTGGCCATCGACGGGAACGAGCGCTGGGGTGGCGTAGGATTTCCGGAGCTGCGGATGGTTGGCCATGGCGCCCGAGCGCTGGGTCTGCCAGGCGGGTTTGCCGGTGCGTTTGTCGAGGGCGACGATGGATTGGGTGTCACTGCCGTCGAGGTGGAACACGAGCAGGTCGCCGGCGAGGATGGGTGAACTTCCGGGACCGTTCTCGTGCATGACCTTCAGCGACGTGTTGGTCCAGAGGATCGCGCCGGAGGTGGTGTCGACGCAGAAGGTGCCGAACGTGCCGAAGTGGAAGTAGCCGCGTCCGGACTCCAGTACGGGAGTTGGGGAGGCGTAGCTGTTGAGGGTATGGACCCACTGGGGGTTCTGTTCGGAGAGGAGCGGCAGGTCGTGAAGGATCTTGCCGGAGGTACGGTCGATGCAGAGGGCGTGCATGGCGACCTTGGAAAGGAGGGTGAGCGGTTGGTCGCTGGTGTTGGCCTTGAGGCGTTCCTTGGTTTCCTCGGGTGAGGCGGGCGTTTCGTGGGCCGTGGTGACCCAGATGCGGTTGCCGTCGATGACGGGGGACGACCAACCGCGTCCCGGGAGCACCGATTTCCAGACGACGTTCGATGTGTCGCTCCAGGCGGTCGGGAGGTTTCGGGCGGATGCCGGGGCGTGTCCCTGGCCACCGGGTCCGCGCCACTCGGGCCACTCGGGTGGAGCGGCGGAAAGAACGAGGGTGGAACCCAGGAGGACTGAGGCGAGGGCGGCACGGGGTGTCATGCGGGGATGGAATATGCGGTGGGCTTGGGAAGCGGGCGAGGAGTTACTGGGTGGGGCGGCGGAGCCAGTCCTGCATGGCGCGTGTGACGGCTGCGGAAGCGTCCTGCTGGACCCAGTGGTCCGCGTTGGGAAGGGTGAGAAGGGTCAGGTCCTGGGTGGTGACCTTCCAACTCTCGTTGAGGGCAGCGGCGCCGAGCGCCTTGTCCTTGAGTCCGTGGATCAGCAGGACCGGACACTGGACCTGGACAAGCGGCGACGTGTCCTCCGTGTATGGCTCGCGCGGGTAGTTGCGCTTGTAGTAGTGGAGCATGGCCTCGAAGTCCGAACGCTCGAAGGCCTCGATGTAACGAGCCTTCGCGACGGGATCCTTGATCCAGAACGTCAGTCCCTTGGCGGTGAGGTTCGTGTGGGCTCCCTCCATCTGGAAGACGCGGGCGTAGGCGCTGTTGCGCTGCTGTTCCGGATTCCGGGCGAGTTCACGCTGGAGGCCGCGAGGGTGCGGGAGGTTGAGGACGATCAGCCGCTCGGTCATCTCGGGCCGGGTGGTGGCGAAATTCCACGCGACGGCGCCACCCCAGTCGTGGCCGACGATGATTGCCTTCTCGCGGCCGCGTTCGCGGATGACGGCGGCGACATCCGAGACGAGCAGGCGCATGTCGTAGTGGGTGCCGCCGGCGGGGCGGTCGCTCAGGTTGTAGCCCCGCTGGTCGATGGCCACGACCTCATGGTCCACGGCGAGGGCTTCCATCTGGTCGCGCCAGGTCAGCCAGCAGTCGGGGAAGCCGTGGATCATCACCACGAGCGGACCGCTGCCGAGGCGGGCGTGATGGATGCGCACACCGTTGTTGGTGGCGAAGCCGTGGGTGACCCTGGACTCGATGGGGAGTAGTTTGGGACTGGTTGCATCAGCCGCCGGGGAGGCCTGTTGCCAGACCCTTTCGAGCACGGGTCGGATGACACGTGCGAACTCGACGTAAGCCTGGGGATGGAAGTGGAGCTTGTCGGAACGGTAGAGATCCAGGCGCGGGGTGCCGTTGGTGTCGACGAGGACCGGGTTGATGTCGATGAAGGTGTGGTGTGGTGTCGCCGCGCAATGAGCGCGGACGAGACCGTTGTATTGGTCGACCCGCTCCCACTTCGCGACGCGGTCGGGTGAACGCGTGGCGGTCACGTAGATGAGATGCGTGGCGGGGAGCGTCTGGCGGACGCGTTCGGAGAACTCCCGGAAGCGGCCGAAGATCGCGTTGGGGTCGTCGCCGGCCATGAGGTCATTGCTGCCGCAATAATAGACGATGACGCGGGGGGCGTGGGGAGTGACGACCTGGTCAAACCGGGCGAGCTGATGGCCGGTGCGGGAGCCACCGAAGGCCCGATTGACGACGGGCAACGGGGCCATCATCTCGGTGACGTTGGTCCATTCGCGGAAGATGCTGCTGCCGACGAAAAGGATTCCGGAACCTTTGGGCGGTTGGCGGCGATCGGCCTCGACGAAGGCGCGAATGTCCGCCTCGAACGGAGGTGTGGTGGGCTCGGCGGCGCACAGGCCCAGACCGAGCATCAGGAGGATGAGAAGGGGGCGTAAGGACGGGCTCATGGCTTAGGGAGTTGGACGCCAGATCGACTTCAGCGGGTACACGCGGAGGGAGGTGAACTTCACGGGGGCGTCCTTGGAAGCGACCGCGATGCCGAGGTCGGCGGGGCGTGGCTGGAAGGGTTTGGGAACATAGGTCAGGCCATCGCTGGCGAAGACTTCGAGTCCGGTGCGGTCGGCGTAGAGGGTGAGCCGCTGCCGACCCTCGCGGAGCGGTGCGGGAGCGCGGTGACCGTTGACGATGAGTTCCTGTTTCCGGGTGTCGTACACGATGGTGGCGCCGCCGACGGTCATCTGGCCGGGTAGGGTGCCCTGGGCTGGACCGGATCCGAAGGCATCGCCGGTGACGGTCCAGTTGCCGTAGGTGGGGGCTTCGAAGTCGGCGATGAGCAGGTCTTCGGCGGCGAACGCGCGCGTGGCGAGGCTGACCAGGAGGACGGCAGTGGCACCCGCGAGGCGGAATGGCGGACATCGACGCACGGATGCGCTGCGGCGTGGGGAGCCCGGAGTCATGCGTCCATGAGAGCGCGGAAGGACACCGGCTGGCGAGAGGGATTCCCGCGCTGGCAGGGGTGGAAGGATCAGTCGGATCAGTCCGATCCGACGGATCGGACTGATCCGTGGGGAGGGGAGGGGTGTGTTGAAAGGGGGCGTGGGTCTGGGGGAGGGTGGCGTGCATGAGGGTGGCGTTCCGGTTTGGGATTCTGGTGTGGGTGCTGGTGGCACTGTTGGCTGGGTGCGCGGTGCGGGCGCGCGTTCGAGAGGCGGTGCCGCCGGTGATGGCGCTGAGGCCTGTCGGCGGACCCGCGGAGGGCGTGCCGGCGGAAGTGGTGCCGCTCCTGGTCGACGGAGTCGCGGTGACGTTGTTCCTGCCCGTGGGGTGGGAGGCGTCGTCGGAGCGTCTGGCGATCCACTTCCATACCTCGCCGGAGTTCGCCCTCGGGGAGCATCGGCGCGCTGGTTACCGGTTCCCGCTGGTCGCGGTGATGCTGGGATCCGGTTCGGCGCGATACCGGGCACCCTTCCTGGATGGCACGTTGTTCCCGCACCTGGTTGCGGCGGTGGAGGTACAGTTGCGGAAGCGGGGGCTGGCGGGCGCGGCCGTTCGTGAGATCGATGTCTCGAGCTTCAGTGCTGGGTATGGGGCGGTGCGGGAATTGGTGGGACAACCGCTCGGACGTCGGTTGATCCAACGGATCGTGCTGTCCGATTCGTTGTACGCGGGGTTGAGCCGTGGGGCGGACGGCAAGGGACCGCGTGTGGTGCAGGCGGATCAGATCGATTGCTGGGCGCCCTTCGCGCGGGAAGCGGTGATGGGGCGGACGACGTTTGTCCTGACGCATTCCCAGATCCACACGCCCAGTTACGCCAGCACGCCGGAGTGCGGTCTGGCGTTGGTGTCCGCACTGGGGTTGACGATGCGCCCGGTCGTGGACGGTTCAGGGGAATGGCCCATCCTCGGTCGATGCGACGCAGGGCGATTCCATGTTTGGAGCTACGGCGGCACGAACGCCAACGCCCACCTTGTTCACCCGCGCACCCTTGCCGAGGTCTGGCAGGCGGTGGATCGGGCGGAGGGGAGGCGTTGAAGGCTGGGCGACGTACGTCATTCCTGACGTAGGTGCTCGGATGATTCGCGTGCTCGCTCCTGGATTCCTTTTCGGGGTATGTCCACCCACGCCGTCATCCTATTTCCATGTCCTATCTCGCGCTGGCCCGTGTGATTTCGATTGTCGGTCACCCGGTGCTGGTGCTGCCGGTGGCGGTGATGGTGTCGGGGGCGGTGCGCGGGGTGTCGGTGTCCACGCGGTCGACCACGATCGGGGTGACGGTGGGGATCGGGGTGGTGGTGCTCGTGTTCAGTGCGGTGCGGGTGTGGCTGGGGCACTGGAAACATGTGGATGCGAGTGAACCGGCGGAGCGCAATCAGTTGAACGGGTTCACTGCGGTGCTGTTGTTCGGGGCGGCGTTGGCGGGGTTCCTGACATCGGGCGGCAGCCGGGACCTTTACCTGTGGCCGGCGTGCAGCGGTGGGGTAGTGCTGGCGGCGATCGTGTTGCGGCGACGGATGAAGCTCTCGCAACACGTGGCCTTTGACCTGTTCGCGGCGATCGCGGTACTGCCGTCGGTCTGGGCGGCATTGGTCCTGGCGGTGCTGACGATCGGCGTGGGGTGGTCCCGGTTGGTACTGCAGCGTCACACGCGAATGGAGGTCGCGGTGGGGACGGTGGTGGGCGCGGTGGCCGGGGCGGTTTTCCA
>JAIXZE010000384.1 GCA_027489875.1 Verrucomicrobiales bacterium
AGCGCGTTGTTGTGCGGACGGACGGAGGCACGGTTGAGCGATCTCTGGGTCCTGCGCCACATCTGGGATGCGGAGGAACAGCAGGAGGTGCTCGCCGGGTTGGTGGCGCATGCGCTGGAAGAAGCAGCCGCGGCGGAAGGCGACCATCCACGGGCGCGTCCGAACACCGGTCCGGATCCCGAAGCACTCGCGCGGGACCTCGAAGGCCTCGAAGCGGATGCCCAGGACGCTGACGAACTGGCGGGCGTGCGCGATCGGTTGGCAATCCTCGAAGGCCGTGTGCCCTGGGTGGCGGATCGGGTGCGACGCGAGTGGCTGACGGGTCGGGTGGCGGCGGTGTGGAAGTTGGTGAAGCGCTAGCATGGCGTCGTCCGTTCCAGAGGAAGGACCGTGGGCGCTGTGCCTGGCGCGGGCGGACGCGTGTCGGCTGGCACCGTTGCGTCTGGCACCCGGGGTGGAAGTGGGAGAAGTGGGCGATGCGGTGTGGCTTCGCGGCGAGCGCGCGGATGCCGGTTTGCGGCGGATGCTGGCTGCGTTGCCTGCGCAGGAACGTTTCCGCTGGGTGCTGCCGACGGCACTGTGCCGCGTGGGTTCGCGGATCCCTGCCTTCCGGCTTCCCGAGATCCGCTGGGAGCCGCTGGCGTCGTGGTTGCGCGTGACAGCTCCGGCGTCGGCGTTGCCGGGTCGGTTGCCGGGGTCGGTGCCATTGGCGTTGGTGGAGTCGTCGGAGGAGGCGGAGCCGACGTTGCTCGAGACGGATCTGGATTCCCTGCGGGAGTTCGTGCGCACGGCGGCCCAGCTGCGGATGGCGGGGTTGCAATTCGCGGTGTCGATGGAGGGGCGGGTGCTGGTGCGGGGACGATTGTTGCCCGCGTTGCCGGGAAGGCGCTGGGTGGGGCATGGACGCGTGTGGGTGCCGACGGGCTACCGGTGGGCTCCAGCGGTTGCGGTGGGGGTGGTGGAACAGGCCCTGCGAGTGGCGGCCAACGAGAGCGTGGTGTGGGAACCATCGCGTACCGCGGGCGACACCGATGGATTCATCCGGTTGACCACGGAACAGTTCGTGCCGCTCACGCCGTCGGCGGTCCGCGCGACCCTCGCGGCGCTGGAGGCCGGACGATGAGGACCGATCGCGCGGTGGCGTTGGGATACCTGCGGGCGCGGGTGGACGGACCGTGGCGGTGGGTGGATTCCGGCAGCGTGGTGGCGTGGTCGGATGGCACGACCGTGGCGTTCCGGGAGGAGATCCGGCAGGTCCTGGAATGGCTGGCACCCGGAGGCCTGCCGCCGTTCGGCGCGGTGGTGGTGTTGCTGGCGGCGTGCCGCGGGCGCGTGCCGAAGCTGGAGGACCTGTGCCTCGAACTGCCGGTGGATTCCGGGCAATTGCCGTTGCCACTGATTCCACCGGTGCCTGGGCAGGAAGCCCAACCGGCGTCGGCGGTCGGACCGGAGGTGCGGTCGCAGGCCTTGCTGGCGTTGGACCAGTTGTTGCGGGTGGCGCGGTTGCCGGGCGAGGTGAATGCCGGCCTGAAGGCCCGATGCGTCCTCGCGGAGGCGGTGTTCGAAGCGGCGGACGGTGACCGCAGCACCGAGGCGTCGCGGGTGTTGTCCGGGCTTTCGTTGCCGATGTCGGATGCGGACCTGCGGAGTCCGTCGAAGCCCGGCGGAAGGACGGCCCTGTTGCGCGAGGTCGAGATGGTGGCGCGCGGATTGCGGGCATACACGGCGGAGGGGTTGTCGTTGCGGTTGCGGACGGGATTGGACGGGTTGCCGGTGGCGGCCGAGCCGGAGGTGCTGCGCGAGTTGCCGATGTCCGAGCGGGCGCGGCAATGGCTGGAGACGTTGGGGGAGGATTCCGAACTGGGAGCGGTGGCGCGTGGAGCGAAGGACTTGATGGCGGCACTGCGGTTGCCGCGTCGGTTGACAGCGCCCGAGGATGGGGCTTCGGAGGGCGTGGCGGACCTCTCGCAGCGGGGATCATTGGATCGGTTGCTGGTGAGCGAACTCGCGCATGACGACCTGACGCTGGCGGTGCGGGTGGCGTTGAACGAGGCGTTGTACCTCCAACGCGAACCTCCGGCCCGCGAGCCGCCCGGCGGACTCGAGGTGTTCCTCGACACGGGGGTGCGTCTGTGGGGAATCCCACGGTTGCTGGCGGCGTCGGTGGGTCTGGCGCTGATGGCGAACTCGGGCCGCCAGCAAGGCGTGCGCATGTGGCGCGGGCGTGGAGCGGAGATGGTCTCCGTGGATCTGCTGACGCGTGAGGGTCTGACGGAACACCTCGGTTGCCTGGAGCCCAGTGTCCATCCGGGGCCGGTCATTGCGGGGTTGGCGGACCGCGCCGAAAAAGTTCCCGGGGGGCAATGCGTGGTGGTGACGCAACGCGACGTGGTGGCGGATCCCGAGTTCCGGGCGGCCTTGCTGGCGCGGGGAACGATGGATGGTTTCGTGGCGGTGGTGGATCGGGACGGGCGCTTCGAGTTGCATCGGTTGCCGCTGCTTCCGCGGCCGCCGCTTTGCTCCGCTGACCTCGATCTGAAGGACGTCCTTGAAGGCCGGGCCAAGGCGGTTCCGTTGGTGGCCGAGGGTGGGGATCTTCCGGCGATCGTGCGGATGCATCCGTTCCCGTTCCTGTTCCCGCTTGCGGGCAGCATCACCGCGTGGTGCCACGACGAGGACGATGCGGTGGTGGCGGTGGTGGGCAACCGTCAGGTCATGCGTTACGTCGGCAACTCCCGGGGCGCCGAGGTGCATCCAGCGATGCTGGGGGCCGGGCGGACGGTATGGGTCGGTACGAGTCAGGATCGGGTCTACGTGATCAAGGGCGCGACGACGCATCGACCGGGCCGGCTCCAGAGCCTGGCGTGGTCGGAGCGGGACGAGACTTCGGTGGATCTGGCACCGGGTTGCCTTCCAGAACGCGTGGAGGGTGGGCGGCTGTTCGGCGAGTTGATTTTGGTCTACGGGGAGACCTACGTCGCGGCGTTGGCCGTTGCGGATGGGCAGTGCCTGTCGACGTCGGAGGGCGGATTGACGCCGATCACAGGCCGATATTACCGGACGCGATCGTCGGTGGTGGTGGCGGCGTCCTGGGACGGCGAACGGATCCGGATGGATCCGTTGCCGTTGCCGCCGGGTTGGTCGTCGCGGGATTTGGTGACGGTCCTTTCGAGTCGGGGTGGTGATGCGATCTGGGTGGTGCGCGTGGATGGCCTGATCCGGAACCTCGAGACGGGAAGGGAGGTCCGGGCGAGCAGTGATGGACCCGCGTCTTCGGACTATTTCCAGAAGCGGGGCTCGCGGGTGTCCGAGGATGGGACCCGGATGATCTGGATGACCGTGCCGGGAATGCGGGGGGCCATCCGGATGTTCGACACGGCCACGGGCGAAGTCAGCGAAACGGGCACGGGGGACTTGAAGCGGTTTGCGCTGAATCGAATGCCACCCCCTCCGGCGCGGACGGTTTTCCGCGTGGTGGAAGCGATCGGCGTCTCGCGTGGTTGCCTCGCGATCCGGCGTCGCGAGGGTCGGTGGCGGGTGCTGACGATGGACGGGGTGCCGAAGTTCCGCGATTTGCCCGAGGGCGAAGTTCCCGTGCATGTGGTGGAGGTGCTGGTGTCGGGGGTGGCGACCCCGTTCGGTTGTACGTTGCAACGGGTGGAATGGCCCACGGGGCACGTTGCGTGGGTGGATGGTCGCGGGTTGTTGCACCTGCGGAGTCCGCAACCGGGCAGCCCCGAGATCAGCGTGATGATGACCGACGGTGAGGCGGCGGTGTGGACGAGCCATGGGGGCGTGATCGGGCCGGAGTTTTTCTTCCGGGAACGCTTCGCGGCCGCGGTAACCGATGTGCGGGAGGCGATGGCTGGCTTTGTTGCGACGCTATGACGATCCCAATCGAAATCCGCGAGGGAACGGCGGGACTGGAACCGCCCGTGGGGTGGTTCGTGCCCGGGTCGGACCTGACCCGGTGGTTGGAAACGATCGTGGGGTTGGGGTTGGCGACGTCGGCAACGCGGGTGTTCGTGGTTCCCGGTGGGGTGGACGGCGGGCGGGTGGCGGGGTTGCTGGTGGTGGGCGCGGCGGTGGGTGTCACGGGCCGGGTTGCAGGGGCGCTTCCGTGTCGGTGCCTGGCAGGGCGGTTGTACCTTCCGTCGGAGGGACAGTTGTTTCCGCCGGTGACCGATGCGGAGGTTCGGGAGTTGTGTCGGTTGGAGGTGGGATTCCTGCATCCGGACGGCGTGCTGAGCGGCTTCGATGCGACCGAGGCGCTGGGGGTGTCGGACCTGCTGGAGGTACCGGAGGAACGGTTGGAGAACTGGAACGGCGCGCGTGCGGGTGAACCGCCGTTGCCGGGGTTGATCGGCGTGCGTCTGGTGACGCCGCCGGACCTGGGCGGGATGCTCCAGGAGGCGGCGTCGGAGATTGGATCGGAACCGCCGAAGGCCCTGCCGCCGTCCCCGGGCGAGCCCAAGGACAGCGCGGTAGGGAAGGGGTTGCGCGGAGCCCAGGCGGCATTGGCGAAAGGCGTGGCCAAGGCGGTGTCGATGCTCCCGTCGAATGCCTCCCAGCGCACGTGGGCGAATGATCTCCAGGATTGGGCGATGCGCCAGTTGCGGCAGGTCTCGGATGACCTCGAGCAGTTGCGGAACAAGGAACTGCACCGGTTGATGCACCTGCTGGAGTCGGATCCGGAGCAGGGACTGCGGCACGCCATTCCGCTGAAGGCGTCGGATCACCGGGGCATGGCGGAGCCAGGAGCGAAGCTGGGAGATCGTTCGCCGGAGTTTGATCCTTCGCGGTTGGGGGGCGGCCCGGGCGATGGATGGGATGTGCCGGAGTCGCTGCGGTTGGCGTTGCAGATGCGGTATCGCGAGATGGCGAACCGGGAGCTGCGGTTGGGACGTTTCCGGCGCGCGGCGTACATCTATGGGGAATTGCTGGGGGATTATATCGGGGCGGCGGCCGCGCTGAGGCAGGGGAAGGATTTCCGCTCGGCCGCGCTGGTGCTCGAGAATTACCTCTCGAACCCACTCTCGGCGGCAGAATGCCTCGCCGAGGGCGGGTTGCTGGCGGAGGCGGCCGAGCGCTACGAACGCCTGGGGCGGTGGCTCGAGGCGGCGGACCTTCACGCGAAGTTGGGAAATGCGGCGGTCGCGCGGGGCGCTTTGGAACAGGCGGTGACGCATTGCCGGACGCGCGGCGACCTGCCCGGAGCGGCGCGGATCATCGAGGAACGCTTGGGCGATCCGGACCGGGCGCTGAAGCTGCTTCTGGAGGCGTGGCCGGAACGGCTCGAAGCGTTGGCGGCGTTGGAGGCGGCCTTCGAAATGATGGGCCGCCTGGGGCGCACCACGGAGGCGATGGCATGGCTGCGCACGCACCGGGGTTCGCTGCTGGCAACGTCGGGCAGGCGGAACGACGTGGCTTCGTGGTTGGCCCAGGTGGGCGTCCGGTTTCCCGATGCGGGCGTACGGGCGCATGCGGCGGATCTCGTCCGCGTGTTGGTGGCGCAGGCGCTGGGGAGTCCGGGGTTGTCGGCGGAGGATCTCCGGCAACTGACCGGGCTGCTTGTGGCGTTGAGTCCGTCGGATCGGTTGCTGACGCGCGACGTGAACCGTTATCGCGAGCAGCACCGTGGGCAACGGCGGGCGCTGGTTTCGCTTCTGGCTTCGGCTCCCGCCGTTACGTCTGCGGCCGCGGTGGCGCAGGTGGTGCGGCGATTCGAGATGCCCGATCGCGGCGAGTGGATCGGGATCCGCGAGTGCGCGGACACGTTGCTCGCGGTCGGCGTTGGGAGCGGTGAGGTCCAGTTGGTGGTCCTCGTGGAGGAGCAGCCGTTGACCACGGCGCGTTGGAAGGTCGAGCCCGACGCCGTGCGTCGCCAGGGGGTGTTGTGTGAACCGCTGGATCCCCAAGGTCTCACGGTGTTGGTGGCCCTGGGCGGCGAGGCGTTGTCCGAACTGAAGCTCCCCGTGTGGGATGGCCAGCGGAGAATCCAGGTCGTTGCCGGCACGCCCGCCTGGCTTCCGGTGGGCGCCCTTGCCGTGGCCTCGGGCGATGAAACGGTCTGGAGCTGCCATGTGACCGAGGGCCGCGTGATCCTCAACGCCTGGGACCGGTCGGGAACGTTGCGTGGCACGGAAGATCTGAGCGGAGTCCTGCTGGAGGGGACGCAGATGGATGAGGCCTCCCGGGTCCGCATGGCTGCGGTCGGAAACACCCTCGTCGTGGCCTTTGGAAATCGACTGATCGTGGGCTCAGATGTGTCCGGCCGTGTTGCCCTGGATGTTCCTGCCACCGTCATCGGACTGGTACCGACACGACGCTACCTGCGCCGGGGCGTGGTGGTGTTGATGGCAACCGGAGCGGTGCTGCACTGGTTCGGGACACCGGGGTTCATCGAGTTGGATGCGGACATGGCGGAACCGACGGCGGCCTTTGTGTCGGGTGGCCCGTTGGTGCTGTTGTCCGGCAACGCCGCCGTCCTCCTCGATGTGGAAGGGGCCGGGGTCCGACATGTCGGACGGATGAGGATCGAGGGAACGGAGGCGGTGGGAGTGGTCGGTCTCCCGCGGGCCGGGGAGTTCGCCGTGCTGCTGCGAGCGGGCCAGGTGCTTGTGTACCGGGTTGGGAAGGGGGGCGCGCGCGGATCGTAGCAGTGCGCCACGCACGGAACGGGGAGGCGATGTCCTCATCGCCGTTGAGGTGGGGCTCTGGGATAGGGCGACGTGGACGTCGCCTCCCCGGCACTGGGGTTGGGAACGGCGAGACGACGTCCTCGTCGCCGTTGGGGTGGGGCTTTGGGAGAGGGCGACGTGGACGTCGCCACCCCGGTCCTTGGGCTGGAACGGGGAGGCGATGTCCTCATCGCCGTTGAGGTGGGGCTCTGGGAGAGGGCGACGTGGACGTCGCCACCCCGGTCCTTGGGGCAGGAACCACGCAGGTTCCCGTCTTTCGGCTCGCGGTTGGCGGAGGTGGGGCCTAGAAAAGGTGCATGCTCTTGTGTCGCTGGATCCGTGGGGTCCTGGGAATGGGTGCCATCGTGGTGCCGTGGGTCGTGGGTGCGGTGGCACCGACGGCGGAAGCCATCCGGCAATTGCCGCCGGCG
>JAIXZE010000421.1 GCA_027489875.1 Verrucomicrobiales bacterium
AGGGGCGGACACGCCCCTTGCCCCAACGGGGCAAACGGTGAGAGCCCGGGGTGAAACCCCGGGGACCGCGTCCCCCGAAACATTCTCCGCGCCCTGAAAGGGCGCACGGGGACTTTCGCCGTGGTGGGTGTGTGATCACGGGTTGTCGCCGTCCGCCCCGTTGGGGCGAGGGGTCATGGGGTGGGGTGACCCAGGGTTCCGCTCCGCTCCACCCTGGGCTTTCTCCGTGCGCCGCGTTGCGGCGAGGGCGGGCGCGGGATGCATGTCCGGGGGAATGCGTCCCCAAAGGTACAACCGCGGACGTCAGGTGTCAGAGTCCTGAGGTGACAACTTTAAATCAGGACGTGAAATCCGCCGGGTGAGGGCACCCGGCCTTCAAGACTCGTTACTTCGAGTTGCTCTCGTCGACGACGAGGAACCGGGTTCCGCCGCCGGCACCGTTCGCGGTGGCGGGCGTGTAGACCTTGAGGAGCGTGGTCTTGTCCTTCGGCTTCTCGGTGAGCGCGACGGCTTCCTCGGCGGATTCCACGGCCTTCTTGTTGAGTTCGAGGATCACGTCACCCGCCCGGAGGCCCGCTTCCCACGAGGGAGAACCTTCCTCCACTTCCGTGACGATCACGCCCTTGATGCGCTCGGGAATGCGGTACTGGCGTCGGTTCTGGGCATTCAGATCGGCCACGCCGACACCGTTGAGCGTGCCCGGGTCGGTCGACTCGCGGTCGCCGTTCGAGCGGGAAAGCTCCTGGTCCTCGGGACGTTCGCGGACGGTGACCTTGACGAGCTTGGTGTCACCATCGCGGCGTACCCGCAGGCTGGCGGATTGGCCGGGTTTCACCCGGGCGACCTCCAGGCGCAGATGGTTGGCATCACGGATGGGCTTGCCGTTGACCTCGGTGACGACATCGCCGCTTTCCAGACCCGCCTTCTCGGCAGGGCTGCGGGGCGTAACCTCGGAGAGGATGGCACCGCCGCGGTCCTTCAGGTCGAGTTTGCGTGCCAGGGCCGGCGTGACGTCCTGGGGCAACACGCCCAGATATCCACGGGTGACCTTGCCGTCCGTGACGAGCGCTTCGAGGACATCGCGGGCTATGTTGGCCGGGATGGCGAATCCGATGCCCTGGTTGCCGCCGGAGCGGGAGATGATCGCGGTGTTGATCCCGATCAACCGGCCGTCGGCGTCGACCAATGCCCCGCCCGAGTTGCCCGGGTTGATGGCGGCATCCGTCTGGATGAAGTCCTCATAGGGCAGGCCGAAGGTTGCCCGGCTGGTGGCCGAGATGATCCCCATGGTCACGGTCTGGCCGATGCCGAAGGGATTGCCCACGGCGAAGACGACGTCCCCCACCTCGAGGCGGTCGCTGTCGGCGAACGTGGCAGGGCTGAGTTCCTCGGCAGTGATCTTGAGGACGGCGACATCGGTCTTCTCGTCGCGACCGACGACCTTGGCAGGCACCTCGCGGCCGTCGGAGAGCTTCACCTTCACGTCGTCGGCGCCTTCGATGACGTGGTTGTTCGTGAGGAGGTAGCCGTCGCTGGAAACGATCACCCCGGAGCCGGCCCCCTGTTGACGGGGCGCCTGCCCGCGCCGGGGCTGGGCCTGGGGATTGCCGAAGAAGAAGTTGAACGGATCCTCCTGGTTGAACCCGGGCATCGGACGCGGCCGGGTGGAGGTGTAGACCTGCACGACCGAGGAAGACACCTTCTGGACCACGGGAGCGAACGATCGCGGCAGGTTGCCATCGCGGACCAAGGGTTTGGAATCAACCTGGAGCTTGGGCGGCGTGGGCTTGTCCGCATCCTCCTTGGCGCGGAGGGAGGGAATGGCACCCAGGAAGAGGGTCGCGGTGGCCAGCGCCACCACAGGCCAGCGGAGCCAGCGGGCCTCCACCCGGGAACGCTGTTCCCGGACGGGCTGGGAGGAGATCTCAGATTCTGCGTTGTTCATCGTATGCGTTCCTTCGTTGAATTTCTGGGCACACGGTGACGCACGGATCTGACCCGATCCTTTCCGGAGCATTACAAAAGTGTAAGGGGAGGCGATGTCCTCATCGCCGTGGTGAATGGCTCTGGAATGGGCGACGGGGACGTCGCCACCGTGATCAGGGGGAAGCCTTTCAGGATGGCTCACCCCTCCATGCCTCGGAACGGGGAGGCGATGTCCTCATCGCCGTGGCGAACGGCTCCCGAAGGGCGACGGGGACGTCGCCACCCCGGAGGATCACTCCTGCGGATACAGGAGGATGCGGTCGTGGACGAGGATCGCGAGGTCGGCCTTGCCGTCGCCGGTGAGGTCGATGACGAGGGCTTCGCGCGGTTCCGGGCTTTCAACCGGGCGACGCTGGCGGAAGGTGCGTTCCTCAAAGACCTGCCAGCGGTTGGCAGGCACGAGCTGGTGCGGCGCCTCGAAGGTGACGAGATCCACGTAAGCCCGGGACGTTTCCAGGAAGACAAGGTCGCGACGGCCGTCCTGATTGAGTTCGCCGCTGACGACGTCGTGCAGGTAGCCGTCCTTGATGGGCGTCTCGTACCCGTCGAGCTCCGCCATCTCCCAGATATCGCCGGACAGGCGTTTCCACGCGACGCCGTTGGCGCCGAGGAACCCGACCGAATTCGGGATGCCGTTGGTGGATTGGATCGACAGCGGCATCAGGGTGCTGAAGTCCGTGACGGGAAGGGGGAGGTTGCGTCCGGCCTGCCACACGCCGCTGGCGTTGCGGGTACACACCGTCAGTGCCTTGCGGTCGGCATCGAAGAGGAAGATCGCCGGGGACTTGGAATCAGGGATCGGAACAGCGGCCGCACCGACGATGCGCGAGCTGCTGCTGGCACCATTGATCTGGTCGCGAACGGAGAAATTCCAGGAGGCCGCGTCGCCGGGTTTGCCTTCGAGAACGACCGCGCGAACGAAGTTCTTCTGCGCGAGCAACAGTTCCGCCCGGCCGTCGCCGTCGGCATCGGCCACGGCATGCCACGGATTGTCGACGGCACCCCCGGGCGGGTTGACGTCGACTTCCTCGAAGGACTTGCCGTCCTTCGGCTCGGTGAGCCGGCGCAGGATCTTGATCTTCTCGTACGGCGTCAGGACCACGAGATCGGTCTGCCCGTCCTGGTCGGCATCGTGGAACGCGATGGCGGAAGGCGTGCCCTTGAAGGTCTCGGCGAGGACCTGCGCCTGCGGCTTGAGGTCGGCCCCCATCAGGATGAGCTCGCGGACGGCGACGGTCTCGGGTTTGCCGTCCTTCGTCCGCTTTTCCTCCCGCTCGATGATCACCGCAAGGACCGGCTGCCCCGGAGCGGATTCGCCAACGGTCATGGCGAGCGGTCGACCGGGCAGCGGAAGCGGCTTCGGGAAGGCGACCCGTCCCGATTTCTCGACCGCCGCAAGACCCACCTGCTTCTCGTCCGGGCTCAGGAGGAAGACTTCCGGGGAACCATCACGGTTCCAGTCGGTGACGGCGATGTCGGTGACGCCGCTGAAGGCCGGGAACGTGCGCGGCGTGGACAGCGCGCCGTCGGGCTGCTGGGTGTAGACGAGCAGCTGGCCGCCTTCGGGATCGGCCACGAGGAGATCGGCGCGGAGGTCGCCGTTGACGTCGAACCACGCCAGGCCGCGTCGGGACTTGTCCGAACGCGGGAGTGGAAGCACGGCGAACTGGCCGTCGGTCAGGGATCCGGCGATGGCTTCGGAGGGCTTGTGGCGGACGTTGCTGACCGCGGCGCGGCCGGACTTGGCCGCGATGGTGGTGAACTCGGTCTTGCGATCGCCGTCGAGATCATCGGCCCAGTAGGCGCGGACGGGCGCCAGCGTCAGGTGGATCTCGGGACCGAGCTGACCGGTGCCGTCCTGCAGCCGGAACCGGAACGGATTGGGATGATCCCAGTTCACCAGCATGAGGTCGTTGCGGCCGTCACCGTTGACGTCGAGGACCTGCACGGCCTTGACCGTGCCGGTGTAGGGAATCTTCTGGGGTTCCGCGAGGGAACGGTCCTCGCGCTGGAGCAGGAGGTGGACGTGCTTCTCTGCGAGGAGCAGGACGTCGGGACGCCCGTCGCCATTGATGTCGCCGCTCGTCAGCGCGTTGGCATCCAGAAGGCCGTCGCCCAGGTCGAAGCGCTTCGGGGCGGACCACGTGTTGGTGCCCTCGTTGAACTGGATGACCAGTTCCTTGGGATCTCCGAAGTAGGCGAGGTCCGGGCGGCGATCGCCGTTCAGGTCCTCGACGATGAGGCTGGAGATGCGTTTCTCGGAGGAGATGCTTTCGACGCGGAACCGGGCGTCGGCGGGGAGTTCGTTGACGTCCCGTCGGCCGGAGATCTCCTTCTTGACCGGGACGTTGGTGAGGCCGGTCTGGTTGTAGAGAAGGGTGAGCTTGGAGCGCGCGTTATTGACGATCACCAGGTCGTTGCGGCCGTCGCCATCGAGGTCCGCGGTACGGAGGAATCCGGTGCCGGGATCGATCGGGAAGATCTCGGGACCGGTGAATCCGAAGCGATTGGTGGCACCGGCATCGTCATTGGCGGCCTGGACGGAGCCACAGGCCAGACAGAGTGCGGTGAGGGTGCCCAGGAGCCGGGCCGGGTTTCGCCGTTCGAACATCGTGCCTGAGCATGTGGGCGATCGGCGCAGTTTCAAGTTCTGGATTCTTTTGAAGGCCGGATGCCCCCACCCGGCGCGGTCCATGATCCCACCGCGTGAGGGCACGCGGCCTACAGTTCCCCTCGAAGGCCGGAGTTCGTACGCCGGAGGCGTTGGAGCAGATAGCCCCGGGTTGGCGCGTGAGCGCCTACCCGGGGTTCGCTGGGGCAAGGGAAACGCACCCCGAAGGCGGTGCGAAGATCTCCCTCCCTGCAACGCCTCCGGCGTACCCCGGCTTCAACCTGGGAACACCCTTCCCAGCCTCCTGATCGACGTATGACGAGCTCACGAGGCAGGGCCGGGGGAAAGTTCCCAGTCTCCAGATTCCAGAGCCGAACTCCCCTTGAAGGCCGGGTGCCCTCACCCGGCGCAATCCGTGATCCGCCGCGTGAGGGCACGCGGCCTTCAAACGATCAGGCTTCAATTCCCTGCCCCACCAGCTATTGCCGCGGTGAGGGATCAAAGTACTTCTCCCGGATCCACCGGGGCTGCCATTCGTCGGGTTTCCGGACGTAATCCGTCGACAGGTCGATGGCGAGGGGCGCCGGGGCATTGGTGGTCAGGGGTTGGCGATCGCCGACGGCGGTTTGCGATTGTTCCATCAGGCGCGTGAGACGTTCCACGGTGGACGCATGCCGCGGGTTGTCGGCGAGGTTCTGGCGTTCATCGGGGTCGCGTCGGAGGTCGAACAGCTGGCGATGGTTCGTCCGCGGATAAACGATGAGCTTCCAGCGATCATCGCGCACGGCGCGCATGGTGTCGGTGTAGGCCGTGAACAGGGATTCGCGCCATTCGGGGGCCGAACGCGACCAGAGTGGCGAAAGATCGCGGCCAGCGAGACGGTGCGGAAGCGGGATGCCAGCGAGCTGTCCCACCGTGGGAAAGACATCGAGGAGATAGGTGAAGCGTTCGGTACTGCGCCCGGCGGGGATGCCGGGGCCGGCGATGATCAACGGACACCGCATGCTGTGCTCGTAGAGGCTTTGCTTGCCGAGGAGTCCATGGCTGCCCAGCGCGAGCCCGTGATCGGCGGCGTAGATCACGTAGGTGTTCCGGCCCTTCGGATGGTTCTTCAGGGCTTCGAGGATCCGGCCCACCTGGCCATCAAGGTGGGTGATGAGGCCGTAGTACTCGGCGAGTTGGTCGCGGATCATGCCGGGCGGGCGTGGATAGGGCGCGAGGTTCTCGTCGCGCAGTCCGCGCATCCATCCGTTGTCGAACGGGTGTTGGGGAAGAAAGTTCGCAGGCAGCGGCGGACGCTTCCGGTAGTACGGCAGGACCGAGTTGGTGAGCGGATTGCGCGGGTCATGCGGCGCCGTGAACGCGACGTAACAGAAGAACGGTTGCGCGTTGGTCGCGGAGTTCAGGAAGTCGATGGCAGCGTCGGCGAACTCCTCGCTGGAGAATTTCGCGGCGGTGCGGACGGGCGTGAAGGCGTTGCCGACAAGATCCACGACGGGCACCTGGGTGTGATCGGCCATCCCGCCGAAGAAGACCGAGCGCGCCTCCTGGAAGGCCCGTTGGAACGAGGGCCGACCGTTGTGCCATTTGCCCGTGGCGAAGGTGCGGTAACCCGCGACTCCGAGTTGCTCGGGCAGCAACAGAATGTCGCGGAGGTCGTGTCGGGAATCCATCCACGGCCGTCCGCTCATGAGCATGGCGCGACTCGGGATGCAGACGGCTCCGCTGTCGGAGCCGAAGCAATAATTGCGGCGGAAGCTGAAGCCCTGGCGGGTAAGGCGGTCGAGGTTCGGGGTGCGGATGTGACGGTTGCCCCAGGTAGCGATGGTGTCCGCGCGTTGGTCATCCGCGAAGAGCAGGATGAAGTTCGGGCGCGCGTCCGGCGCAGCGTGGAGGATGGGTGCCGCGAACGCCAAGGCGAACGCGAACAGGAGCCAGGGGAGGACGTGGACTGAAGGCCGCGTGCCCTCACGCGGCGCTTCATGGACTCCGCCGGGTGAGGGCACCCGGCCTTCAAGGGGAGTCCCCAGTTCCCAGTACCCAGTCTCCAGAGCTGAAGGCCGCGTGCCCCCACGCGGCGCTTCATGGACTCCGCCGGGTGAGGGCACCCGGCCTTCAGTTGGGTGGAAGATGGGCTGCATGGCATTCACGGTTTCTGGCCCTCCTTCGCAATCGCCGCGCGGGCGGGCGCATCGAGGCCCTTGATCTTGAGGCACGCATTGGCCAGGCGGGCGCGGATGCGGCGTGCCTCCGGGGACATGACGCGGACAGGCGGTTCGGGTGGGAGATCGCCGACATACCATTCGGGCCGGTAGTCGAAGAGCGATTCGGCCAGCGCAACCTGGATGGCGTCGCTGGGCTTTCGGGCCAACACCTGTTCGCAGGCGAGCAGCAGTGGCGCGTCGTTGCGTCGGGGCAGGATGACTTGCCGGAACCATGCACGGCGCAGGTCCTCCGGGTGTCCGACATCCGTCAGCAGCGACACGAGCAAACCGAGGGCGGGCTCGGACTGGTTGAACGCGAGGGCCTCGACGACATCGTAGGCCAGCGGGTGATTCGGAACGGAGGAGCGGGTCCAGAAGTTGAGGAACGCCGGCTCGGACGGGCGGACATAGGCCAGGGCGCGGATGAGCAGCTGGAGCCGCAGCACGTGGCTTCCGAACCTGGGATCTGTCGTCAGCCGGGCGAGCACAGCGCGGGCTTCCGGCAATGGATTGGCAGAGAGGCGTTGCACCACCTGGCTGAGCCGCAGAAGGTGATAGGACTGCTGGTAGTCGGCCGCGGTATCGAGTCGGGCCAGGAACGCGGGGTCGACCAACGCGTCGCCGAGCCGGCGTGGATCCGAGCCGTCCGAACTGGCCGCCAGGAAAAGGGCAAGGGTCGCAAGGGCGTCCGGGGACGCGGTGGGATCCGAGAGGCTGGTGGCGATGGAACTGGTGGACGGAAGCGGTTTGGGGATGGGCACGGCGCCGAGCGGGTGGCTGACGGCGTTGGACGTGGGAGACGGGGAATGATCGCCGGTGGGCATGGTGGGAGAACAGGCGGCCAGGAAGCAGGAAGCCAATACGAGCAAATGCATGGAGCGTCGGAAGCCTCGCGAAGGCGTTGTGAAGGACGGATTCATTGCGGCTTCTGACCGTGCATGGACTTCACCGTGGCCTTGACCTTGGCGGCGAGCTTCTCGCCCAGCGGGAGGTGTGCGAGGCCGTGGGCTCCGATGGCTTCGAGGTGTTCGCGGGCCACGGGCAAGGCGAGCGCGAAGGGAGGCGGTTCGGGCGGCGAACAGCTGCGGTACCAGCCTTCGCGGTCGTAGTCGAAGAGGGCTTCGACGATCCGCACACCGGTTTCATTGGAGACCGGATGCAGGAGCGTCTGGTGGCAACACGCCAGCAGCGGAATGTCGTTGCGCTTCGGCAGGATGATCTGCCGGAGCCAGGCCGTGATGTTGGATTGCGTGTGGCCAGGGTTCGTGAGGATCGACTCGAGAAGCGTCATCGCCGGCGGGCTCTGGTTCTCGACGAGGGCCTGCACGACATCGAAGGCCACGATGCCGTTCGCCGTGGCGTAGCGTTTCCAGTAGACGATGGCCCGCGGGGGCGCGGGACGGACCACGGCCAGGTTGTGGATCAGGAGTTGGATGCGGAGGACGTGATCCTCGAAGGTCGGCGTCTCGGTCAGTTCGAGCAGGGCCTCGCGTGCCGCAGGAATCGGGTTGTTGGCGAGATTGCGCAGGACCCGCGCCAGACGGAGGCCGGTATAGGCCCCCTCATAGGCGGGGGCCGGATCGAGCCGGGCGAGGAATCCAGCCTGGCCCAGGAATGGAGCCAGGGCTGCGGGATCCGCGGCGAGCTGGCTGCCGGCAAGATCGGTGGCGACCTGCTTGAGCTGCCGGGCGTCCGTGTCCTCGGCGAGGACGGTCTTCTGTTGGGGTGTCATGACGTGGACGGGTGCGGCAGGCTATTTGGGGTTCAATTCCTCGTCGAAGGCCGCGCGTGTCGCGGGCCCGTAGATGCCGTCCTTGTCGAGGTTGCCGTGGTCGGTCTGGAACTGACGGATGGCGGCCTTGGTCTTCGAGCCGTTGATGCCATCGACACCGTCTCCCTTGGGGCCGGAGGTGCCGAGGTCGTAGCCGGTGTGCGTGAGGCCGGGACGCGTTCCCCCGAGGTATTCCTGCAAAAGGGTGATGTCCTCCTGGGTGGGCAGCCATGCGGCCGGCACGGGCTTGGCCTCGGGCGGAGGAGGTGGGGGCGGAGGTGGCGGTGCTGGAGCGGCCACATCCTTCAGGAGCGGATGCTTCCGGGCGACCTGGGTCTGGATGAGGTCCAGGTCCTGGCGTCGGCTGTTGGGACCGTACGTCATGAGGTTCTCGTCCCAGGGATGCCCCTTGCCCTTGTTGGGCCCGGAGAGGTGGTTGACGCTGTCAAAGGAAGTGGTGGCCTGGCCGCCGCCGCTCCCGCGATGGTGGAGTCCCAGGACGTGGCCCAACTCGTGGGCGAGGGTGAGACTCTCGGCGTTGGCTGCACCCTGTTGCGTCATGATGCATCCGCAGATGCTGCCGATCTCGCCGTCGCCACAGAGGGGCTTCTGGGCCACATCCCGTGCGGTCGACGGCCCCATGCGTTTCATGGTGATCGTGCCGGCATCGTCGTCCGGGAAAACCCCGGTGGGCTGGACCCAGGAAGTGCTGGGAGCGCCGGCCAGGGTGACGGTGCCTTCGGCGGGGGAGATGCGGCGATCCGTGGCAGCCCCGTTCAGGAAAGGAGAACCAGCGCAGGTATGGAGATAGGCGACGTTGAACACGCCCTTCCGGGAATTGAGCAATGGGGCGATGATCGCATTGTCCCGAACGACGTTGAACGTGTCGTTGGTGGCGCGGGTGATCTCGAAGATGCCGGTGTCAAGGAGCACGGCGGCATTGTACAGGGTGGCATCGGCATCGAGTTCCATGAGGATGCCAGACTGCCAGAGGATGACGTTGTTGTAGTGGATCTGGGCCTTGATCTGCGCGGCGGTGATCGTGGGGTTCAGTGCCAGCGGAACGGTGGTCTTGATGATGTTGGCGCGGGTGGGAACGACCTTCGGCTTTCCGACCCACGCACGGTAGGTCGCCAGCAACGGCTTTCCGTCGCCATTCCAACGCACCTCGATCGTCCCCTCCTCGTCGGCCCCATCGAGGACACCGTAAGCCATCACCTCGCGTCCACCGGTGATCTCGGTCGTGGACTTGGCTCCATCCCACAGCTTGATGTTCGTTCCGATGGCCTTCCAGATGAGCTTCGAGAGATCGAGGTCCGCCGGACGGAACTGGGTGATGCGGATGCGCGCGCAGCGCTTGGCGAAGTCGGGGTCGGTGGGCTTGATGACGGGGATCAGCGACGGGTTCGGCAACGCGTTGAGATCGGTCTTCGTGGAGTTGATGGACAGGTCTTCCTGGGGCGATGCGGTCAGCGCCTGGACACCCTTGGCGATGGGTGGGATGCCGGTGGCCCACGGAACGGGAATGACGGGGCAGATGTGCACCATCCGGCTGAGCATGCCGTCGTGGATGGTGTTGTAGGTGCTGGACTCGGAATGCTGGACGATGGTGGTGACGGCTCCGGCGGCGGGGTCCGATTGGGCGGTGATCTGGACCCCGATGGAGGCGGTGTAATGGCCGGTGCTCGAACGCAGGGCGAGGTCGTAGTCGTGAAGGAGCGGAACGTTGAGGACGGCGCGCACCCAGCCGACCTTGTCGTCGATGGCGGGATCCTTGTCGGTGGCCTCGACCTTGATCTCGATGCGCGTGTCGGTGGGAAGGATGTCCAGTTCGAGCTCCCAGTTGAGCGCGAGGGTGGCACCGGTGTTGGTTTCGTGTTCGACGGTGGGATCACCCAGCTTGAGGGATTCACTGGTCGCGACTCGGCGGACCGTGGCCTTGAACATCCATTCCCCGGAGCCGGCGAGGTCGGAGTCGTCGTGGACCTGGATGGTCTTCAGCAGGACCTTGATCTTGGTGGCGGGCATGGCTGGAAGGGGGGCAGGTTTCGGGCAGGGGTCAGCCGCCGTGCAGGGAGACGAGCTTGTCGCGCGTGGCGTCATCCGGTTTGCCGGTGACCTCAAGTTCGTTGGCCTGCTGGAACTGGCTGATCGCGGCGGCAATCCCGGGGGTGATCTCGGTCTGATCCGTCGCGCAGGGATAACCGAGGTTCACCAACCGCTTGCAGAGGCCGGTCAGTTCAGTGACGGGATCCATGTGGCGGAACTGAAGCTGGATGGACCGTTCCTTCGGCGTTCCCCGATGCAGGATCAGGATGCCAACCCGGGCTCCCGGCGAGAGCTTGGCTTCCAGTTTGCCCTCGCCGTCGGTCGTGCCCTCCGCCACGAGCACGCTGTCCACATACAGGTGCCAGGGAACGTCGGCGTCCGGTTCGTCCGGTTCGATCTCCGCGATGGGTTCCTCGTAGTCCCAGGGGTTGCCCGTGCCGGTTTGCCCTGCTTTCTCGTCGGACTTCGTCGATGGCTTGCGCAACACGAGGACGAATTTCGCCGGGACGCCCTTGCGACGGTAGGTGTGCTTCTTGTCGGAGGCGGCCGATTCCTCGCGTTCGCGGAGGTCGGGAATGTGGACGATGTCCCCAGGCAAAAGGATGTCCGGGTCCTTGCGGGTGGACTTCAGGTTGGAGTTCGACGCGTGGTTCCAGAGGGTCTCCCCAAAGAACCCGTTGCTGAAGGCAATGCTGTCGATGCTCTCGCCCGCCTGAACCGTGTGGTCGACGCTCATGAGTCGTGTAAGGGAATCGGGCCCTGTGACAGGGGATCCGATGCAAGGAAAATGGCCTGTGGCAGCCTCCTCCGGTGCAGTCGTGAGTCAAGCCGGTAACCGGGATGGGGAGTTTCCCGAGCCCAGTTGCCAGATTCCAGTGTGACAACCGGGCTCGTGCCCCGAAGGGGCAACCGGTGAAAGCCCGGGTGGAACCCCGGGGACTACGTCCCCCGAAACATTCTCCGCGCCCTGAAAGGGCGCACGGGGACATTCGCCGTGGTGGGTGTGTGATCACGGGTTGTCGCCGTCCGCCCCGTTGGGGCGAGATGTCATGGCGTGGGGTGACCCGGGGTTCCGCTCCGCTCCACCCAGGGCTATCGCCGTGCGCCGCGTTGCGGCGGAGGGGGCGGGGCGGCGGTCACGCCGCTGCTCGCGACGATGGATGGGACGATGACTACGGTGAAGGTTAAGTTGGCTGGAAGGGCGGACACGCCCCTTGCCCCAACGGGGCAAACGGTGAAAGCCCGGGGTGGAACCCCGGGGACCGCGTCCCCCGAAACATTCTCCGCGCCCTGAAAGGGCGCACGGGGACATTCGCTGTGTTGGATGTGTGATCACGGGTTGTCGCCGTCCGCCCCGTTGGGGCGAGGTGTCGTGGGGCGGGGTGACCCAGGGTTCCGCTCCGCTCCACCGCTGGGCTATCGCCGTGCGCCGCGTTGCGGCGAGGGCGGGCCCGGGATGCAGGTCCGGGGATGCGTCCCCAAAGACACAACCGACACCCTTCAGGCGAGGAGCGCCTGCACGACATTTCCGTGGACGTCCGTGAGACGATAGTCGCGGCCACCGTGACGGAAGGTGAGGCGCTCGTGGTCCATGCCGAGGAGGTGCAGGATGGTGGCGTGGAAGTCGTGCACATGGACGCGATTCTCCGCCACCGTGGCCCCGATGTCGTCCGTGCTGCCGTAGACGGTTCCCGGCCGCACACCCGCACCGGCGAGCCACGAGGAAAAGCACGCGCTGTGGTGTCCACGCCCCTTCTCGCCGTCCACCCCGGGCGTGCGACCGAACTCGGTGGTCCACACCACGAGGGTGTCGTCGAGCATGCCGCGACGCTTCAGGTCCTGCAGCAGGCCGGCGATGGGTTGGTCGACATTGCGTGCGTGCTTGGCGTGTTCCGCCATGTCGCCGTGCTGGTCCCAGTTGTGGGAGGAGGAACCGTCGACGAGTTCGATGAAGCGCACGCCGCGTTCGGCAAGCCGACGCCCGACCAGGCACGGCCACCCGAAGCCATCGGTCTGGCCCCGCTGCAGGCCGTAGAGCGCGAGGGTTTCGTCGGATTCCGCGGAGAGGTCGAACACCTCCCGCGCCTCGGTCTGCATGTGGAAGGCGGTCTCGAAGGTGCGGATGCGCGCGGCGAGATCGGTGTCATGCCCGCGAGCATCGAGGTGACGTCGGTTGAGGGCGTCGGCGAGGCCGAGTTCCAACTCCTGGACGGAGGCGGCGCGGGTGCGCCGGTCGAGGTTCGCGATGGGTTCCTTGCCGGGGATCACGCGGACGCCCTGATGGTACGCGGGAAGGAAGTCGTTGTTGAAGATCTGGGTGCCGGCGTACGGCGATCCGGCCGCGATCACGACAAACGACGGCAGGTTCTGGTTGAGCGTGCCGAGGCCATGGCTGACCCACGATCCGATGCTGGGCCGCGAGAAGAAGAACGACCCCGTGTGCATCGCCAGCGTGGCCTGGTAGTGCTCGTTGTCGTCGGACTTCATCGAGCGGATCAGGCAGATGTCGTCCATGCACTGGCGCAGGTGCGGGAAGAGATCGCTGACGAGGGTCCCGCAACGTCCGCCGGGCCGGAACTCCCATCCAGGTCGCAGCAGCCGGCGCTGCTGGTTCGAAAGGCCGCCGCCCACTCCCAGCGTCTTGCCGTCGGCTTCGAACAGCTTCGGTTTGTGGTCAAACGTGTCCATGTGGGACACGCCGCCGTTCGAGAAGATGAAGATCACGCGCTTCGCTCGCCCCGCGAAATGCGACGGCTTCGGTGCCAGCGGATCGTCGCTGGCGTCGGATCGGGCAAGCAGGTCCGAGACGATCCCCGGAAGCAGGATCGAGGCGCCCACGAGGGACCGGAGTGTGGCGCGTCGACTGATCGGGTGGCGGGAAGCGTTCATGGCGGAAGGGCGGATCAGTCGAGGTAGACGAATTCGTTGAGGCGGAAGAGGGCGCGCGCGAAGGCCTCCCACGCGGCGCGTTCGCCCGCAGGCGAACCATCGGCCGCGAGGCGTTCGATGAAGCGGACGGCTTCGGCGGCTTCGGCAGGATCCGGATGCCGCGCGAAGGCGAGCGCATAGGCGCGCCGGATGCGCGCGGCTGGATCCGCCGCTTCACGCAGGATCCGCGCGGCGAAGGCCGAGGACTGCTCGTGGACGAGCGGGTCATTGAGGAGGAACAACGCCTGCACCGGCGTGGTGCTCGTCATTCGCGCGCCGGTGCTGGTGGAGGGATCGGCCCCATCGAACGTGGCGAGGAAGGGGTGCCGCTGGATGCGCTGCGTCATCAGGTACACGCTGCGTCGCCGGGATTCGTACACCGCCCGGAACGGGTTGTGCTGGGTAAACCTCCACTCGGTTTCCGGCGGGAACGGATGAGCTCCGGCCGGCGTCGTGTCGAGCGATCCACCAAGGCACAGGAGGGTGTCGCGGATGGACTCGGCATCGAGTCGGCGCCGCGGGTACGCTCCGAGAAGTTCGTTCGTGGGATCCCGTTCGATGGCCTCGGCGGTGCGCGCCGTGGATTGTCGATACGTGCGGGAGGCCATGATCAGGCGGTGCAGCGCCTTGATCGAGTAACCGGATTCCCGGAATCGCTGGGCCAGCCAGTCGAGAAGCTCCGGGTGCGACGGGGGACGTCCCTGGCGTCCGAAGTCGTTCGGCGTGGGAACCAGGCCGCGACCGAAGTGATGGTGCCAGACGCGATTGACGAGCACGCGCGCGGTCAGCGGGTTGGCGGGATCGGCGATCCACCCGGCGAGTTCGAGGCGACCGCTGGCGGTCGTTCCGGCGGGCAGCGCCGAACCGCCCAGGACCTGGAGGAAACGCCGCGGAACGATGCGTCCGGGCTTCGCAGGATCGCCCTTGGCCTGAACGGCGACGTCGGCCCCCGCAGCTGTCTCCGCCACGGCGTACGCACGTTGGACATCGGGTGCCTTGGCCGCGTGGTTCCGCACGGCGGCTTCGGCCGACTGGATGCGTTCCTCGACGGCCTTCTTCTCCGCTGCCGGCGTGGACTTGATCGAGTCCTTGAGCTTCTGGACTTCCTTCTGGAGGCGACGGGTCTCGGCGTCGTGATCGCGCACGGCCTTCTCCGCTGCGGCGCGTTGCTCGGGGGCCACCAGCGCCACGAGATCACGCTGGCGCTGGTCCAGTTCGATGCCCGGCCACGGATACCGGGTGCTGCTGAAGATGCCGTACAGCGCGTAGTAATCGTCGGTCGGGATGGGATCGAACTTGTGGTCGTGGCATCGGGCGCAGTTGATCGAGAGACCGAGGAAGGCGCGGCCGAGATTGTCGAGCGTGTCCTCGATGGTGAGGTGATGGGGGTAATCGTCGACGCGCGATCCGAAACGCCGGGCGTTGGCAATGTAACCGGTCGCGATGACCTGCTGGTAGCGGTCGGTCTCCGAGGCGGCCGGGAGCAGGTCGCCGGCGAGCTGCTCGCGGATGAACTGATCGAAGGCCAGGTCGCGGTTGAAGGCACCGATCACCCAGTCCCGATAGCGGTGCATCTGGGGGATGGGAAAGTCGGAGTTGTCGCCCGCAGTGTCGGCATACCGGACGACATCCAGCCAGTGGCGACCCCAGCGCTCGCCGTACGCGGGGGAATCCAGGAGGCGGTCGACCACGCGGGCAAAGGCGTCGGGCGAAGGATCGTTGACGAACGATTCGACAGCGTCGGGCGTGGGCGGAAGGCCGGTGAGATCGTAGGTGGCGCGGCGGATCAGGGCGCGGCGGTCGGCGTCCGGGGCGGGTGTGAGGTCGCGTTCCTCGAGGCGCGCGAGGATGAAGCGATCGAGGGCGTTCGCAGGCCAGGAATCATTGCGGACGGCGGGCGGCGTGGGTTGGGAAACAGGTTTGAACGACCACCATTCACGGGCCTTGTTCCAATCAATGGCCGAACGGGCACGGGCCGATGCCACCGTGTTCTCGGTCCGGGGATCAGGGGCTCCCATGCGGACCCACGCTTCGAGATCGGCCACCGCCTGCGCCGGCAACGCGGTCTTCGGCGGCATGGCGAGATTCGGATCGGTCCGCCGGATGGCTTGGATGAGCAGGCTGGCGTCGGGGTCGCCGGGCGTCAGCGCAGGTCCGGTGTCGCCGCCTTGGACCACCCCGGCACGCGAGTCGAGCAGGAGTCCGGCCTTCAGCTTCGAAGCCGTCGCGCTGTGGCATTCGTAGCAATGCTCGGCCAGCACGGGACGGACGCGGCTCTCGAAGAAGGCCACCTGTTCGGCCGTGGGCGCGGTGGCAAAGTGGGGTTCGACCGGTTTCGGCAACGGCCCGGTCCCCGACCAGACCTCGATCCCGGAAAGGTTCGCCGCTCCGTGGCCCGGACCGCGCGCGGCAATGCGGAGGGATCCGGTGGCGTTCGTGAGCGTGGTGATCCACGGACCCAACCGCCGCCACGCGCCGGCGTTCCCGCTGTGGAATTTCTCAACGACCACCGCGTCGTTGAGCAGCAGGTCGAATTGCTCGCTGTGGTTGTCCTCCCAGACGTAGGCAAAGACCTGGTACGTGCCGGCTGGAACACCCGTGAGCTCGGCCGAGACCTTGCTGCCCCATCGGCTGCTCCGGATCATGCGCGCACGGGTCGGGTCCGTGGCCGGCTTCAGCGGCACGAGCTGGTTCTCAAACGCATCGCCGACGACGACAAGGTTGGTCGTATTCCCGGATTCCCAGGCCTGGCCGTCGATCCGAAGTGCGGGGCCATTCAGGTTGATCGCACGATGGAACGTCGCTTCGGCGGCGTGTCCGACCACGAGCGGAAGCACGCTGGCGACCGCCAGGGAGGCCAGTGGACGCAGGCGATGCAGGTTGAGCGGCGACATGAAACGGAGGAATCGTCCCCATCGAACGCCGATCGCGATGGTTAGGCAAACCCGGAGTGGCGATGGCCCCGTGCGCAGGCGCGGGCGCATCCTGACACTGCCCTCGCATGCAACGGGGTGGTGACGTCCTCGTCGCCGTTCCAAAGCCATTCCCAAAGGCGATGAGGACATCGCCGCCCCGAATCCCTTCCAAAAGGGGGCAGTGTCACGATGCGCCCCCCGTGCGGCCTTTCAGGGCGTGCAGAATGTTTCGGGGACGCGGTCCCCGGGGTTTCACCCCGGGCTTTCACCGTTTGCCCCGTTGGGGCAAGGGGCGTGTACGCCCCTCCATCCAACTTAACCCTCACCGCGGTCATCGTCCTATCCATCCTCGCGAGCACCGTCGTGGCTGCCGCCCAGTCCCCTCCGCCGCAACGCGGCACACGGAGAAAGCCCAGCGGTGGAGCGGAGCGGAACCCTGGGTCACCCCACCCTATGACATCTCGCCCCAACGGGGCGAACGGTGACCACACGCACCCTGTCCCGTGTGCCCTTTCAGGGCACAGAGGACATTCTGTGGCGTGATCCCCGGGGTTTCACCGATTGCCCCTTCGGGGCACGAGCACGGGATGCACCGGCCTTCACACGGAGTTCCCAGTTCCCAGAAGCCAGTTCCCAGAAACTCCCTCTGTAGGCCGTGTGCTCCCACAGGAACCCTGTGCAAGTCGTCCGGGCGTGGACCGTCCCGGCCTGGAACCTGGGTCCAAGGCGGGCCCCCTGATTTGCATCCGGACGTCGCATATGCGACGTCCGGATGCAAAAACCGCCGAAAGGACCATGGAATGGGCCGTCATTTGCAATCCCGTGTCGCATATGCGACGCGAAATTGCAAAAGCACGGAACTGGCAACTGGAGACTGGGAACTGGGATCTCCTTCCCCAGCCTCCTCACGTTGTCTGACTTCTTGGCGACGTCAGGGGTGTCCACGCTGAGCGAAGCACCACAATCGGGTGGCGGAACGGACATAGAGGCGGCCGCGGTCGAGGGCTGGCGTGGCCACGACGGATTCGCCGAGTTCGTTGCGGGCGAGGACTTCGAGATGATCGGAAGCCTTCAGCACCACGCCCACTCCGGCCTGCGAGAAGACGCAGACCTGGTCGCCGGAGGCGACGGGTGAAGCGTAGTTGTCGCCCAGGGCCCCAAGGCGTTCCTCCTGGTAGAAGGGCTTGCCGGAAGCGGCCTCCAGACACGTCAGGAGGCCGCCATTACGCAGCAGGTACAGGCGACCGTCGTGAAGCAGTGGCGTCGGGCAATACGGGAGCCCTCGGCCGTGGGTCCAGAGAATGGCCGAGGAAGTGAGGTTTCCGCTGCCTTGCGGGCGGACGGCCATCGCGACGTTCCGGGAGGCATCGAAGGCGTTGGCGGCCGCGGCGTACTCGGCCTTCGAAAGGCGTCCGTTCTTGTCGGCATCGAGGTACGCGAAGTGATTGCGGGCGGGTCCGGCAGGGGCTTCGTCGCGGGTGAGCGCGCCGTCCTTGTCGCCATCGCCGGCTTCGATCAGTCCATCCCATGCGGGCATGCGACCCACACCGGATCCGGCGGTCCAGCCGGCGACGTGGATGACGCCGTTGCCGGGGATGGGTGAGCTGACCATTTCGTTGGGCAGGCCATCGACGTGCCACGCATGGGCACCCGTGGCGAGATCGTAGGCCTCGAGGCGGAGGGTCCCGGCGACGACGACCTGCGTGGGTTGCCCGACCGGCCAGGCGAGCGGCGTGGAGAACCCGCGCAACGCGTGGGGACGTTCGGTCCGCCAACGTTGGCGACCGGTGCGTTTGTCGAGGGCAAGAAGGTACGAGCCGACATCCTGATCGCAGTTCAGGAGCACGAGGTCACCGGCGAGGATGGGCGATGTGCCAGCACCATGCTGGGTGACGGGAACCGGGAGTGGATGCCGCCAGAGTTCGGTGCCATCGACGCCAAAGCACGCGAGACCGAACGCGCCGAAGTAAACCACCACGTGTTCGCCATCGGTGGCGGGCGTGGCGGTGGCTGGGTTCCCGAGGCGTGCGCCGCGTTCGATGGTTCCGGGAGGCAGTGTGCGCCGCCAGAGTTCGCGTCCATCAGCGGTCGAGTGGGCGGCCAGGCAGAGCGCGGAACCGTCCCAGGAAGTCAGGAAGAGGCGGTCGCCGGCGATGATCGGGGAGGCGTTGCCTGGGGCGACGGGGACGGACCAGAGCTGGTTGGTGCCGGGTCCGAAGACGCTGGGAAAGCCGCCCGAGGCCACACCCGTGGCGTTCGGTCCGCGGAACTGGGGCCAGTCGGCCTGAACCTCGACCGCAAGGAGCAGCGGAAGAACCCAGTCGAGGCGGGGAAAGCGGATCCGGAACATGGGGCCATCGAAGCCTTCGGAGGGTGGGCTCGGCAATGCTGGATGTTTGCGGAAGGCGGAGCGGCGAGGTCTTCATCGCCTCGGGAATGGCTTTGGATCGGCGACGGGGACGTCGCCACCCCGTCACCAAGTGGAGCAGCGATGTCCTCATCGCCATGGGGAAAGGCTTCGGAAGGGCGACGGGGAGGTCGCCACCCCGGAAGGCTCCTCAGGTGGGCCGGGCCGGAGGCGTGATGCTGAAGCGGCTGCCGGGGCGCGGGGCAGCGCCGCCGACGTTGAGCGCGGAGACCTGCGACGCCATGGCCTTGAGATTGGCTGCCACGTGGGATGCGATCTGGTGGAGTTCCTCGGCGCATTGTGGGCCGACTTCCATCTCGGCGTTGGTCCGCCAGAGCGCGAGCCAGCGGTCGAAGTGCTCGGGCTTCAATCCAAGGCGCAGATGCCGTCCCATGCCTCCGCGGTACAGGACGGGGCCGCCGGTGTGGTTGGACCAGAAGTTCACGACGGTTTCGAGGTGCGAGTCCCAGTCGTGGACGTGCGCGCCGAAGATGGGACCTAGGAGATCGTCCTCGCGGGCGCGGTCGTAGAAGCGGGAGAGAAGTCGTTCGAGACCGGGACGGCCGCCGACCCGATCGTAGAGGGACAAGGATTCCGGAGCTTCCTGCATTGGGCGGGGAGTGTCGTGGCCGCCGCGGCCGAGGCCAACCCCAAGTTGCCTTTCGTTCAACCTCCGGCAGCCACGGTGTCCTGGACGCGGTCCGGGGCGGCATCGCCGCCGGCTTCGAGGGAAGCGACGGTGGCGGCGACAGCGGGTTCGTCCAGGATGCGGACGGGTTCGTAGAAGGTGTTTCGCTGGACCGGGGTGCGACCGGCCTCGCGGATGGCCTTCACCAGTTCCTTTTCGGTCGTCATCTGCGGGGACTTGGCACCGGCCATGTGGAAGATGTGTTCCTCGATGATGGTGCCGTGGATGTCGTCGGCTCCGTGGCTGAGGGCGACTTGCGCCATCTTGAGGCCCATGCCGACCCAGTACGCGGTGACGTGATCGAAATTGTCGAGGTAGAGGCGGCTGACGGCGATCGTCCGGAGCATGTCGAACCCGGTGGGCGGGGTGCGGACCGGGATGTCGTTGTTCTCGGGCTGGAAGGGGAGCGGGATGAACCCGGTGAACCCGTGGGTCTCGTCCTGCAAGGCGCGCAACTGGCGGAGGTGGTCCACGCGGTCGGCGAGGGTTTCGATGTGGCCGTAGAGCATGGTGCAGGTGCTGCGGCCGCCGAGTTGGTGCCAGATCCGGTGCACGTCGAGGTATTCGGCCCCGGATTCCTTGCCCTTGGCGATGCGCGACCGGACTTCCTTGCGGAAGATTTCGGCACCACCGCCGGTGAGGGATTCGAGGCCGGCGGCCTTCAACTCGAGAAGGGTGTCGGGCACTGACTTCTTCGCGAGCCACGCGAGGTGGAGGATTTCGATGGCGGTGAAGCACTTCAGCTGGAGCCGTGGGTCGAGGGCCTTCAGGGCCTTGAGGAAGTCGGTGTAATGGGAAAACGGGAGCGATGGGTGCAGGCCGCCGACGATGTGGAGCTCGGTGATGCCAAGGGCGAGGGCCTCGCGGGCCTTGGCGACCATCTGGTCGATCGAGAGCTCGAAGCCGTCCGCATCCCGCTTCTTGCGCGAGAACGAGCAGAACTGGCAGCTCAGGATGCAGTAGTTGGAGTAGTTGATGTACCGGTTGACGATGTAGGAGGCGCGCAATCCGTTCCGGCGCTGGTTGGCGCGGTCCGCGAGGAGCGCGAGGGCATTGAGGTCCCGCGTCTCGAACAGGCGGAGGGCCTCGGATTCGTCCAGGCGTTGCCCGGCCTCGACCTTGGCGGCCAGGTCGCGAAGTTCGCTGCGGTCCAGAAGGAACGACGTCGTCACGGGGCCAAGGTAGCCCAAGTCCGCAGAAGGGGAGAATTACTTGATGGACCGCGGAGGGGAGGGGGCCGGGTTTTCTGCACCCCGCCGCGTGGGGGCACGCGGCCTTCAGATTGGAGGCCGGGTGCCCCCACCCGGCGCCATGCCACACACCGGACGTTGGCTGGGTGGTCTTTGGCGCATCTTGACACTGCCCCCGTAAGGAACCGGCTGGCGACGTCCTCGTCGCCGTTCCAAAGCCATTCCCATGGCGACGAGGACATCGCCGCCCCGAATCCTTTCCAAAAGGGGGCGGTGTCGAGATGCGCCCGGCGGCCCTGGGCAGGAAGACATCCCTTGCGGAACAGGGGATTGGGGTTAGACGTGGTTAATCCATTACAGGCCAGACGGCGGGGTTGAAGGCCGCGTTTCCCATGGATAGGTTCCGGTGACGCGACGAGGAGAGGGGGGATTCTGGTCGTCGTGGCATAAAAGACCATGAGGCGAGTGATTCATGTGGCAGTGGGAGGGTGGCTCCGGCGATCGCTGGTGCCCGCAGTGTTCCTGTGCGGAATGCTGACCATGCAGGCGCTGGATGCACCCTCGGGCAAGGTGATCCTTACCCTGACCGGCCTGATCGGCGAAGCCAACCAGGGCAAGACCAAGGCCGAGTTCGACATGGCGATGCTGGAGAAGCTCCCGCAACACCGCCTGAAAACCCGCACGCCATGGCACGAGGAGGTCCGGGAATACACCGGTCCCCGCCTGCGCGATGTGCTGGCAACGGTCAAATCCTCGGGCAAATCCATCCGGGCAATCGCCCTGAACGATTACATGGTCGAGATTCCCATGGAGGACATCGAGAAGTACGACGTGATCGTCGCCCGTCTGGCCGATGGGAAGCCGATGACGGTGCGTGAGAAGGGTCCGCTGTTCATCATGTATCCGTTCGACTCTTCGGAAACCCTGCAATCCCCGCTCTATTACGGCCGAGCCGCATGGCAGCTGAAAGCCATCGAGATCCGCTGATTGCCGCCGCGGAATCCACGGCTGCCGCTCCCGGGTTTCCGTTCCGGGTGTGGCTGGCGGGTATTGGATTCGTGCTGATCCTGGCTTTTGGCGCGGTGGGGTACGTCCAGTGGCGGGCCACGGTGCTGATCAGCGGCAAGGCGCAGTTCAAGGACGACTTCCTGGCGTGGAGCTTCCACAAGCTCGAGAACGAGCAGATGCGCCTCGTTGGACTGGTCGAGGACGAACTTCGACACCCCGGGAGAATTCCCTTCCGGGATGTCCAGGCCCGGTACGAGATCTTCGTCAGTCGCGTGGACGTGGTCCGGCCATCGGTAACGCGCAATGTCCTCCCCGAGACACCCGACTACCTGGCGACGATCGAACGGTTGGACGGGATGATCGCCCGCATGGATCCGGTCATCGGTGAAACGGTGAACACCGCTCCGGCGGAGGACGGGTGGACACGGCTGCGCGATGAGTTGAACGCCCTGGAAGAACCGCTGCGCGCGCTCTCGATGTTCGCCTCGCATGAGATCGCGAGCCATGTGCAGGAGCGGAACGACGCGGTCCGGACGCAACAGCAGTTGGGGGTGGGGCTGACGGTGTTCCAATGTTCGCTGACACTGGCCTTTGCCGGACTGGTGGTTGCCCAGATCCGGCAGCTGGAATCACGCCGTCGGGGACTGGAGACCCTGGCAGCGAACCTGAGGCAGGCGCGTGTCGAAGCCGAATACGCCAACCAGGCCAAGAGCGACTTCCTCGCCAACATGAGCCACGAGCTGAGGACGCCGTTCCAGGGCATCCTGGGCATGCTCTCCCTGCTCCGCGACACCCGCCTGACCAGCCAGCAGACGGACCTGATCGACACGGCCTCGATGTCCGCACGGCATCTGCTGGTCATCCTGAATGACATCCTCGACATCTCGAAGCTCGAGTCCGGAAAACTGGAGCTCCAGCCCGAGTCCGTCCAGTTGCCCTTGCTGCTGCATTCGGTGGAATCGCTGATGCACGCGCAGGCCGGAGCCAAGAACCTGACCTTGAGCGTCGGCATCGGTTCAGACCTTCCGGTCTGGGTGGAAGCGGACGAGACCCGGCTCAAGCAGATCCTTTTCAACCTGATCGGCAATGCCATCAAGTTCAGCGAACACGGTCAGGTCCGCGTTCAGGTGTCGGCCGGTCCTGCCATGGATGCGATTGGCACCCGCGAGGTCCAGTTCGCCGTGAGCGACGAGGGCATCGGGATGGACGAAGCCACGTTGCAACGGCTGTTCCAGCGATTTTCGCAGGGGGATTCACGGCGCGTGCGCCGCTTTGGCGGGACAGGCCTTGGACTGGAGATCTCGCGTCAGTTGGCGCGGCTGATGGGAGGCGACATCCAGGCGACCAGCCGACTGAATCAGGGCAGCACATTCACCGTTCGTGTCCCCTTGAAGCCGGCAAAGCCGCGGACAGATCAGGCACCCGTGCCGGCCGCCTCGGCGTACGTCGGCAGCCTGCGCATCCTGGTTTCCGAGGACAACCCGGTGAACCGGAAGTTCCTCACCGTCCTGCTCCAGCAACTGGGCCATCGCGCCCGGTTCTGCGAGAACGGCCACGAAACCGTCGAGGCCATGAAGGAGGGCGACTACGACGTCATCCTGATGGACGTGCACACGCCCATCATGGATGGGCTGCAGGCCACGGTCGCCATCCGCGCCTTGCCCGCCCCCAAGTCCGCGATCCGCATCATCGCGCTCACGGCCGATGCCTTCGCGGAATCCCGCGACCGCGCCCGCAAGGCCGGCATGGACGACTTCCTCACCAAGCCCATCCAATCCAGCGATCTGGTCGCGGCCCTGGCGCGCCACTTTGGCCGCGAAGCCCCGGTTTCCGATTCCACGCAAGCCAACCCCGAAGCAGACGAGGATCCCTGCCCGCTGGGTTCCACACTGCCGCTCATCGATCCTGCGGTCGCCACCGAGGTCAGTGCCGCCCTGACCCACGAGGTCTTCGTGGAACTCGTATCCGGCTTCTGCGATCCAGCCAATGAATCGCTGCAACTGCTCCATGTCGCGCTGGAGAAGGCGGACCGCCAGGGAGTGTCGACACAGGTCCATGCGATGAAGGGAGCGGCGTCCACCCTGGGATTGTCGGCGATTACAGACGTCCTCGATCGCGTGGAACAGCAGATGGAAGACGGAGACACGCCGGCAGCAAATGCCACCGCCTCAAAACTCGTGCGCCTGCTGGACGCCACCCGAAGGCATGCCACCGATCCGGTGGGAGCCTGAACCGGCCTCCGGGCACATCTGGAAAGTGCCCCCGGACGAACAAGTTGGTGTCGTCTTCTTCGCCGTTCCCGAGCGGTTCCCAGGGCGATGAGGGGTTCGCCGCGCCGTCCTTGAGCGCAATTTGACAGGGCTTGGATGCGCCCACGATGATGCAACCATGCCCCAGACGACCGCGGGAACCTATACCCGATGGCTCGAGCGCATCCGCTCGGCCCCCACCTTCCAGGAATGCCAGACACCTCCCGAACGCTGGATGCAACATCTCTGGCGACATCAACGGCTGCGCCGGGAAGCGCTACGGACCGATGACGGGCGTGCGGTGCGGGTGTTGCATCCGGGATTCTGGAATCGTTCTGCCGGCCCCGACTTCAAGGGAGCCATCCTCCAGTTTGACGACGGCCCTGCGGTCTCGGGGGATGTGGAGATCGACGTCGATGCCGGGGGCTGGTTCGGGCATCGGCACGCAGGAAATCCCAACTATCGCCAGGTCATCCTCCATGTCGTCTGGCAGGCAGGAGCGGCTGCGGCAGGGATTCCGGTCCTGACCTTGTCATCGTGGCTGGATTCCCCGCTGGAGGAGTTGGTGCCGTGGTTGCTGGGCGAAGCTCCCGGACTGATCCCCGCCAACGTCCGGGGCGGATGCTCGGCTCCCCTGCGCCGCCTGGACGATGAGGCCCTGCGCACGCTGCTCGAGGACGCCGCACGGCATCGCTTGGGTCGGAAAGGATCCGAATACGGCGCACGGGCCCGGCACTCGGGATGGGATCAGGCGCTTTGGGAGGGGCTGCTGGCGGGGTTGGGTTACCGCAACAACACCTGGCCCCTCCGCCGGATTGCCGAACTCGCCCCGCTTCCGGAGGGATCCGAGCTGGGATCGGTCGAGTGCGCCCAGGCGCGATTGTTGGGGTTGGGAGGGTTCCTTCCGCCGGATCCGGGATCCGGTATGCCGGGATACGTCCGGGGCCTGTGGGACCACTGGTGGCGGGACCGGGCACGTTTTGGAACCGTGGTGATTCCGCAGGACGCGTGGCGACTGGCCGGCCTGCGCCCGGCCAACCATCCTCAGCGACGACTGGCCCTGGCCGCCCACTGGATGCTGCAGCCCAACCTCCCGAACCGACTGGTGCAGGCGATCCTGGGTTCCGGGCCCGATGATCCGGTCAACGCGGTGGCCGAGGTCCTTCTGCCCCCGCGGGATCCCTTCTGGGAGCAACATTGGACACTGGCCGGTCGGCCGGGTGGGGTGAGTCCACTGCTGGGAAGCGCCCGAATCACCGACCTGGCCATCAACGTGATCCTGCCGTGGATCTGGGCGAGGGCCCAGGTGGCCAAGGGAACGGACGTTCGGGAACAGGTAGAACGGCGCTACTTCCGATGGCCAGCAGGCGAGGACAACGCAGTCCTGCGGATGGCCCGTCTGCGGTTGATGGGGGGGGAACGGCGAAAACTGCCCCGCCGCGCCGCCCTCCAACAGGGGTTGCTGCAGGTCTCCGACGACTTCTGCTCCGCCACCAACGCCCTCTGCCAAGGCTGCCGCTTCCCAGAGCTCGTGGCCAGCTGGTCGTGCGGTTCGGGATCGGACGGATCGGACTGATCAGTCGGATCCGTCGGATCAGTCCGATCCGTCTGATCCACTCCCCCCAAAAAACCCTCAGTTCATCTCGCTGGGGGCGTTCGTGCCCTTCATGCGGCGGAAGGCAGCGGCGACGCTGCTCTTGTCCCATTCGGCGGTGAACCATTGGGCGAACGGGCTGCTGGAGCGGCGGGAGCGGGCTTCGGCCATGAACGCGGGGAGGCCGGCCTTGAGTGTTTCCTCGGAGACGGGCTTGCGCTCCTTCAGGAAGAGGACGTAGCCGCCGTCGCGGGCCATGGCGAACCCGGAAACGCCACCGGGTTCGAGGGCAAACGCGGTGTCCTTGAGGGAGCCCAGGTCGGCGTAGGGCGGCAGTCCCGGGACCATCGTCATCGACTGGCTGAAGGCGGGAAGGTCAACCACCTGCTGCTTCTGTTCGGCGGCGAAACCGGCGAACGTCTTTCCGGCGGCCAGCGCGTTGGTCAGCGAATTGCGGAACGCCTGACCTGCGGAACGGGCCGCTTCCAGCGCCAGGAACCGGCGGTAGTCATCCGCAACGCGGGGTTCGATGCTGGCCAGGGGCGGGATGGTCGCGGGGATCCGCGCCTTGATCGCGAGGATGTAGGCCCCGTTCACCGAAGTCATGGGCTCGCTGAAGGGCGCATCCGGGGTCAAGCCCTGCAGGACCGTGCTCAGGTCGGGCAGGCTTTCCAGACCGAGGGGGCGCTCGCCACGGGCAAATGGCTGGGTCAAGGCAACCTTCAAACCACGCTTGGTGGCGATCGCATCCAGATTCTCCGGCTTGATGGGGGTGAGCTGGGCGAGTTCGTTGTAGGCCTCGCTGGCGACCTCGGCCGCACGGGCAGCCGCGCTGGACTTCACCTGTTCCGTTCGCATGCGGAGGAAAGCGGCTTCCTTGGAGAGGGCCACGCCCTGATCGTCGAGGAAAGCATTGGTGCCGCGGCTCGCGTAGACCTGTTCGAGGCGGTTGGTCAGGTCGGGCATCGTTGCCAGCTCGGCCTCGGCCGCCGCCAGGTGGTTGCTCGCGGGGAAATGCAGGTAGGAAACCACGAATTTCTCCGCGATCCGGTAATTCTGGGCGCGGTTGGTGTAGAACTGACCGAGCCCCTCGGGCTTCACCGTCACCGAGCTCATGAAGTTGGTGCTGACGAAGAACACGGCACTCGCGACGGCTTCCTCGTTCTCACGGCGGTATTCGGCCTCGGCCTCACGCGGGGTGACCAGGGAATCGGGAATCGAGAGGACGTTGACCAAGGTCGACTGCTCGACCTGCCGACGGAGGATCGCCAGATAATCGTCCTCGCGGCCGCCGCTCGCCTTGATGCGCTCGATCAGCGCCGGATAGGTCGATTGCCCGGTGGCCTGATCGCGGAAGGCATCCCGGACCACACTGGCGAGCACTTCGTCGTCGGCGACGATGCCCATGCTCTGCAGCTTGAAGTCGATGAAGGCGGTCTGGGCGGCGACCTCGTTGCGCTGCTCCTCGCTCATCGAGCGGCGGCGGTCGGAAAGGCTTTCCTGGAGGCCCAGCTGGCGGATCCGCTCCACGATTTCATCCCGGGTGATGTCGTGACCGTCCACGGTCCCGAACAGCCCCGCGTTCCCACGGACCAGTGCCGTCAAGGAGGATTGATCGCTGCCGCTCCAAGCCACAAAGCTGACGATCACCGCCACGACGATGATCCACCAGAGGACTGCCGAATGCTTGCGAATTGTACCGATCATAGTGCCTGACTGAGTTTGCGAACGTACCGGCGGCAGGGAAACCGGGTCAATGGGCGTTTCAGCCATTCGTCCGCGAATTCAGCGAAATCTGCCTCATCTGGTACGAAACCAGAGGGCATTCCCCGTCTCAGAGCGGGTTGCCGGTCCACGGCGGCAACGACCGCAGATAGTCCGGGTCCGCTCCGCGGAGCACCGCACACTGATCGCTGATCCGGCGGGCAATGAGCACTCCCGAGGCGCGCTGGGCGAACAACGGTCCCATGAGGATCGAGATCACGCCCGAAACCACGATGCACACCGCCGCTGGTACCGGTAACCCCATGCGGCGGCCAAAGATACCCCCGAGCAGCAGGATCACCCCGGTGACCACCCACACCCCCGCCAGCAGCAACCGACGACGGCGCTCCCGGGCGTGGTCCTCACACAGCACCAGGTCCAGGTGGATCGTCCGACTGAAGACAAACGCCGCGATCACGAACGCGAGCGGCGTGCACAACAGTGTGAGGATCAACCAGGCCGGGTGCCACGAGTAGGAGTGTCGCATCCGCCAGGTCCCGGGGGCATTGCAGCGGACGCACCGGGGGGGTGGGCTCGCCCCAAACCGGACCACCAGGGTGCGTCCCAGGGCGAAGGTTCCCCGCGCCGGATCGGCGTCCGCCGGCGGCGCACCTTCCCGAAGGCGTTGAAGGAAAACGGGCTTGCACGGACCACAGACCCAGACGCCCGCCAGGTGCAGCAGGTCTTCCTCCGAGTGTTCCGCGCCACATTCGTGACAGGATTTCATGCGATGCGGTCACGAAAGGCGCGGAGTGCCTGGGCCTGGGCCGGATTGAGCATGGAGAGATAGGCAAGCCGGCCCTCGAACCGCGCCCGGGCCTCGGCCGACACCGGTTTCCCTTCCCGTTCCGCTTTCGCCTGCTGATGGGCTTCGGCCCGCATTCTCCGCCGATCCTGACGCGAAAGACCGGCGATATCGTTCACGACCACTCCTGTCACCGTCTGCCGCCCACCACGCGACGCCAGGAACGTCTTCTGCCGGTTCACCGTGAACCCTTCCGCCACGATGATCTCCGTCGCCCGTTCCCGGAGCCCGATCATCGATCCACGCGCCACGTCGCCCGAGAAGGTGAGGTCGTCGGCGTAGCGCGTGTAGGTGCAGTCGAACTTCCGGGCCAAACCCGCCAACCGCCGGTCCAGGCGCAACACCAGGGCGTTGCACAACCCCGGACTCGTGGGCGCGCCCTGCACGCAGTGCCGCTGACCCACCGGGACGTTCCGCACGACCCCTTCGATCTCGACCGGTTGCCGCCGGGATTCCGTACACAACGCCGCCAGCGTCGCCGCCACCGGATACGCATACCCGTAGGCGATCAACAGCCCGCGCACCCGGGCGAACGTCACCGAGGGAAAGAAGTCCTGCAGGTCGAGGTGCAACACGAAGTCCCGGCCCACGTGGGGATCGGCCCCGGTCCGGATGCTGCGCCCGGTGACAAAGCCATGCGCGTGCTGGGAAACCGGAAGCCGGCGGACGAGAAGCTCGTGCAGTCGGCGTTGGATCGCCTTCAACCGGCGTTTCGGCGCGAAGAGGACCCGCGTGCCCCCGGACCGCTTCGGCACCTCAAAGGCCACGTAATGGACACAACGGTCGTGGGTCCGGTGCGACGCGAAATGCCACAGCATCCCCAACGAAAGGCCCAGTGCCTCAGCGACGTCGTCTTCCGTCTTCCACACCGGCAGGCCCAGTCGCGTCAACTGTTCCTCGTCCGTGAGCAGGTCGCGGAGCTGTCGGTTCCGCGTCCGCAACGTCGGTCCAAACATCCGGTCGGCCTCCGCCTTGGACATCGTCAGCGCCGGCTTGCCGAAACGGAGGTTGATGGGTGCCCGGGCCTTCGGAAACAGGCGTGGATCCCGGAGGGCCCGACGCCGGTGCCCGGGCTTCAACGGCCCACCGGAAGTATCGATGGCCTCCTCGGTGACGTCGGCTCGCACCGGCGCGCCGGGCGTCGACGCCGCCGCCGGCTGCAGGCGGCTGACATCCCGCGCCGGCGGCTTTCCGAAGAGCGACTGGATCCAGCTCAGGAGGGGCATCGTGGGATCGTGGGGCGTGAAGGGTGGGAAGTCCGGGGCGGGATCACTTGCGAGGCTCTGGACTCAGGGCCTCCCTGCGTTCAGTACGTAGGGAGCCTTGGCGATGTAACGGCAACAATTTGCCGCCGCGGCGAAACACCGCGGCATGATGGCTGATCGTACCGCCCCGGACTTCCGAAAGTGAACGGCCCGCCCGCACTGGTGGAAAGAGGGAAGTTCGATGAAGGCATCGCCTTTCCGTCCCCGGGCCGGGGTGGCGACGTCCACGTCGCCCTGTCCCAAAGCCTTTCCCACGGCGATGAAGGCATCGCCTTTCCGTCCCCGGGCCGGGGCGGCGACGTCCACGTCGCCCTGTCCCAAAGCCTTTCCCGCGGCGATGAGGACATCGCCTCCCCGGCCTTGGGCCGCTGGTGGTTGGAAGGGTTTATTCATCCGCCTCCTCCTCGTCCGCCGGACGCGGGATCCGGATCCGTGGTTCCGTGGCGGCGACCGACGTGGGCGCATCGGTCCGCAGGGATTCGGTGGCGCGGAGCAGGGCGATCATGTGCGCACAGGGACCACGGGTGATCCGGTGCTCGCGGAACGCGGCGCAACCGCAGGTGGCAAACAGCAGCCGACCCGTGTCGTTCAGGACAAGGTCCACCGAGGGCTGATCGTCCACGCCCCCGTGGACGCGCCAGTCGCGATGGATGATCTCGCGTCGGATGCGCCCTTCCGGCGTCTTGAGGTTCCGCACCTTCCGCGTCTCCTGGGATTCGCAAAGCTCGACGCGCACCCGTCCCGCCGCCGCCCATTCGCGGGCCTGGCGTTCCCGTGAATCCGGGGGGAAGAGCTGCGCTTCCGGAATCGGGTCCGCGAACAACTCCCGATGCCGGTACTGGCGGGACTCGACGTCGTACATCGCCTTTCCCAGCCGGCAGAGGCGTGCGAAAGCAGCCGCGGCTTCCGCCGGTCGACAGCCCAGTTCCCGAACCAGATCCGATTCGGAAACGGCGTGTCGCAACCGAAGCCGATCCAGCGCCGCGTCGACCGTCGTCATCGGCACCGCGTCGGCCGCACCCAACTCAAAACTTCCCGTGCCCGTCCACGCCTGTTCCGACCATCCGGACAAGCCCAGCAGGAAGGTCATGCCCGGAAGCTTCACCGCGTAGAACGCGGGCATGGCACGTCCCTTGAGGTAGATGTCGACGCGGTCCGCGAACGGCAGCAGGGGTGCGAGGAGCTTCAGCCGGCGTCGGCCCCAGGTGCGGATCACGCGGGGTTCCGTGTAGCCGTGATCGGCCCCCACGAGCGGCACGGCGTGTTCCCACGGTTCGAGGATCAGCCGCGCATCGCTGCCCGGTGCGAATTCATACCGCAGCGCCCGCGGGCTGATCCGGGCCTTGTGATGATCGAGATAACGGAGCGCCGAAAGCAGGTCGACCGGCCGCACGGAAAGCCGCGTGCCGGGAAAGGCCATGGCCGCCTGCAACTGGAGGAATCCGCGCACCCACGCATCCGGCACGTCCACCTTCCGCTCGAACCTTCCGCCGAAATCCTTCGTCCGGACTTCCACGCCGCCCGCTTCAATACGGAGCCAGGTCTCGCGACTGCTGCGCATCTCGCCGAGCGCCGCCCAGAACCACGCCGTGAAATCGATGTTGGTCGTCCCTGTGCGGACGTCGCCCTCGGTCTCGAAAAGCGTCCGGTCGACGACCAGCGTCGCTGCCGTGCTCTGGTCCTGGCTGAAGGCCTCGAAGAAGATCCGGTCCGGGTGGACCGTCACCACCGGATCCAGCACGCCGCCCAGGATTTCCCCGTCGCTGAACCATTCATCCCGACTCCAGATCGCCTCGCCCAACGCGCGCAGCGCAAACCGAAGCAAGGGAACATTGCGCACCACACGCCCATGGAACCGCACGGGCCGACGCGGATCCGCGGCCAATCCCAGCCGCGCACTGTCACGCGTGGATTCAAACGCGCTCGGGGTCGCGTATTGGAATGGCGCGAACGTCATGCGGCCTCCGGACGTTTCACCGCCTTGCGGTAGATCGTGGGTTGTTCGCGGGGCCCGCGCAGTTCAGGCCATCGATCCAGGAGGGTGGCCACCAGGATCACCAACGCGTCTTTCGGATAATGGTCGTCCGGCAACGCGAAGGCCTCCCGTGCTCGTGCCAGGATCCGCGCGGCCAGCTCTGGCGTGGAGGCCGCGTTGGCCAACGCGTCGAACGCCAGCCGACGCGTACTCCGGTGGAGCGGTCGCAGCAGCGTCCCGATGAGCAGGTCGACATGCGTGCGCGCCATCTCGATGGCCCGCGGATCGTTCAGTCCAAGGATCCGATACCCCAGCGCCATCACGTGGATCTCGGAGCCCTCGATGAGATCAGCCACGCTTCGGGGATCCGCTAGATAGGATGCCGGTGTGCGCTCCAGCAGCAGGCGCGCGAGCCGGTTTTCGCGGATCAACTTCGGATACTGACGGAGCGCATACGCCGGGACATGGCCAAGCACGGTGGCCGCCCGTCGCGCGAACACCGCCGGATTCGCCAGCAACGATTCATAGTATCCCGCCAG
>JAIXZE010000008.1 GCA_027489875.1 Verrucomicrobiales bacterium
ACCTGCGGAGACGAACTTCATCAATACCGCCCGCGACGCGCGTCGGTTCGCAGACCTCTTCGCTTCACCCGCGATGAACATCATCCTGGATGTGAAGGCGATGTCGTCGGAGGTGGTCCCCGTCGCGGAGGTGATCCGGGCATCCAGGGGAAGGTTTGGATACTTCCATGCAAACGACCGCAATCTGAAGGGGCCTGGATTCGGCGATGTGGACTTCCGGCCGATTGTCGCCGCCCTGCGGGAGGTGGGCTACGATGGGACCGTCTCGGTCGAGGTCTTCAAGTTCGAGGAAGGCCCCGAAGTGATCGCGACGCGGAGCCGTGAGTACCTTCGGTCCGTGTTCGGTTCCTGAGCGGGAGCGAATGGGGTGCGGCGGATCTCAGGAGGTCCGAGTTCCCCATTTCCGGGCGACGGCGAGCAGGGACTTCCGGGTCTTCCCATCAAGTACTGCCGCGCCGCGCCGGAGTGCCTTCTTCCTCAGGCGGTCCTGTCGCGCTGCCACCAGGCGGATCAGTTCCTTGCGGACCTTGACGGGGATTCCGCGCACGACGCCCTTCTGGGAGAGGCGCAGGAAGAGCAGGTCGACGTCATGGAGGGAACCCAGAAGCTCCTGAAGCCTGTGGATCCGATCCATCGAGCGATCGAAGGCCTTGCCCGAGGGCGGGGAGGTCAGCCGGAGTTGGGCCTCGAGGCGCTTCTGCCAACGTCGCCACGCGTGGAATGACTCCATCTTGCCGGATTGCCGGGCGCGTCGTTGATGGCGAGCCACCTTTTGAAGGGAGCGGCGGAGGCAATCGGCAATGCCGTCGGCGTTGACCCGATCAGCAAGCGCTGAACCCAGTTTGGCGGCGAGTTCAACCAAGGAATCTGCGGCTTGGACGATGTCGGCCGCTGTCGTTGCCTGTGTGGTCCATTGGGTGCCGAGGGTCGCGGCAGCCGCCTGAACCTCGGTCGACGCGTCCTCCGCAAGTCGCCCCAGAAGTCGGGAGAGAACAACGGCATCCCGCGAACCGGCAATCGCTGCGGCGGTTGCACGGATGGATTGGTCGAGCTCCAACAGGTCGGGAGCCGGATCGCCTTCATCGGCGAGGCGAAGGGCGGCGCGGAGGGCCTTGGCGACGAGGCGCAGTTGGTGGACTGCGAGGTCCCGGGACTTGCGTCGGCCTTGGGCGGACGCATGGCGGGCGAGGCGCGTGCACCACTGGGCAAGAGCCTGGCCGACGGGCCCCCGACGACGGAGCCGCAGGTCACGAAGGGGGCGTGGCAAGGACATTGTCCCCGTTCTGGGGGATGGCGCTGAGGGGGGCAAGCGGCAATTCCTGCGGGACATGTCACGTATCGGTGGCAATCTGGTGGCGCTGGCATCGGTGTCCTTGCAGACAGTCGATCGCGGAGGCCGGACGAAAGGGGCGTGGGAGACCGCTTCCACAAAATTTCGGAAAAACCTATTGCAGCGGATGGTGGCGTTGGTACTTTCTGCGCTCCGTTTCGCCGTCCTTGGACGGTAAGTTTAGGACGGTTCAATTCGATTTTCAGGCTGCGATGCCCACGATTAATCAGCTGGTCCGAAAGGGCCGAAACAAGTTGGTCTACAAGAGCAAGGCTCCTGCCTTGGACGGCAACCCGTTTCGCCGCGGGGTTTGCCTTCAAGTGATGACCCGCACACCGAAGAAGCCCAATTCCGCCATGCGGAAGGTCGCGAAGATTCGCCTGACCAACGGGAACGAGATCATCGCGTACATTCCGGACGAGGGACACAACCTCCAGGAACACTCGATCGTCCTCGTTCGTGGTGGTCGTGTGAAGGATTTGCCAGGTGTTCGCTACCACATCGTCCGCGGTACGCTGGATGCGGCCGGTGTCGAGAAGCGGCGTGTCAGCCGCTCCAAGTACGGTGTCAAGCGGCCCAAGGCGGGCGCTGCGGCAGCCGCCAAGAAGAAGTGATTGGACCAAAGCTCCACTCCACATTCCAAACTGTCCCCGCCCAAAAGGTTGGGGACGTGCATTTCAAAACCCGGTAAGTTCGAATCGTTCTTTGTATGTCCCGTCGTCGTCGTGCCGATCGTCGTCCCGTTGTCTCGGACGCGAAGTATAACAGCGCCCTTGTGGCCCGCCTCGTCAACACCGTGATGGATGGCGGCAAGAAGAACCTCGCCCAGCGCATCGTCTACGGTGCCCTCGAGGTCATTGCCGAGAAGAACCCCGGGGCCAGCCCTCTGGAAGTTCTGCAGCGCGCGGTGGACAACGCCAAGCCCCGCATCGAGACCAAGGCTCGCCGGGTCGGTGGTGCAACCTACCAGGTGCCCATGGAGGTTCCCGTGGATCGCCAGAACTCGCTCGCGATGCGCTGGATTGTGATGTTCGCTGACGCACGCAAGGGCATCCCCATGAAGGACGCACTCGCGGCTGAAGTGATGGAAGCGTACCTCGGTCAGGGGAATGCCATCCGCAAGCGCGACGACGTGCACAAGATGGCCCAGGCCAACAAGGCGTTCGCCCACTTCCGCTGGTAATCCAAGACGCCCTCACGCCCCGATCTGGGATCGGGGCGTTTTTCATCTTCACGACCTTCATCGATCCCCGCCATGAGTGACGCCCACGCCATCAATACGGTCCTCAATTCGCCGAACCGCCAGTATCCGCTCGAGCGGACGCGGAACATCGGCATTGCCGCTCACATCGACGCTGGCAAGACCACGACGACCGAACGAATCCTGTTCTACACCGGCCTGATCCATAAGATCGGTGACGTTGATGACGGCAATACCGTCACCGACTGGATGGAGCAGGAAAAGGAGCGCGGCATCACGATCACCTCGGCGGCCGTGACCTGCTTCTGGACCCAGAAGAAGGAAGAGGGTCTGTACAAGGCCCGGGAAGCCATTCCTCATCGGATCAACATCATCGACACTCCGGGTCACGTGGACTTCACGGCCGAGGTCGAGCGCTCGATGCGCGTGTTGGACGGTGCGGTGGCCGTGTTCTGCGGCGTCGCCGGTGTCCAGCCTCAGTCCGAGACTGTCTGGCGTCAGGCGACGAAGTACCACGTTCCGCGCATCGCTTTCGTCAACAAGATGGATCGTACCGGGGCGAACTTCGAGAACGCCCTGAACGACATGCGCAAGAAGCTCAATGCTTATGCGTATCCGGTGATGATCCCGGTGGGTGCCGAAGAACGGTTTGAGGGCGTCATCGACGTCGTGAACCAGAAGGCGATCCTCTGGGGCCCTGGCGATATCCAACAGGAAGGCCTCCGTTACGAGATCAAGGCCATCCCCGCTGAGCACGTCGAGCGCGCCCAAGCGGCTCTGGCCGAGTTGATTGATGCTGTCTCCAACAAGGACGACACGATCGCTGAGATGGTGCTTGAGGAGAAGCCCATCACCCCTGAGATCCTCAAGGCCGCGATCCGCCGCCTGACCTGCAAGATCGAGCTCGTCCCGGTCCTTTGCGGATCGGCGTTCAAGAAGAAGGGTGTCCAAGTCCTCGTCGACGCCGTCATCGATTATCTCCCGTCCCCGATCGACATTCCGGCTGCGGTCGGCATGAACCCGATCACGGACGAGAAGGTGGAAGTCCAACCCAACGACTCGGGCAAATTCTGCTCCCTGGCGTTCAAGCTCTGGACGGATCCCTACGCCGGCAAGCTGGTCTTCTTCCGTGTCTACTCCGGGCAGCTCAAGAAGGGTGACACGATCTACAATCCCCGCACCCGGAAGCGTGAGCGTGTCAGCCGCCTGATGGTCATTCAGGGCAGCGAGCGCAAGGACGTGGACGGAGTGTACTCCGGCGATATCGCAGCCCTCGTCGGTCTGCGCAACATCACCACGGGTGATACGCTCTGCGACGAGTCGTTCGACATCACCCTCGAACCTCCCACGTTCCCTGAGCCCGTCATCAGCATGGCGATCGAGCCCAAGACGAAGGCGGATCGCGACAAGATGTCCGAAGGTCTGCAGCGCCTTGCGGAAGAGGATCCCACGTTCCGTGTGTTCACGAACGAGGAAACCGGCCAGTTGATCATCGCGGGCATGGGTGAACTTCACCTGGAAATCATCCGCGATCGTCTCAAGCGCGAGTTCAAGGTCGAGGCGGACGCCGGTGCTCCGCAAATCGCCTACCGCGAAACGATCACCAAGTCGGCTGACGGCGAGGGCAAGTTCATCCGTCAGTCCGGTGGTCGTGGTCAGTACGGTCACGCCTGCGTCAAGGTCGAGCCCAACGAAAAGGGCAAGGGCGTCGAGGTTCTGAACGAAATCGTCGGTGGCGCGATTCCTCGGGAATACGTTCCGGCAGTCGAGGACGGTATCCGCGAGGCGATCAAGTCGGGCGTTTATGCCGGCTTCCAGGTGATCGACATCAAGGTCAGCATCACCGACGGGTCGTTCCACGAAGTCGATTCCAACGAGCTGGCGTTCAAGATGGCTGGCATCTTCGCCCTGAAGGACGCCTTCAATGACGCGGGTCCGATCCTTCTGGAGCCGATCATGAAGGTCGAAGTCACGACCCCTGACGAGTATCAGGGCGATCTTCTCGGTGACATCAACCGTCGTCGCGGCATCATCCTTGGGGTGGACGCGAAGGCTGGACAGACCGTCGTCACCGCGCAGGTGCCGCTGGCCGAAATGTTCGGATACGCCACGGCGATCCGGTCTCTTTCCAAGGGTCGTGCCTCGTACTCCATGGAACCCAACAACTTCGAGCAGGTCCCGAACAGTGTTCTGACGACCGTGCTTGATGCCGCGAAGAAGAAGCCCGCGGCCCGCAGCTAAGCTTTCGTAACATCACTTAAACTGTTCTTTGTATGGCTGGACAACGCATCCGCATCCGTCTGAAGGCCTACGACCATCGGGTGATTGACGCATCGGCGAGTGAAATCGTCGAGACTGTCAAGCGCTCCGGGGCTCGTGTTGCCGGACCCATTCCGCTCCCCACCACGGTGGAGCGGGTCACTGTTCTCCGCTCGCCTCATGCTGACAAGAAGTCGCAGGAGACTTTTGAGCAGAGGACGCACAAGAGGCTGATCGACATCCTCGATCCGACTGCCAAGACGGTGGATGAGCTGAAGAAGCTCAACCTTCCGGCCGGTGTCGACATCACCATCAAGATCTAACGGAGGAGACATGCCACTCGGACTTTTGGGCAAGAAATTGGGCCATACCCGCGTTTATGACGCGAATGGCGTGTTGACGCCGGTGACGGTGGTCCTCGTTGGACCCAACCGCGTCCTCCAGGTGAAGAAGAAGACTGACCGTGACGGTTACAATGCTGTCCAGTTGGGATTCGACGACCAGAAGGAGCATCGCCTGAGCAAGGCGGTGAACGGGCACATCAAGAAGCACAAGGGTGCTGCGGTTCGTCGCATCAAGGAATTCCGGGATTTCTCCCGTGAAGTGAACCCGGGCGACATCCTCGGAGCGGACCTGTTCGCGGTTGGGCAGTTTGTTGACTGCATCGGCACGACCAAGGGCCGTGGTTTTGAAGGTGTCGTTGGTCGCTGGGCATTCCGTGGCGGTGACATGACGCACGGTGCCAAGGGTTGGCATCGTCGCTCGGGCGCCATTGGTCAGCGCTTGTTCCCTGGTACGGTCATGCGCGGGCTGAAGATGCCCGGTCACATGGGTGCCGTGCAGCGGACGGCGCAGAACCTGGAGATCGTTCAGGTCCGCCCTCAGGACAATGTCCTGTTGATCCGTGGTAACTTCCCTGGCAGCGAAGGAGATTACTGCATTGTGCGCGAAGCAAAGAAGCTCGCGATTGATTCGGCCCGGCTGAAGGCGATCCATGAGGCCCGCAAGAAGGCCAAGGATATTGCCACCGGCAAGAAGGACGACAAGAAGGCCGCCGCGGCAGCCAAGAAGAAGTAAAGGAAACTGAGCGATGAAACTCGCGATCAAAGATCTCAAGGGTAATCCCGCCGGCGAACTCGACGTCTCGTTCGAGGTCATCGACAACGGCCGTGGAACGCAGGCGGTGCATGACACCGTTGTGGCGTTCATGGCTGGTCAGCGCAGTGGCACGGCTTCGGCCAAGACCATGGGCGAAGTCAACGGCACCGGTAAGAAGCCGTGGCGGCAGAAGGGAACAGGCCGTGCGCGTGCCGGTTCCTTCGCCAGCCCGTTGTGGCGTGGCGGTGGTGTGGTTCATGGGCCGAAGCCCCGGGACTTCTCCAAGAAGGTCAACAAGAAGGTGGCCAAGTTGTCGCTGCGCAAGGCATTGAGCGAGCGCCTGAAGGCTGGCGACATCCTGGTGGTGGACGAGTTCAAGCTCGCCGCTGCCAAGACCAAGGAGTTCGCAGGCGTCCTGCGCAACCTCGGTGTGGATGGCGGCACGGTTCTGGTGGTGGTTGCTGGGGCGGATGACGCCATCGAGCGCGCCTCGCGGAACATCCTCGGTGTTGGATTGGCCACGGCGACGACGGTCAATACCTACGAGTTGCTCCGGTATGACAAGTTGGTCTTCACCAAGGAGGCATTCGCCAAGGTTGAAGCCCGGCTCGCCGACTGAAATCCCCAGCCCTCCGAACCATGACTTCCTTCGATATCGTCAAGACCATCCGGATCACCGAGAAGGGCACCCTTCAATCCGAGAAGTTCAACCAGTACACGATCGTTGCTGATCGGCGCGCCAGCGCCCCGGCGATCAAGCGTGCGGTGGAAGAACTCTTCAAGGTGAAGGTGCTCCGGGTGAACACCCAGAACGTCCCGGGCAAGGCCCGCCGTCAATCCACCAAGGC
>JAIXZE010000057.1 GCA_027489875.1 Verrucomicrobiales bacterium
AGCGAACGGGTGGCAGCCGGCACGCCGGGTGGCGTTGCGGACGCCGTTGGTTGCTGGCTCCTGTCGCTGACCTTTGTCGTTCGCCCAATACGTACCGGACCATGCAAACAAGGCTGCCTTTATTGCTCTCGCTGTGCATCGTCGTCGCCTCCTGTGACGGCAAGCAAGCGTCTACTTCCTCCATGACTCCAGCCAACCAATCAGACGACAAGGGCCTGTTCCTTTCTTGGCAGCACCCAGTATCGAAACGAACCGCCATTCTGGAGGAACTTGGTGGCATGGTGTGGCTTTACCTCACTGCCGCTGACACGAACAAGCCGGAGCGGGATTGCCCCGTGTATTCGACTGTTCCACTCGCCGACAAGGTTGATTGGATCGCAGTCCGGGAGTCAGGGGGACCTCCGCCGCTCTCAAAGGATGTTGCTTCATCGGAGGCGTTCGTGGCTCGACCAGTTGCGGGCCAGTTCGAGGCAAGTTGGTCATCGGACGGCCAATCGGTCGCCCTGTTCCGATCCGGGAGGTGCATCGCAATGATTGTGGCTGGCCTTGAGCGAGGTCATTCGAGGGCGCTGGCTGTGGAGGGGCCACTTGGACTTCCATTTGATGAGGCTTTGGCGACCGCGACCTTCCGTCCGCCTGAGCACTGACTCCATGATCCAGCAGATCGAAACACAACTGAGGTCCGGCTGCTCCAGTGAACGCGCTGGGTGCGCCCAGGTCTCAGGTTGTGTACCCTTGATAGTGCGTCACTGCGCAGCAAAGTTAGCGCCATATGAATCGACTCGCAGGCGTTCTGGTAGCGGTTGTGATGCTTGTCCCTGCGTCAGTTCGCTCGGACAACACAAACGTGCTGCTTATCCCGAAGGGGGAGAGACGTGCTGGCGCGATCTTTTTTGTCGATGAATGTCTGACGCGGGGGCTTACGAACACGATGTCGCTCGGTGAGTTGCGTAAGTGGGCGACGAACACGATCACCACGTATCGAGAGCGAGAGGCACCACTCGCTGTGACGCAAAGAGACGCCAAGATGCTTTCACACGTCGAGGAGACGGACATCCCAGAGGCCATTCGAGCCATGCAGGATCACATTCCTTCCTGCCGAAGCGATGAGCCGGTGTCGATTGAAGGCTGGGACACACTCGTGACCGTCTACAGTGAGGCGTGGGCAGTTCCCAAGGAAGAAGCCAGCAGGCGGTTGAGAACCATCGGACCTGACTCGAAACAACCGCGCGTGGGTTTCCTGCGGTCGACTACAGGGGCCATGCGAGCAGTGACCGTCAGTTGGCAAATTTATGGAGTGATGATCGGTCCCGAGTCGTTCACACCTGATTGGGAGCAGGCTCCTTGGTACCACCGAAAACTCGCAGACGGCATTTACCTGTGGCACGGATACAAATGATCCATTCTGCCGATGCCAACAAGCCGGTTGCACCGAACGCCGGGATCGCGCCTCGGTCGATCACCGGACATCTTTGGCCCGGCGTTGGTGATCCGGGACGTTCTGCCTAGAAACTTCACCACTTGCCATGAGCCAAGAAGCCATCATTTGTATCCCCGGCCCGTGGGCTGACCGCAGCGAGTTCCTGCGGGCCATCATCACCCAGCAGCCTCCGGGGGAGTTCATGTTCGCGGGAGGCATTTTGGCTCACCCGAACGGCAAAGATCATGTTCCTCTGCACTTCTGCGATCCATACTCTGAGATGAGAGCCGCATTTCGGATTGCAGGGCAGGGACGGCTCACTGACCAAACGCTTGATGCCATTGATGGCCACCGAGGAGTTGCATATCTGCATTTCCCTGTTGGTTGGCTTGAGCAGCGCCAGCGCCTGACAAAGTTCACTCAGGTAGTCCAGCGAGCAGGTGGCTTTGCTCTGAAGGTGGAATCCTCAGGAGTGGCCCATGAGTGGGATCGGTGGTTTTCATTGCTCTCGGGCAGCACTTTTGATGCTTATTGCAGCGCGGTCACACTCATCGGAGACGCTGACCGCTACTACTCCTGTGGGATGCATCATTTCAGCCTTCCTGAGTGTAGTTTGCCACGATCCATGGACATCCGTGATGCAGCCGACCTCATGAATCGCTTTAACATGTATCAGATTATTGAGCAGCCTCAGCTTGCAACAGGGCACACGTTCAGTCTTGACCCTGATTCACCGCATTTTCGGCTATTCTTGTCACCCGATTCGCGTCACGAAGCAGACGATCTCTTTCACAATCCACACGGCATATGGGATCTTGCTCCGAAGGGTTGATATGGGACAAACACCGAAAGCCGAACAAGGCGCCGCTGGACAACCGCCGGGGCTGCTGTGTCGGCTATGCCTTCCGTAACATTAACCTGCCATCCCGTCTCGATGCCCACCCCCGCGCCAGCCGTGCGAGCGCTTAAACCCTCGCTATCCCAAGCAGACCAGGAATCAAGACAGATGAAAGCGACGGGTCATGGCAGTGTCCGGGGCGAGGCGGACGTCGTCGGCCTTCGATCACGATACAGCGACAGAGACAATCGCTACGGTGTGGGATCGGCTTTTGTGTCTTGTGCGTGTTTTGCGGCGAGATTCACTTCCTTTGGAAGTGAACCAAGCGGGCCAGCGAACGGGTGCCAGTCGGCACGCCGAGTGGCGATGCGGGCGCCGACGGCGGCTGGTCCCCGTCCCTGACCTTCAGGTTCGGCATACACATGATTGATCGCCCCAATCGAGATCGTCTGGCTGAGGCCCTCCGGCATTTGCTTTCGGGGCGCATCGACAATCTCGCCTTTGACGAACTCGATTGTCCTGGTGGCATCACCGATTCCGAGGACCGGGCCATATTCGAGGTCTTCTATTCTGTGTGGCCCTGCTACGACGATTTTCATTCTCACCCGCTTCTGTTAACCGACGGAGAGCGACTCGACTTCAAGCGGTGCATCCTGTTTCTGCATTCGGACAACGAATTTGACTGGCCAAGCAAGCGATCGAGGGTTGTCGACTCTTTGCGACGGGTCGCAGACGACCTCACCGGGCGCAGATTCAAGCTTCGCCGTGTGAAGCCTGAGGGGGACAAGGCCGTGTGGCCATTCTTCCGGCGAGAGGATTACGATCGCGCTTTGGAGTGCCCGAGGCTACTCCGAGGGATTGCCGAACCAGACGGTGAATCGAATGGGCTCCAACCGGCACGCCGAGTGGCGATGCGGACGTCCCGGGTGGCTGGTCCCCGTCGCTGACCTTGGTGTTGGGCACCCTAAGCATGAGCACACAGACCCCAGGAGATGGTCGGGATACGCTTCGCTTCACGAGGCGCGCTTCGATCGTGGGCTGTGTCAGCCTCCTGGTTGCGCTCTCCGAGACGAGCAACAAGGGTGTCGGCCCCGTCGGCACGGCCGCATGGTTCGTGGTTGTGATGGCGGCGGCGCTTGGCATTGTCGGATACAGGTTCTGCAAGCAGGACGGAATACGCGTGAGCATTGCTTACCTGATCATCCCGATCCTGCTTATGGCTGCCTTTGCAGAGCTTGTGTTCTTCCGTGACATCGTTGCGGCACTCGCAAGCCATCCTGTCAGTGCCCAACAGTCCGCTTCAGTGAAGCCGGGATCATCCATGCCTGAGAAAATTCTACACGACCTCTCAACGACCAAGAGCAAGCAGGCATTGCTCAGGCTACTGCTTGGGTGAACGACGTTCTTCACCGAGGATTCAAGTCCGACATCAGGCTGATAGGGAGGCGTGGGGATATTCCAACACTTCACTCGTTGCTCAGCAAAGGACCTTTCGGAGCAGATGCAGCTTCGGATCTGACGGTCTTCGGGACAGTCTTTGGTGGGATTCTTGCTACAGAAATTCCAATGCACTGGGTTGTTTTTGAGGATGAGCATGGTTCGGACTTCGCATTGCAGTATCGTGACTTGAATGTGTTTGTCTTCCCATGCGACATGCTTCTTAAGCGAGTCGAGAGAGGCGATGATATGAGACGCATCGACTTGGACCTGATGCTCGAAGAGATTCGCAAGAGCGTGCATGCCGAGGCACAGAATGTTTCCAGGTAAGTCACCACACGGTCCAGCGAACGGGTGCCAGCCAGCACGCCGAGTGGCGATGCGAACGTCACCGGTGGCTCGCTCCCGTTGCGGACCTTCACGTTCGGTATGAAGACCAAGGGTGTCGTTGTCTGCGCCGGTGTTGCG
>JAIXZE010000241.1 GCA_027489875.1 Verrucomicrobiales bacterium
GCCCCCGCATGGAACGGGGTGGCGACGTCCTCGTCGCCGTTCCAAAGCCGTTCGCAGGGCGATGAGGACATCGCCACCCCGTTCCCCTTCTCAAACGGGGGCAGTGTCAAGATGCGCCCCCTCACCCCACCAGCCGTCGATAGGTGGCCACGCGACCGGGATCGACCTGGTTGTGGCTGAACTCGGGTGCCCTGAGATCCTTGCCCATCGGCACGCGCGTGTTGCGGAATTCCATCCGGCTTTCGACCGCCCGACTGCCACTGACGTGGATCTCGCGGGCACCGGTCAGGGCGACCACCTTCTCGACATTGCGCTCACGGATGCCACCTCCGGGCATCACCACGATCCGATCGCCGGCGCGCCGCACCAGGCCCGCGATGACATCCACACCTTCAATCACCGTTGCCTCGCCGCCCGAGGTCAGCACGCGGTCGACGCCGAGCGCCACCAGTGTCTCGAGGGCTTCGTCCAGGTTGCGGGTCATGTCGATGGCCCGGTGGAACGTCACGCTCAACGGCCGCGCCAACGCCATCAATTCGGCCGTGCGCGCCGTATCGACGGTTCCGTCGGGATTCAACAGGCCCAGCACGATTCCCGACGCCCCGAGTTCGCGCGCGATGCGGATGTCCTGCCGCATCACCTCGAACTCACAGTCCGAATAGCAGAAGTCGCCACCGCGGGGACGGATCATGACGTTCAGGGGTAGATCGACGGCCCGCTTCAGGGCAGCGATCAGGCCGGCACTGGGGGTTGTTCCACCTTCAAACAGGTTCTGACACACCTCCAAGCGGTCCGCCCCGCCCTCTACGGCGGCACGTCCCGACTCCACCGAATCCACCAACACCTCGAGGATCACGCGTCGTTCCATGCCGCCGAGCGTAGTCACGCCGCCCTCACCGGAAAACCGCGAAAGCGTCACCGTCCACCCGTGGACAAGAACAGGCATCCCGATACGATCGCCCGCATGATTTCCCCCTGGGCCGGGTCAACGCGTCAGGACCGACGCGGCTTCCTGCGATTGGCTGGCGGTGCGGCGGCAGCCGCGGCGGTGTTCCCGATGGAGGCCCACGCGGCGACCCGGCGGCACCCGGCGTTCCGCGACTACCCCTTCCAGCTGGGCGTGGCCTCGGGAGATCCCGCGCCGGACGGCTTCGTGATCTGGACGCGGCTGGCTCCGGATCCGTTGAACGGCGGCGGAATGACGACCGAAGCCATCGAGGTGCGCTGGGAAGTGGCAGAGGACGAACGTTTCGAACGGATCGTGCGCCGCGGGTCCACCATTGCCTCCGCCTACTGGGGCCACTCGGTCCATGTCGAAGTGGGCGGGCTGAAGCCCGAGCGCTGGTACTGGTACCGGTTCGACTCCGGTGGCGAACGCAGTCCCGTGGGACGCACGCGAACAACGCCACCCCTGGGTTCGGCGGGGTCGGCGTTCCGGTTCGCCTTTGCGTCCTGCCAACACTTCGAAACCGGTCTGTACACGGCGTACCGCCACATGCTGGCAGACAACGTCGACCTGGTCGTTCACCTCGGCGATTACATCTACGAAGGGCCGGGTGTGAAGGATCGGATCCGGATGCATCGCGGCCCCGAGATCCGCACGCTCGAACAGTACCGCAACCGGTACGCGCTCTACCGTTCGGACGACGCCTTGCAGGCGATGCACGCCGCCGCACCGTGGGTGGTGACGTGGGATGACCATGAGGTCGACAACAACTACGCCGACGACATCTCCGAGGAGAAGCACGTGCGGCCGGTGGATCTGCTGAAACGCCGGGCGATCGCCTACAAGGCCTACTACGAGCACATGCCGCTGCGCCGCGCCCAGCAACCGGCCGGCCCGTCCCTTCGGCTGTACCGTGAAATGGCGTGGGGCCAGCTCGCGCGTTTTCTCGTGTTGGACACCCGACAGTACCGCACGGACCAACCCTGCGACGACGGCAACAAGCCTCAGTGCGCCGACGCCCTCCGTCCGGACGCCACGCTGCTGGGAAGACGGCAACGGGATTGGTTGTTCCATCGCACCGCCGACCGCGGAGCCCTGTGGAACGTCCTCGCCCAGCAGGTGATGATGGCTCGGGTCGACCGCAAGAGCGGCCCCGAGGAGGCCTTCAGCATGGACCAATGGCCCGGGTACGAGGCGGATCGCCGCCGTGTCCTCGACCACTTCCATCAGGCCCGGGTCCAGAATCCGGTCGTGCTCACCGGCGACATCCACACCAACTGGGCCAACGATCTCGACCGCGCCTATGCCGGCTCCGACAAGGCTCCCGTGGGCGTAGAGTTCGTCGGAACGTCCATCTCGTCCGGAGGCGATGGCGTGGATCAGCCCGCCTACCTCCCCGCGCTGCTGAGCGAGAATCCGGCGGTGAAGTTCCACAACACCGAGCGCGGATACGTGCTGTGTGATGTCACCCGGGACCGGTGGCAGACGGAGTATCGCACGGTGCCGTATGTCACCCGACCAGGTGCGCCGGTTCAGACCCGGGCGCGGTTCGCCGTGGAACCTGGGCACACCCGGCTGCAGAAGGCGTGATCTGGCGCGCTGGGCTCAGCAGGTCGCCTTGCGCCTCGATCGGACCACCCAGAATCCACCCGCAAGGAATGAACCCAGCGTCAACCACAGGGCTGGCTCCGGCGTGGCCGTCAGCGACGTCATCGCCGCCAGGTTGCCTGCCCCCAGATCGATCGCGAACAGCAGGTCGTTGAAGTCGCGGTCGCTCCTGTTGCCGACCGTCTCCTCGAAACCGATGACGAGGTAGCTGCCGTAGACGGTCGCGAAGGAAACGACGTTCCGGATAAGGTCATTGTTGGCGCTGGAACCGTTGCCGGAATTGCCGCGGCCGCCCCCATTCAACTTCTGGGCCACCAGGAAGAAATCGAGCTTCTGCCCCGCGGAGAAGGTTCCCGCGTCCACGAAATCGCCCGGTCGCAGGGGCGTGCTGGCGGTGCGGGATGTCCCGCTCGACGCATTCGGGAAGAGAATCTCACTGGTGCGCGGGCCGGATCCCGTCGCGGTGATCCCCAAGGTGTTCGCTGCCGCTGAACTCTCCGAAACAAAGTACACGCGGACGTCAGCGTCGGTGGTCAGCCGGATCTTGCTGGGATCGAAGAGCTGGGATCCTTGGTTGATCTGCTGCCCTTCCGGCAGGATCTGCGCGAGGTACGTCGTCAATCCCGGCAACACGGAAGACTGGAACCGGGCGGATGCCGCATCCGAGCCCGCCAGCATGACGGGGTCCGCGATGGCCAGGCCGAATGGACGGGCACCGGATTGGACCGGCGACACCGTCTGGGCGAAAAGGCCGAGACCCATCAGACCCACCGCGAAAAGGCCACTGACTGTTGCAATCCTGTTCATTGGGAACTCCTGCCTCCTGACCCACCCCGACATAACCTTGGATGGAGTAACGATAGCCCTGCGCCCACTGGATTCCCAGCAACAAGCCTTTCCTTTCTTGGCTTTTCGGAGCCTTTTCTCAGGGCTTCCGGGGCGATGGGGACATCTCCGCTCCATCCGCGCCGTCACGCGCACCCATCACGACCTTCACCTGACGCCGGGTTCTCCGTAGGCTTGGCCCGTGATCATCATCGTCATGGGCGTTTCCGGATGCGGGAAATCCACCGTGGGCAGTCTGGTCGCCCGTCAACTGGGGTTTGAATTCCGGGACGGGGACGATTTTCACCCGCCGGAGAACGTCGCCAAGATGCGGACTGGCACTCCGTTGAACGACGTGGACCGGAAGCCTTGGCTGGAAGCCATCGCAGCGTACATGCGGACCACCCAGGCCGCGGGCCGTGGGGCCGTCGTCGCCTGTTCCGCCCTGAAGGAGTCGTACCGGGACATCCTCCTGCGCCATGAACCGTGGGTCCGGTTCGTGCACCTCACCGGCCCTCGTGAGGTGATCGCTGAACGGTTGAAAGCCCGCGCCGGCCACTTCATGCCGCCCACACTCCTGGACAGCCAGTTCGCCACCCTGGAAACACCGCCCGATGCGTGGTCCGAAGACCTGCGCCGAACGCCTGAGGAAATCGCCGCCAGCATCCTCGCCCGCGTCCGGGGTGCCAATGGCTGAGGTCGCCGTTCCCAACCGCAGCGCTTCCGCGAAGCCCCGCCCACATTCATTGGAAGGATCGGATGGAATCCTCACGCCCGCTTTGCTCAAGACGCAAAGACGCCAAGACCTGAAGAAGACGGCATCTGTCCCTGCCCCCTTGGCGTCATTGCGTGATCTGGAAGCTGGCACTGCCCCCTGAAGGCCGGGTGCCCTCACCCGGCGCCGCCATTGCTCTGGGAACTGGAAACTGGGATCTGGGAATTCCCCTGAAGGCCTGGTGCCCTCACCCGGCGCTCCCATCCTCCGCCGCGTGGGGTCACGCGGCCTTCAATCAGGATCTGGGTTCTGGAAACTGGGATCTGGGAACTCCCCTGAAGGCCGGGTGCCCTCACCCGGCGCTGCCATCCTCCGCCGCGTGAGGTCACGCGGCCTTCAATCAGGATCTGGGTTCTGGAAACTGGGATCTGGGAAC
>JAIXZE010000020.1 GCA_027489875.1 Verrucomicrobiales bacterium
AGGCAACTCAGGAAAGCCTCAAAGCCCGGCTGCTCAACCTCGTAGTCGAAAATCACTCGTGGAAAGTTGGTGCCAGGCAGTCGGAAACGCACGCACGGCGCATCATCGGACCTGCGTGGAAGCTGCTCCCACGAGTCAACCTCTCGCCACTGGATTTGGAAACCACCTGAAATTGTCGGAAACTTCGTGATGCCGTCGGCTGTGGCAACCGTTCGTGTGAACATGGAACCGATGGCGGCAGCGATGCCCATGATGCCGAAAACCGAGAAGGCAAAGGAGAACGGATGCGGGCCAACAACCAGAAAGCAGGTGCCACCGGCAGCAACGAAAGCCAGACTCAGCACGACCGCAACGCCGCTCAAGACTTTGTTAGAGCGGCGTGGCCTGAAGATCATTTGTGGCTGAGGTGTCATGCGCGCTGGTTTCCCAACTCAAACGTCAGCCACGGAAGGCTGCCAGCAGGAGCCTCCGCATCGCCGCTCGGGGGGCAGGCGGCCGTTCGCTGGACCGTCTTGCGGATCATTTCAGGACAAGCTGGCGCACGATACGTGTTGCGCGACCGCTGTCGTCATAGGCGATGCGAAGCTCCCAGCCCTCATTTTGCCACACCTGTCCTGAGGACGACTGCGATGCTGGTTGCCCAAGGGTGTCCACGATCTGCTCTTTCATCATGCCTTCGCTGACAGCGGCCCAGGCCTTGGGTGAAGTCTTCGTTCTTGTCGACGAGCACCCGGCGAGGCAGGCGACGGCAATCGTCAGCAGTGCGACCGTGGGCTTCATGAGCGGAGGAACAGGAGGTTGGGGAAGTTCGGTTCCAACTTCGCAGGCAGGTGACACCGATGTGTCACTGCCTGCGTCAGTCGTTACGCCAGAATTGGCGACCCCACGGGGATTCGAACCCCGGTTACTGCCGTGAAAGGGCGGTGTCCTAGGCCTCTAGACGATGGGGTCGCAGAGCGTGCTCTTGGCTTACCTGCGGGAGGCACCGGTTGTCACGCCGGAATTTCCGCGGGGCAGTGTCTTGAGCCCGATTGCTGACTGGTGGGTCGGCAGGGATTTGAACCCTGGACCAACGGCTTAAAAGGCCGCTGCTCTACCGCTGAGCTACCGACCCATTCAGCGGGGCGGGCACGGTACGCGGCAGAATCCCATGCGCAAGGAGCATTTTCTGGGAATTGCAGCCGCGGGGTGGTTTCTGGCGCTGGACCGGATCGGGAACCGGCAGGGAGCGGCGATTTCCTCATCGCTTTGGGATGGGCCCTGGAAAGGCGACCGGGACGTCGCCCCCCCGTCTATGAGCGGGGTGGCGATGTCCTCATCGCCTTGGGAAGGGTTCTTGGAAGGGCGACGAGGACGTCACCACACCGTTCCAGGGGCGCGGCTTTCAGGCTCCGGCGGCGGCCTCGGCGAGGAGCCGTTCGATGGTCTTCAGGAAGACGGAGGTTTCGAAGGGTTTGGCGAGCACTTCAGAAGCGCCGAGGGTCTTGGCCATCTCGAGGTATTCGCCGGCCGGCACACGCCCACCGCCGGAGATGGCGATCACGGGCAGCTTCGGGTCGGTGCGCCGCAGGTGGAGGACCACCTCGATACCGTCCTTCTCGGGCATGAGCAGGTCGGTGACGACGAGGTTGAAGTGGCCTGAGGGAACGATGCGCAGGGCATCCCGGCCATTGGATGCCTCGACGACCTGATATCCAGCGCGCTCCAAGGTCCGCCGAAGGAGCGAGCGCATGGCTTCGTCGTCATCGATGACCAGGATCCGGTTCATTTGAGGATGTCTGGAACCTGCCCGAAACGCGGGACGCATGGAAGAACTTCATTGGTCCTTTTTGTGGCGTCCCGAAGGCTGTTTGGCACCGAGGCAAACGCCGTGGTAGGTCACTCCTTCAGGCCGCAAGGATCTGGGCAGGTCGGTCGGACACGTCCCAAAGTTTCGGCGTGCGTCCGGAGCTCCATCTTTCTACGGTAGCCGAATGCTCGTCTGGGTTTTCGCATTCCTCTTTGCCATGCTGTTTGGGGGCTTGGGCTACGGCTCCGGAGCCATCCGCATGTTGGTGGCGTTGATCGGCACGGTTGTTTCACTCGCGGTGATGGATCCGTTGGGTCGCTTGCTGGAGCCGGTGGCGGCGAAGGTTGCCGCGGACAACATCGCCCTCCGTGAGGGGCTACCCGGCTTCCTTGCCTTCGTCATCGTTTGGCTCGTGATCTACGGGTTGGGATTCCTCGCGCACCAGCCGGTGGTGCTGCACATGAAGTACAAGGAGGACGACGCGACCCGTGAATCCTTCGGGAAGATGAATCAGGCGGGCGGAGCGGTGATCGGTCTTCTGATTGCCCTCATCGTGTTCTTCACGGCAGGCAAGCGGGTTTACGTCGGCGGTTACCTCACGGCCCAGACCACGGGTGAAGGCGCGAACGAACCCGCGCTGGTGAAGTTGGGGACGTCGGCGCGGCGCTCGATGGCAGGGACGGCCTGGGAGCGGACCTTTGCCGCCTTGGACAACACGCCGGCCCGTTTTTACGAGGTCTCCGATGTGTTGGGGTTGGTGTACGAGAATCCAGCCCTGCTGGAGTACCTCCGCGATTATCCCCCGTTCTACGCGATGGAGGAGCGGCAGGAGGTCATCGACATCGCCGCCGATGCCGAGTTTCTGGATCTGCTCAAGACCAAGGCGGGATTCTCGCAGGTGGTCAACCACCCCAAGATCCGGGCGGTGCTCGCGAATCCTGAGTTGGTTGCCGCACTTTCCCAGACGGATCTGGTCGACTTCACGGCGTGGGTCAAAACGGGTGTTTCGCCGAAGTACGCGGATGAGAAGATCCTGGGCCGTTGGCGTGTGGACGTGGCCAACGTGCTCCTCAGCATGCGTCGTCAACGAGGCAACATCCCGCCGACGGAGTTTGCGGTCCTGCGTGCGGCTCTCAGTGCTGCCCTGACTCCCCTTCGGTTCCGTTTCTATACGGACGGCCGGTTTACGGTGGTTTCGACGGGCGGGGCTCCCGCCAATCCGGATGCTCCCGCCGAGGCGGCTCCCACAGCCGGTGCCGGTGCTGGCATGGATCCTGGGCTTGCCGCCCGGTACGGCCTGGGCGGTCGTGGGCAGGCGCGCCCCGCGGCGACCGAAGGTGGAGCCGCCGCCGCTCCGAAGGCCCCGCCGTTCAAGATGGATCTTTCCGGCGAAGGCCAATGGCAGCGCAACCCTGACGGCAAGTACTCCCTGACGCACCCGGCGTTGTCCCGCGGTGGCAAGGTGGAGGCAACCATCAGCGATCTCGGTCGTGTGGTCGTGCCGCTGGTCGAAGCCAAGGGCTCGCTGGTGCTGTTGCCGTCGAACTGACCTCCAGAACCGGAATCCTTGGGTCTCCGTACAGGAAAAGGCCCGGGTGGCATGTGCCACCCGGGCCTTCTGTCTCTTGGGGTAACGAACCGGAAAGGTGCGGTGGGTCAGCGTTGCCACTCGATCCCTGACACCGTCATGGGTGTCAGGCGCAAGCCGTAGGGCGGGGGATTGGAGTCAATCGCGAGGATTTCGATGCGATAGCTCATGCCGGAAGGGAGCTGGAGGCGTTCGTGAACGGCAGGACTGGCGGCGGTGGCCGCAAGCCCTTGAGAGCTTCCGCCGAAGTCCAGACCTGCGGCCTGCGGGCGTTGAAGTGTCGTCTTCGGAGCCGGGCCGTTACGCAGGAAGAATCCGGTGACGGCCAGGAGGGCAAGTCCGGAGCCGATCAGGGCGTTGGGTTGGCGCCACCATCCATTGCCACCGAGGAAGCCGGTAATCTGATCCCAGAAACCTCCGGAAGTGGGGGCGGCATCGCGTTCGATCCGAGCCCTGACCTGACTTGAGAAGTTCCGGAAGTAACCGGGGGGCGGCGTTTCGTGACGTTTGAGGGCCAGGAGCCGCCGGATCGCTTCGTTGTTGTCGGGAGGCAAGTCCATGTTCATCTCAAAAAGTCGGCAAGCCACGCCTGCAACTGCTGGCGGGCGTAGAACAGTCGGGACCGCACGGTTCCGGGATTGCACTCGAGGATCTTCGCGATCTCGTCGTGCGGCAGTCCCTGGATGTCATGCAGTGTCACCACAGTCCGATGTTCTTCCGACAGCTTCTGCATGGCCGCGTTCAAACGCTCTCCCAGCTCCCGCAGGTTGATGTCGCGTCGGGGGTTCTTGTGGGAGATCAACTGGACGAGGTCCGGATCGTGTTCGGCGTTGAAATCGAGATCGTTCAGGGACAGGTGCTGGGTGCGGGCGCGACGGGTCTTGAGGTGGTTGAGGGTGTGGTTGACGGCGATTCGGTAGACCCACGTGTAGAAGCTGCTGTCGCCCTTGAAATTGCGGAGGGCCTTCCACGCCTTCACGAAGGCTTCCTGCGCCAGGTCCCCAGCGTCCTCGTGGTTGGACGTCATGTGGTACACCAAGGCATAGATCCGCTCCTGGTACCGCACGACAAGCTCGTCGAAGGCGTTGGCATCGCCCGATTGAGCGAGCCGGACGAGCTCGCGATCCCCCGATTCATCGACGGGGGGAGCCGCGGGAACGGCAGTGGAAGGCCTTTCCGCGGGGAAGTCCATGAGGGCGATTGCGCCAGACATGGCCCTTCAGACACCAAGACTGGAAGTTTGTTGCGCGAGAAATCCAGGAAGTGCGTAGAGGGCGTGCGTCTCGGGAGTGTCGGGCAGCACCTTGGTGCACTCCCGTGCGGTATTCAGCAGTCCATCGATGACCTCACGGGAGGCTTCGAGGGCGTTGGATTGGTCCAACATCGCCCGTACCCCCACGAAGTAGGACGGATCCCAGGCGTCGAGCCACTGGATCATCTGTTGCCGGTCCGCTTCCCGGGCGTTTTCGAGGAAGATCAGGAGTGGAAGCGTGACCTTGCCCTTCGCGAGGTCGGTTCCCAGCGATTTGCCGGCGTCGTCCTCGGCTCCGTACAGATCAACCACGTCGTCGTAGATCTGATAGGCCGTGCCGAGCGCCAATCCATAGCGACGCAGGGCATCCCGCTGGGTTTGGGAGGCATCGGCCAGCCGTCCGCCCAGATCGCACGCCAAGGCGAAAAGCTCCGCGGTCTTCATTTCGAGGACCTTGTAGTACTCGGCCCGCGGAAGGTTCCAGCGACGTCGCCGATGGGATTGCAGGATTTCCCCGGCGCAGACGACGTGGGTGGAAAGGGCGACGGCCCGACAGACGTCCGCCGTCGAAAAGCTCGCCGCCAGCTTGAGGGCGTGGGCGAAGAGGCAATCCCCGACCAGAACCGCGATGTCGTTGCCCCAGCGCATGGCGAGGGTGGAACGGCCGCGGCGGAGGGAGGCTCCATCCATGATGTCATCATGGACCAGCGTGGCCAGATGGATCATCTCGATGATGGCTGCGAGCGAGATGTGATCGTCGTTCAGCTTGCCGCAGGCTCCTCCCGACAGGGCGACGAGTGCCGGCCGCAACTGTTTGCCTTGGTTGTCCAGGGCGTAGCGGGCGTACTCGGCAATCTCGGGCTCGAACTCGCGGACCTGGTCCACGAGGCGCCCGGAAACCTGTCCGAGGAACGATTTCACGGGAGCGACCACTTCTTCCCACGCGGCGCGGACGCGTCCGTTGGGATCGGTGGTGCTCAGATCAGGAATGACTTGGGGCGCAGGAACCGCCATTGGGGCTCACAGTATGGCTGCTCTGTGGGGGGGTCAACCGCCGGTCTGCGGGTATCTTTCCGCGGTCGCACCATTCCGTGCGGGAGTTGGACCCACAGCCTGAGTAGGGTTTCTGGACGATGGCGGAGCGATTCGAGCTGGTTTCGGAATATGCGCCGGCCGGGGATCAGCCCGGGGCGATCGACAAATTGGTACGGGGTTTGGAGGCGGGCGTCCGCCATCAGGTCCTGCTCGGAGTCACGGGCTCCGGGAAGACGTTCACCACGGCGAATGTGGTGGCCCAACTCAACCGGCCGACGCTGGTCATCTCCCACAACAAGACCCTCGCCGCCCAGCTGTATTCCGAGTTCAAACACTTCTTCCCCAACAACGCCGTCGAGTACTTCGTCAGTTACTTCGATTTCTACCAACCCGAGGCGTACATCCCGCGGACCGACACGTTCATCGAGAAGGACAGTTCCATCAACGAGGAGATCGAACGTCTCCGTCTGAGCACGATGAACAGCCTGCTGACGCGGCGGGACGTGCTGGTCGTCGCCAGCGTCTCCTGCATCTACGGCATCGGCAGTCGGGAGGACTACGAATCCATGGTGATCCCCCTGCGTGTCGGGCAGGCCGTCACCCGCGATCAATTGCTGTCGCGTCTGGTCGACCTGCAATACACGCGCAATGACTACGAGCTCACCCGTGGGAAGTTCCGTGCGCGCGGCGACGTCGTGGAGTTGCACCCGGCGTACACGGAGGATGCCGTGCGCATCGAGTTCTTCGGGGATGAGATCGAGCGCTTCACGCGGTTTGAACCGCTCACGGGCGAGGTCCTGGAAGTGATGACCGCGCTGAATGTCTTTCCGAGCAAGCAGTTCGCCACACCGCAGGAAAAGGTGAACCGCGCCATCCTCTCCATCCGCGAGGAACTCGGCGAACGCATTGCGTGGTTCGAGAAGCAGGGGAAGCTCCTTGAAGCCCAGCGCATCAAGATGCGGACCGAGTTCGACCTCGAACAGCTCCAGGAGCTCGGGTTCTGCTCCGGCATCGAGAATTACTCGCGCCACATCTCCGCTCGCCCCCCGGGCGCCCGGCCAGGCGTCCTCCTCGACTTTTTTCCCGCCGATTACCTTCTCGTCATCGATGAATCCCACGCCACCCTCCCGCAGATCGGCGGCATGTACGCCGGCGATACCGCGCGGAAGAAAGTGCTCGTCGAACATGGGTTCCGCCTGCCCAGCGCCCTCGACAACCGCCCCCTGAACTTCGACGAGTTCCGCAGTGTTTCGCGGCAGGGCATCTACGTCAGCGCGACCCCCGGGCCGATCGAGTTGGGTTGGGCCGGTCAGGACAACATTGCCGAACAGATCGTGCGGCCCACCGGATTGGTGGATCCGGAGGCCGAGATCCGGCCGCTCGAAGGGCAGATCGACGACCTCATCGAGGAGATCCGGAAAACCGTCGAGAAGAAGGAACGGATCCTGGTCACCACCCTGACCAAGCGCACCGCCGAGGAACTCACCGACTACCTTCGGGACATCGGGATCCTCGTCCGGTACCTCCACAGTGAAATCGACGCCATCGAACGGGTCGAGATCCTGCGGGCGCTTCGGCGTGGGGAGTTCGACGTGCTGGTCGGGATCAACCTTTTGCGCGAGGGGCTGGATCTACCTGAAGTTTCGCTCGTTGCCATCCTGGACGCCGACAAGGAGGGATACCTCCGGTCGGCGACCAGCCTGATCCAGACCGCCGGCCGTGCCGCGCGTCACCTGAACGGCCGCGTGATCCTGTACGCCGACGTTCGGACACAGAGCATCCAGAAGTTCCTGGCGGTGTCCGAATACCGACGCGGGCGTCAGTTGGCGTACAACCGCGAGCACGGCATCGTGCCGCGCGGCGTCCACCGCGCCGTCGAGGCGGGGCTGAGTTCCCAGCCTCAAGGGCGTGAGGCCGTCGCCGCCGCGCTCAATGAGTCGGTGGAGCAATTCGATTACGCCGAAACCTTGCGGGATCTCGAACAGGAGATGATCGCCGCCGCCGAAAATCTGGAGTTCGAGAAGGCGGCACTGCTCCGCGATCAGATCCGCGAACTCAAGGGACGCGTCGGAGGCGGTCCGATGAAATCGCCGGCAGCCGAAGCCGCGCGCCGCGGCGCGGGCAAGAAGGGTGGTTACGGCCGGAAAGGCGGAAGGCGATGAGTCGTGGGGGAGTATGACGTGTGGAGTCGACTGAAGGCCGGGTGCTCCCCCGCCCGGCGTAGTCCATGAAGCGCCGCGTGAGGGCACGCAGCCTACAAGCCATGAGACTGAAGGCCGGGTGCCCCCACCCGGCGCATCTATGCAGGCCGGGTTCGTCCCCGAACCCCTTGACCGCGTGGCGAGCGTGCACAGTTTGGTCCTCGCATCATGAAATCGATTCTGAATTCCAACGGTCCGGCCGGGCGCACGATCCACCTGGCGGCCATGGCGGCCGTGTCTTTCGTCTTTGTCGGATGCGCGTCCCTGCGGCAATCGGGTGAATCCGAGGAAGTGGAGGTTCCGGTCCTCCTCGAGAACTGTCCTCCTCCCGTGCAGGCGGCCCTGTTGGCCGAGGCGTTCAAGGCCGGCGGCATCATCGGTGAGATCGAACGTGAGACGGAGAAGGATGGATCCGTGGTTTACGAGGGAACGGTCAACCTGTCGGGTGGCCGCGAGGTGGAGGTGGAGGTGGCCCCGGATGGCCGGGTGCTGGAAGTGGAAAAACCCTGAGGTGAGCGGTGGTCCGCCTGGGGAACTGGCAACTCCTCCGGCACCCTTGACATTCGTTCCCATCGGTGTTTTCTGTTACGCCAGAAATGGCTGATGAACACACACTGAGTCCCGTGCAGCAGAAATTCATCCTGCACTGGGGGGAGATGGGCGCCCAATGGGGTGTCAATCGGACCGTCGCCCAGATCCATGCCCTCCTGTTCATCTCGCCCCGGCCACTCCATGCAGAGGAGATCACCGACACCCTCGGCGTCGCCCGCTCAAACGTGTCGAACAGCCTCAAGGAACTCCAGGGGTGGGGCATCGTCCGCCGCGTCCATGTCATGGGGGACCGACGGGACCACTTCGAGAGCCTCAAGGACGTGTGGGAGCTGTTCCGGACGATTGCGGACGAACGGAAAAAGCGGGAAGTGGACCCCACACTCGCGGTCTTGCGGGATTGCATCGCGGAGTCCACGAAGACCGGAGCCCCGGACAGCTACACGGAGGGCAAGCTTCGGGAGTTGCTGGGGTTCTTCGAGACGACGACGGGCTGGTACTCGCAGTTGCGGGGATGGTCGCCGTCGGCACTTTCGCGGTTGGCGTCGATGGGGGACAAGGCGCTGAAGCTTTTGGGGGTAAGCCCCGGTTGAGGATGGCTGGAACCGGGCCTGAGAGGGCCCGGGAATTTTTTTGAACGGAGGTTTCTGTGAATACTGAAAGAAACGTTGATTGTGGAGAGACTGTGAAAATGCGCGGTCGCGTCGGGTTCGACGCCCTTTGCCCCGTTTGCTCCGGCCTGCGCAACCGGTGGCATCCCGTCCTCGCCCCGCGAGGATTTCCTTTCGTGCCCCTCCAGGACCCCGCGATCGCGGATGAACTCAACCTCGCTCCCGGCGAATTGCCCGGAGAAATCCAGTTGCTGCTGGCGGATGGGCGTCGGCTGGGTGGCACGGACGCCCTGTTGTACCTCGCCCGACGCGTGTGGTGGCTGGCACCAGTGGCGTGGGTGGCGATGCTCCCCGGATTGCGGTCGGGCGTGGATGCCGCCTATGCGTGGGTCGCGCAGAACCGGCACTGCCTGGGGGACGCCTGCCGCGCTCCCTTGCGACGTCGGCATCGGGGGCATGAGGCGTTCTTCGAATCGCCCTGATTCCGCTGCGATTCCACAGATGCGTTGGGTGGATCCACGGATTTCACAGATGCCAGGAGGCACGATGAACCAAGTACCGGAACGGGTGGAGGCTTCGCTGGGGCAGTTGATTCTTGGACGAGGCGAGATGGGGCGACTGCGTTACGCCCTGTGGGGCCTGGGGCTCACGTTGGTGAAGTGGAACCTGGACCGGCTGCTGGGAGCCTCCCTCCTGGGTGTTTCGGAGCGGCTGGATTACCGGGCGTTGGCGCAGCTTTACCTGTGGCAATCCTTTCCGGCCGGGGTGGAGCGCGAAGGCATGCTGTGGATGCTGGCGGCGTCGCTTCCGTTCCTTTTTGCCGGCGTGATGTTCACCTTGGGACGACTGCGGTCGGCGGGGATGGCGGCGGGTTGGGTGCTGCTGTTCTTCGTGCCGGCGGTGAAGATCCTCTACTTTGTCCTGTTGAGCGGAATGCCCCGTCGGGTCCGGTCTCAGGAACCGGCGAAGGAATCGGGATGGATTCGATGGATCCCGCACAGCGCGTGGGGAGCGGCGTGTGCGGCGGTGGTACTGACGACGGTGTTCGCGCTGCTGACGACGGCCTTCGCGGTGAAGGTGGCGGACATTTATGGCTGGGCGCTGTTCGTGGGAACGCCGTTTGCGTTGGGATTTTTGTCGACCCTGCTCTTTACCGCACGGGAGCCGCGATCGTTGATGGCGTGCCTGTGGGTGACGGGCGGAGCGATGTTGCTGGCGGGCGGGGGACTGCTGCTGTTCGCCATGGAGGGTGCGGTGTGCCTCGTGATGGCGGCACCCTTGGCCTTGGTGATCGGGATGGTGGGAACGGCGGCGGCGTGGGGCATCCGACAATCGTGGCCAGGGAACTCGTGGTCGGTGTTGCCTGCCGGATTGATGGCGATCGCCTTGCCCGGAACGATGGGCGTCGAAGGTTGGATGGAACCGGTTTCGCCGCTGCGTCCGGTGCGGACGGAGGTCGTCGTTGCGGCTCCTCCCGAAGTCGTGTGGAAGCACGTGGTCTCCTTCTCCGAGTTGCCGCCGCCGGACGAGTTCCTGTTCCGCATCGGGCTCGCGTATCCGGTGCGTGCGGAGATGCTGGGCAGCGGGGTGGGTGCCGTGCGGCGCTGCCACTTTTCCACCGGACCGTTCGTCGAGCCGATCACCGTTTGGGATGAGCCAAACCGGTTGGCTTTCCGGGTGGAATCGAATCCGCCCCCGATGCAGGAATGGACGCCGTACGAGGACATCCACCCGCCGCACCTTGACGGGCATTTCGTGTCGCGTCAGGGGGAGTTCCTGCTGGAGCGGACCGCGAGCGGGGGCACGCGGTTGGTGGGAACGACCTGGTACGAACACCGGCTCTGGCCGGATGCCTACTGGCGGTTGTGGTCGGACGCCATCATCCACCGTATCCACTTGCGGGTCCTGCGCCACGTGCAGGCGTTGTCGGAGGCGGAGATTTCCGGGGCTGCGGGGCCTGCGAAGCGGTAAGGTCCGCCGTTACTGGATGGGCAGCACCAGATCGAGGCGGTTGGTGCCGCGCAGGACGGTGGCCGGCACGGAACCTCCCGGATTGAACCGGGTGAGTGCGGAACCGATCCACTGGCTCTCCGTGATCCGATTCGTGCGGCCTTCGAGGGCGACGAGGATGTCGTCCTTCCGGAAGCCAGCCTTCTTCGCTGCGGCATGATGCCCGTATTCGCCCGCGTGGCGGACACGCAGTGCCATGGAGTCCGCAGTGATGCCGTGTTCGCGGCGCTCGGCATCGGTCAGGTCCTGGAGTTGGAGCCCGCCGGATGCCATCGCGCGCATTCCCCAGGTTCCCACCCTGCGGGAGATGTCGGCAGCCTGCCGCCAACCCTCCGGAAGCGTGACGTCCAGGGTGCGCACACTCCCGTTGCGGCGAATGGATGCCTGGATGCGGACAGTGGTCGGTTGGCGGTGGAGTGCCCAGCTGAAGTCCGCCGGGGAGATCAAGGGTTGGCCGGCGAAACGCTCGATGTCGTCGCCGGGTAGGAAACCCGCGCGGGCGGCGATGGATCCCGGCGCGACGGACATCACGCGGGCCACCTGATCATCGGCGAGGACGAGACCGACGGTCTCGGGCGCAGGGTTTGGATAGATGAGGGATTCCGGCAGGGTTTGCTGCTGGTTGCGCAAGGTGACCCGGAGACCGTCGTTGACCTGGTGGCAATGGACGCAACTGGGAACGACCTTGCCGCTCCAGTTCAGGAAGGGGGTGTACTTGCCGGCGAGACCGGGGATCTCAACGGGGGTCTTGTACGCGATTGGTGCACCCTGTTTGCCGGCGAGGGATTCGCGGTTGGCGGGGTAGCCGACGTGCAGGTCGAGGGCGGATTGCAAAGCGGCGCGATAACCGGCAGTGGCGGTTTCCTGGGAATTCTTCTGGTGCAGCCAGGACCCGTAGCGGCCGTAGACGGTGCCGTCGCCATTGAAGACCAGCGTGGTGAAGGAGAGATCGAAATCGAACTGGAAGCGGGACAGGTCGAGCGTGTTGGCGTTGATGAGACGGACGCAGACGAAGCGGTCGAGCAGGGGGCCGAGGGCGGACCCTTCCGTGAGGACCTGCGTGTCGATACCGGCGCAGGCGAGGCAGGGGACGCAGCGGAGGACGACCAGCAGGGGCTTGCCGGTGCGACGCGCCTCGGCGAAGCCACGATCGACGTCATTGTAGATCCAGCGGGGATCGTTCTCCCGCGCCGCGCGGTCCTGGCGCACGGCACCTTCCCGGTCCTTGACGGTTTCGGCGTGTGCGCACGCGGAGGCGGCAAGGGCCAGCAAGCCGCAAAGGAGGATTCGATGGATCATGGGAGGATGGGTCAACGCTTCGGGAGCCGGCCCGAATACGGTGTCGTGGAGCCTTGTTCCTTGCCGAGGCTTTTGGTTTCGGTGCCGCGGGTCTCCTGGACGCGGACGGCGAACGGATCGCCGTTGTAGCAGACTTCGCTGAAGAAGGCCCAGACGGCGGAATCGCGGTTTACGAACATGGGGGCGAGCTTCCCGGCAGTGGTGGTGTAGCTGAAGCCACCGAGGACTTCGCTGCGTCCGCCCCTCTCGGTGGCGAGGAGAGTCCCGCCGCGCTCCGTCTTGTAGCCGATGATCCAGACGTCGCTGCCGTCGTTGAGGAGATGTGTGCCTTCGTTCTCGATGTTGAGCTGGCGGGCCCAGAGTTTCTGCTGTCGCAGGACGAGCTTGTGGGTCACGACATCCTCGAAGAACCACTCGGAACCTTTCGCCCGGGAGGTGGTGGTGAGATCGCAATCGGAGACGCTGCGCAGGACCAGCGTTCGCGGTGTGTCGACTTCCAGTCCTCCGTGGATGTGGGAGAAATGCTCGAAAACGACGACGGGCGCATCGCCATCGCCGAGGCGGAAGTCCGGATGCACACGCGCCTGATAGTCGATCATGCCGCCGGTGCCGATGATGCGGCGGACCTTGCCGCGGATCTCGATCGTCTTCTTCAGGGCGTAGTTGCCGGGCAGGAAAACCGTCGTCGCACCGGAGTCCATCGCACGCTGGATGGCCTCCGAGGAATCCTTCACGCCGTGTGGATCCGCGCCGAAGTCGGTCGCGTTGGCCCAGGTGGCGGGAGGATCGGCGGGCACTTCCGGGGTTTCCTTCACCGGAAGCCGCAGGGATTCCTTGGGCGACGGAAACGCCTGGGTTGCCGGATGCGAGGCATACTCGGCGAGGGTTGGCCCGGCGGTTGTCGGTTGATCGGTGCTGCCGAGGCGATAGGCAGCCGCGGAGTCGGGGGTGTGGGAGACGTCGCCGAGGGCGCGCTTGTAGCCGGAGGTCCGGATGTCGCGCAGGAAGAGGCGGCCGCCGTTGAAGTTGATGATTCCGGGCTTCTGGGACGCGGCACCCACACCGGTGAGCGTGGCCTCGATCAGGCAGAGGGTGCCGTAGGTGCTGAGGGCGGGCACGGCGTTGCTGCTGCGCAGCCCGCGGATGCTGATCGCTTGTCCCTCGTTCACGAATCCCACTTCGGACTGCCCGGACAGGAAGAGGTTCTCGAACACCTGCCCGTTCACCGCACGACCCGTGGCAATTCCCCGACGGAAGCCCACTACCTCACAATTCCGGACAAGCAGCGGGCCGTTCATGTCGCGATGGGCGAGGTCAAGTCCGGTGTGCCCACTTCCAGCACCGGCGACGAAGCGGCAGTTGCGGACGGCTCCGGAATTGTTGGAGTAGAACTGGAGCGCCACCGCGCCCGGATTCCCGCTGCCGACATCGAACGTCAGGTTCTCGACGTAGTTGTGGAACCAGTCGGCCGAGCCGAATCCGCCGCACCAGAGGATGGCCTGCGGCTTCGTGGGATCGGTGAAGGTTCCGTCCTTCAGCCGGAAGACGGACGCTTCCCGCGATTCGCCGCAGAGGAAGGTCTTTCCCCAATTGTCGCGTCCGCCGAACGATTTTGGCCACTTCAGGGTGGTGCTGATGAGGTAGGTGCCCTTGGGGAAATACAGGATGTGGTGTCGCCCCACGTGGTCGTTGAAGGCCCGCTGGAGGGATTCCGTGTCGTCGGTGATGCCGTCTGCCTTCGCCGAATAAGGAGGACGGGTGACGTCGATGACGCTTTCAGAAGCGGGGTAGGACGCCGAACGGAGCGTGAGGGTCGCGGGTCCAAGGAGCCACGCCACAAGGAAGATTTTCGGGACGATGGCGAGAAGGTCAACGCGGTGGAATCGGTGGCTCACACCGCATGGAGTCTCATTGCCGGGCGCGGCGGTCAACCCGGGGGCTAGGCATCGGGAGTTCCACGCCTTCCTCGCGAAGGCGTCGGAGCTGTTCGTGTGGGGCACCGGGGAACTTGGGATTGGGCCGTCCTTCCTTGGTGAGGACGCGCCACCAGGGCGAGACTCTGGAGGTATCCCCGGCGAGTGCGGCCTCCTCGGATGCGTGGGCGACGATGTTGGAGAAGATGCCAGTGACGAGCGGGCAGGTGCTGTCCGCCTGGTGCAGTCGGGCCATCTCCTCGCGCACCTGGGGAGCCGTCCGGGTCTGGCCCCGCGGGATGGTCCGGATGGCGGCGTCGACCATGAGGGGACTGGGGATGAGCAGGCGGCCTGGCTGGAAGGGACCGGACTTGGGGCCGGTGGGCGCATCCACGATCCGCGGCAGGTCTTTGGAGTCTTCGAGCTTTTGTCGCCATGTCTTGCGGGTCGACGTCTTCATGCGGTGTTGGGGAGTGTGGGAGATTCCGGTTCCCGGACGCCAGTTCCCAGTTCGTCCTGATGAAGGCCGCGTGCCCTCACGCGGCGCAGGCTCCAAACTTGAATCTTCAAATTTGAAACTCCCCCAATCCGCCGGGTGAGGGCACCCGGCCTTCAGATTGAAGTTTACGGCTCTGGAGACTGGGAATTGTGAGTGGACCGTTGAAGGATCCGGGATCCCATGAAGTGTGTCGATTTCACTGGAGGCGTTGTTGGTGACCTTGCAAGCGGTCGTGCGATGCGCTGGGCGGCATTGCTGTCCGGGTTCATTCTGTGGATGGGTCTGGGCACGGCGAGGACGGCATCGGCCGCTACCGCCGCAAAACCGAACATCGTCTTCATCCTTGCCGACGATCTCGGGTACGGGGATCTCGGGTGCTATGGGCAGGAGCGCATTCGGACGCCCCGGCTGGATCGGATGGCGCGGGAGGGCACACGGTTCACGCAGGTGTATTCCGGGGCGACGGTTTGTGCGCCGTCGCGATGCGTCCTGATGACGGGAAAGCACACGGGCCACGGGCGGGTGCGGGGCAACGCCGGACAAGCCAACCCGCTGGCGCAGTCCCTCCGCTTCGGCGACGTGACGGTCGCGCGGGTGTTGTCGGATGCGGGTTACCGGACGGGATTGGTGGGCAAATGGGGGTTGGGGGATGCGGTCGTTGCCGAACCGGGATTGCCCGAGCGCCATGGGTTCGAGCACATGTTCGGTTACCTGAACCAGACCCACGCGCATAACTACTATCCGACGTTCGTGTGGCGGAACGGACAACGCGTGCCGCTGCGCAATGAGGTGACGAATGCCACGCCCAGTGGAGCCGGGGTCGCGTCGCTGCGCGTGGATTACACCCACGACCTGTTCGCCGAGGAGGCCCTGCGGTTCATCCGCGATCATCGGGACCGGACCTTCTTCCTCTACCTCGCTTTGACTGCACCGCACGCAAACAACGAGGCCGGCAAGCGTGGGATGGAAGTGCCTGACCTCGGCGAGTACGCCGGACTCGATTGGCCCGAACCGCAGAAGGGACACGCGGCCATGATCACGCTCATGGACCGCGACGTGGGACGGGTGCTGGATCTCCTGAAGGACCTCGGCCTCGACGAGAAGACGGTGGTGGTGTTCACGTCGGACAATGGACCGCATCGGGAGGGTGGAAATGATCCGGCCTTCAATCGCAGCAGTGGACCCTTCCGCGGGATCAAACGGAACCACACGGATGGCGGGATCCGGGTGCCGATGATCGTGCGCTGGCCGGGGACGGTGCCGTCGGAACGGGTGGATGGGAGCCTGTGGTGGTTTGCGGATGTCCTTCCCACCCTGGCGGAGTTGGCGGGGGCTCCGGTGCCGTCGGGCGTGGATGGGGTGAGCGTGATGAAGACGTGGAAGGGCGGACGCCAACCGGAACTCGATGACCGGTTCCTGTACTGGGAATTCCACGAGGGCGGCTTTCAGCAAGCGGGTCGGTGGAAGCAGTGGAAGATCCTGCGGAACCGGAAGGACGGTCCTTCGGAACTCTACGACCTGTCGCGCGACGTGGGGGAGTCGGACAACGTGGCTGCGGCGCATCCCGAACTGGTGTGCGATTTGGAGGAGCGCCTGAAGGCCGCGCGGGTGGACTCGGAGGATTGGCCGGTCGGGGGAAGGCGGTGAGCTGGGCGGTGAGGTCGGAGGCGTTGTAGGGTCATTGCAATGGGGTCGCGTCCATAAATTGTACATTTGCCCGGCGATCGTACTCCTCCACCAAATGTATAATATTTAGACGCGACCCCATTGTCTTTCCAACCGCCGCGTGGGGGCACGCGGCCTACAAGGGAGATCCCAGAACCCAGATGCCAGATGCCAGAACCGTGGTTGAAGGCCGGGTGCCCTCACCCGGCGGTGGTGAAGGATCCGCCGCGTGAGGGCACGCGGCCTACAGATCAGGGTTCCCAGAGACCTCAGGGTTTCGCCGTGGATGCGGGTTTGCGGACCACTTTCAGGATTTCGAGGAGCACGAGCGGGATGGCACCGATGGCCAAGTAGAGGAGGCCGATGGCGAACGGGACGGGTGCGGTCTTGAGGAGGCGTCCGACAGTGTCGTTGTGCTGGCTGAAGATCTGGAGGGCAAACGAGGCGAGGACGACGATGAGGAGGCTGGGGTTCGTGAGCAGTGGAATACGCCAGATGGGCAGGGTGGCACTGCGGACACCAAAGGAGCGGAGGAGTTCGGCGTAGACAAGCACGGCAAAGGCGGCAGCGCGCGCATCGTCGAGCGTGCCCGTGCGCAGCACCCAGGCATACGTGGCAAAGGCCACGCCAGCAGTCAGGAACCCGGTGAGGAACATCATCCGGAGGAAGGGATGGTTGGCGATGCGGCTGGACCGGGGCCGGGGCTGGCGTTGCATGACCCCGGGATCCACGGGATCGGTGACGAGGCACATCGCGGGCAGACCGTCGGTGAGGAGGTTGATCCAGAGGAGGTGGATGGGAAGGAGTGGCATCGCCATGCCAGAAAGGATGCATCCGGTGACAAGAAGGAGTTCGCCGGTGTTTCCCGCGAGCAGGTATTGGAGGGTCTTCCGGATGTTGTCGTAGGTTCCGCGGCCTTCCTCCACCGCGGCGACAATGGTCGCGAAGTTGTCGTCCGTGATGACCATGTCCGCCGCCTGTTTGGTGACCTCGGTTCCGGTGCGCCCGAGGGCGATGCCGATGTCGGCACCCTGCAAGGCCGGGGCGTCGTTGACGCCGTCGCCCGTCATGGCGACCACGGCACCATCGGCGCGCAGGGCGCGGACGATGCGGAGTTTGTGTTCGGCCGTGACACGGGCGTAAACGGCGGCGGTGGCGGACTTCTGCCGGAGTTCGGGTTCGGAGAGACGGTCCAGATCGGCACCGGTGACCGGGGACGGGGCGGCGTCGATGCCGAGTTCCCGGGCGATGGCGAGGGCGGTCTTGGGATGATCCCCGGTGATCATGATGACCCGGATGCCGGCGGAGCGGCATTTCTCGATGGCCTCGCGGGCCTCCGGTCGGGGCGGATCGTACATGCCGGCAAGACCGAGGTAGATGAGGTCCTTCTCGACGGTGTCCGGTGTGAGTTCGGCGGGCGGACGGTGTGCGATCACGCTTTGGGCCGAGGCCAGGACACGCAGCGCCTGATCGGCCAGTGATCCCGCCTGCGCGAGGATCGTGGCACGGTCGGCCTCGGTCAGCGGGCGGACACCATCGTGGGCGGCGATCCGATTGCAGGAGCTGAGCACGGTGCCGGGAGCTCCGTTGCAGAAGATGCGGAGCTGGCCGTCGGGTTGGAGGCGCAGGATCGAGCTGCGCTTGCGGTCGGAGTCGAACGGAAGCGTGAGCGACTGGGGAAGTTCGCGGTCGAGTTGTTCGAGGGTGACCCCGGCCTTGAGCCCGGCGGCGAACAGCGCGCCTTCGGTGGGGTCGCCGACCAGCTTGCAGGTGGCCCCGATGGGTTCGAGGCGTGCGAGGCTTCCGCCCACAAGGGCCTTGCCGAGTTCGAGGAGGTGGACGTGCTGGGCTGGATCGGGTGGTCGCCCCGCGATCCGGATCTCACCTGCGGGGCTGTACCCCTCGCCGGTGACCTCGAAGTCGTGGCCCGCAACATGCAGCGTGCGCACGGTCATCTGGCCGAGCGTGAGGGTGCCGGTCTTGTCGGTGCAGATGACCCCGGTGCATCCGAGCGTTTCGATCGCCGACAGGCGTCGGACGAGGGCATGACGTCGGGACATGCGGAGCACGCCGATGGAAAGGGCGACGGTGACAACGGCAGGAAGGCCTTCGGGGACGGCGGCAACGGCGAGGCTGACGGAGCTGACGAGGAGTTCGAGGAACGGGGTTCCGCGCCACAGCCCGAGCGCGAACGTCAACGCGACGATCCCCACGGTGGCGAAGATCAGGATGCGACCGAAGGAGTCGAGGTGCTGCTGGAGCGGGGTGCTTTTCTCCTCGTTGGTTTCGGCGAGAAGCTGGGCTATGCGGCCGAGCTCGGTCTGCATGGCTGTGGCCACGACGACGGCGGTGCCGGTGCCCGAGGCCACGCTGGTGCCGAGGAAGACCAGGTTGTCGCGATCGGCGAGGGGAATGTCGTCCGCGTCCAGCGTCTCGGCGTGCTTGTGGGCGGCCTCGGCTTCGCCGGTGAGGGCGGCTTCGACGCATCCGAGGGAGGTCGCTTGCAGGAGCCGCGCATCGGCGGCGACGAGATCGCCGGGTTCGAGCAGGAGGAGGTCTCCGGTGACCACGTCGGTGGCCGGAATCGAGGTGACCTTTCCGTTGCGTTGGACGCGGGCCTGCGGGGCATTGAGCTCCTGCAGGGCTTCGATAGAACGTTCGGCCTTGAACTCCTGCCATGCCCCGACCACGGCGTTGAGGGCGACGATGACGAGGATGGCGGTCGCATCGGTCCATTCGCCGAGGAATCCCGAGAGGACGCCGGCTCCGATCAGGACCCAGACGATGATGCTCTGGAACTGTCGCGCGAGGATGCGGATCGGATGCGCCTTGCGACGTTGCTGAAGGGTGTTGGGGCCCTGGGCGGTCAGGCGGGTGGCGGCCTCGGCCGTGGTGAGGCCGTCGGCGGTGGCGGCGAGGCGGGCGAGGACGTCCTCAGGGGTCAGTCGATGCCACGGGGGCGGGGTGGTGGCGGAGGCTGGAGGGATCGGGGAAGTCATTGGCAACGGAGCCTGGCGAGGCGCGGGCGTGGCCGTCGGCGAGCTCCAACCCGACCCTGCATTCGCGGCGCGGGAGGGGGCATGGGGTGTTCACCGGATCCGCCGGGGGGGAGTTTCCAGATCCCAGGCCGGGCGTTTATCACGCGGCCCGTCAGTTCGTTCTCCACCCCCACCCAGGCTTCGAGAGGCCCGTGGTGAGGGTGGGGATGACGCGACCCTGTTGCCTTGCTTCAGGACTTCGTTGTCGGCTTGCAGATGAAGGGGTAGTTCCGACAGTCGATGAGCGGCTCCATGTCGAAGAAGTCATTCAAGACCGATTCGGCGGTGCAATAGGCTCCCTCGACCCAGGCCTGATCGTTGCTGTAGGCCTCGCCCACGATGAACAGGTCGGCGTCGACTCCTGCGACCAGTTGAGAGGGCTTGCGGATGTTCGTCTGGACGTCCGCGATGTCGAAGTGGGCTGCCCACGCGTGATAGCCGGCGTTGAACGGTGGGAGTGACCAGTCCATGTAACGGGCTTCGAGAGGCATCGGCACGCGGTTGAGGTCTGCTCCCGGCCCGAAGTGCAGCTCGGCCAGTTGGCGGCGGAGCATCTTGACCATCCGGGGTGGTACCGTGCGTGGACCGTCGAGCGTCTGGATGTTTTCTGAACGTGGGCGGCGCTGCTCCTTGTCTGGACCGAGTTCCAGCACCGACCAGAAGGACGTGAACATCTCGTCGTCGTAGCTGGCCAGCATTCCGTAGACTGGCTTGCTTTTGGGTTCGGGATCCGTGGCGTTGTCGCCGAAGTAGACGGCCATCCGCACGGGAAGGTCGGTGATGCTCGGTCCGATGCTGTCACGCGTGGACGCCTTCAGGAGCGCGGCTTCCTGCGGGACCGTGAGGCGTACCTGGGCGGACTGTTCGACGGCCTGGGTCAGGGATGGCGCATCGGAGAACGCCACGCCGAGCACGTTGTCATCGGTGCTGATGGCCTTCAGGATGGCGGGATCAAAGCCCTCCTGGTGAAGGGTGCGGATGACGGAGGTCGTGACAACGTAACCCTCGACCTTGGCCGGATAGGTGGCCGTGTCCGCCCGCCACCACGGTGTGTCGAAGAACATGCCGACCTTGTAGGACGGCTGCATGATCGCGGACTCGAGGTACAGCTTCACCTTGTCCTGGTTGAGGACATCCACCGTCCGCGGTTGGGCCTGGTACCGGCTGGCCTGTGCGACCAGTTCGATGGCGGCGCGTGGCATCGCGAGCCATGCCGCGTCGGTGATGCCCTTGGCGTTGGCCGCCCACGGATTGGCGCGGGTTGCGAGCGTGTAGTGGATTCGACCTTCCTGGAGGACGATCGAGTGGAGACGGGTGTTTGGAAGGTACTTGAAGACGACACCCCGTTCGGCGGCGAGCTTCACGATCGCCTGGAACATCGACGAGAAGATCGACGAGTAGCCGCTGGTGAGCGTGAAGTAGTTGGTTCCCGGGGTGAACTCGTTGTTGGCCTGCAGGGCGACGGCAGAGTTCCAGTTGATGACGTTCGACGAATAGCCGTTGCCTGCGGCCGAATAGGCATATCCTTCGCCGCCGACCTGATCGAACAGGAGATTCCAGTAGCCGATGTCCTTCAGGAGATCGCCCTTCTGGAACACTGAGCTCTCGGGGAGCGAGGCGGTGATCTTGCCGGTCTGGTAGAACGTGTTCCACTGGGCGCGCGTCTGGGGGCCGGACGTGGCGGTGACGGCCAGTGACTCAACGGTGCCAAAGACGTTGTCGGGCTGGTTGGCTGCGACGCCCGGTCCGGTGTTGTAAGGGGCGGGCTGGTTCGAGTTGATGTCACCGAGGTAGAAGTTCTTTCCGCGCAGGTAGAACAGGGGATTGGTGGACTCGTTGAACGGCACGACCTTGTCGTCAAGGCCGAGGTGGCTGATGACCGTCGTCACGAGACGGTGGCCCGGGGCCTTGCCGTCGTTGGCATTCTTTGCCTGTCGGTCCCAGCGTGCGTACCGCATGCCTCCGACTTCCAGATAGGCGTTTCCCTTCCGGTTCTTGTAGTGCCAGGTGCACACGCGGGCCCCGGCCTCGCGGAGGGATGGGTTCTTGCCCGTGAAGTCGTAGTCACCCCAGTCGTATAGTTCGAGGATGTCGCCCGAACGGAGTTGCTTGGCGATGCCAGCCTTTGAACGTGCCTTGCCGTTGAGGAGGCGCCAGGCCGTATATAGTCCGGCCGCGCCGGCACCAAAGATGGAATAGGTCTTCGTGGTTTGCATGGGGAGGTCAGGAGGTTTTCTGGAAGAATCGGTGTCCGAGGCGAAATGGAGCGACGTCGTACGGTGTTTTGCCGTCGAGCGTAAGATCCGACAGGATCCGTCCCATGAGGGGGACGAACTTGCCGGCCCAGCCGGTGGTACAGATCACGATGTCTTCATGATGTGGCACGTGGTCCGGCGCGTGATCGAGGAGGATCTCCTTGTTGGGAATCGTGCTCAACGAGACCAGGCAGGTCGATGTGTAGCATGGGTCGGGGTCGAGGCCGGTCATGTGATCGCGGACCCACTGGGCCGTATAGGCGAGTTCCTTTGGATTCGGGATGAGGCTCCGCTGCTCCGGAGCAGTCAGTGGTTGCATCACGAAATCCGAGGCCACGCGGAGGTAGCCGGGATAGTTCCAATCCACTTCCGGGAAGCCATAGAACTGATTGCCATTGGCCCCGACCGGATTCTGGAACACGAACCAGGTTGGGTACTGGACGTCCGGCCGTGTCTTCCGGTAGTAGGCGGAGGCCATGCACCACCAGGTGGCCTGGATCTGGAAGCCCAGGAGCTTGAACAGGCTGTTGGGGAAAGGCCCGGGGGTCAGCACGAGCTTTGGAGCCTGGAAGACACCCTGCGGGGTGCGTACGCGGAACATCCCGCTGCGCCATGAGATGTGCTGGGCGGGGGAATCCTCGGACAGCCGCACACCAGGGGCCCGTCGGTTCCATTCCAGCAAGGTGTGGATGGTCTCCTTCAGGTTGATGCTGGCACCGTCGGCCTGGAAGAGTCCGACGTAGGTCTTGGGCAGGTCCCGGAAGTGATACTTCGCCTGGATCTGGGCTGAAGTCAGACTCGTGTAGGGGACGCGTTCCGCCTTCAGGGCCTTCTCGGCCTCGCCGATGTTGCCTTCGGTTGACTTCACGGAAGGATCCCCGAACCACAGGGTGCCCACCTTGGTCATCAATGGACGGGGAGTCAGGGTCTGCAACTGCTCCCAAAAGGGGACCGCCTGGGTTACCAGCCGCACCATGTAGCTTTGCGGATAGGGGATGCGGAACTGACGTGAAACACCGGCCGAGCTGCCCAGCTGGTTTGCGAAGTTGAACTGTTCCAGGACCTGGACGCGCGCCCCCTTTCCGCTGAGTTGCCAGGCCGCCGCGAGCCCCAGAGGCCCGCCTCCGATCACCAGAACATCCGACGTGTTGTTTGTTTTCATACTGTCACCTCAATGCCGTGGAAGTTTGCGTAAAAGCCGAGGTCGATCTCGTGGCCTGCGACCCATTCGATCTTCTGGCCAAGCCATCCCGTGAGGAGGGAGAGTTGTTGTCCGGTGCCGGCCCAACGGAGCGATGTGATCTGCTCCCGAGGCGCCGGGGTCATGCGGAACTCGAGTTGGCGGTGGCCTCGCTGCACGGACAGGGTCACCTCGTCCGTGCGTCCAGCGACCCACGAGAGTGCGGCGACGGAGAAGGCAAAGCCATTGATCCCCGTGATCGCGTCGCCCGGGGCGAGCCCCGCGCGCCCCGCTGGACTATCGTCCAGCACGCCGTAGATGTTGGGGCCAATCGCATCCTGAAAGACGAGGCCGAGGGCGTTCAGGGCTGAAATCGTGACCTCGAAACCGAGGGCCTGCAGGTGTCGGGCGGTCTGGAGTCCGCCGGGGTGCAACGCGGCCTGGGTGATCTGATCCCGCAACGGCTCGTAGACCTTGCCGAAGAACTCGAGGACATCCGTCGTGGTGTAGCCGGGCTCCCCGCATCCGAAGCCTTCGAAGGTCCGGTAGAAGTCTGCGAAGCACCCATCCAACGACGCTCCCAGCCGTTCGGTGCGCAGGGTGGTATCCAGGCCCACGGCGACGAGGAATCCCTTGTCGTAGTAGTCGATGGCGTTGTTGACCCGACCCGGGTACTTGGCGTGATTCAGGAAGCTGGCGTAGCTGGCGTCGGCAGCGCTCTCGCGCCAGTAGGCAGGCTGCATCGTGAGGTGGTTATGGTAACCCACGACATTGGAGAAGAATTCCCCGGCGGTATAGACACCGGCACGTGCGCAGGACAGGAACTCGTAGTAGCGGGTGAAGCCTTCGGCGATCCAAAGGCCATCCGTGAAGGCTCCTTCCACCAGCTTCTGCGAAACGTCTCCCAGCGGTGACGGCCGGCATCGGCGTACGTTCCACGCGTGGAAGAATTCGTGTGCGCACACCCGCACGCCCTCGCGGAAGGTGTCTTCGTTGACGAAGACCTCGGGCCCCAGTCCACACATGGAACTCGTGAGGTGCTCGAGTCCCCAATCGTTGTCCGGGTTGAGTGACAGCACGAACGTGTAGTCTTCGAATGGGAAGGAACCGAAGACATCGCGGATGTTCGAGACTGCGGCAGCCACCTGGTCTGCGAAGCGCGCGGATTCGGAGGGGAACCCTACGCCTTGGTCCACGAAGACGAGCCAGATCGGCACGCCGGCAACTTCTCGGCGCAGCCGGGTGAAATGGCCAAAGACGACAGGCGTATCCAGAAGGATCTCATGGTCTGGATAGATCCAGGCGGTCGCATTCGCGAGCCGGGTCGCACCGGAGGGATGGTGCACTTCCCAACCTTCCGGAAGCTCGTAATGGACTTCGCAGGGACCCGTGTAGCCGGGCACGAACAGGTATCGTGCACCCAGGACGATCGCCCAGGAATTCTCGACCAGACCCGCGGATTCGCTCAGGTCGTCGCCCCACGCCGAGGCGGTATAGGTCACCTCGACGTGGCCACGTCCACCGGTCACGACGAACCCCTGCCATCCGTTGCGGCGGATCGTGAGCTCGGCCCCGGTCTCGCCGCATCGGGCGCGCAGGTTGAAGAGATCGCGGCCTTGAGGCGCGAAGCTGTAGTCGCCGGGGACCCAGGTGGGTAGCTGGAGGTGGATTTCCCCCTGGGCGAGGCTGCCCGTCATGGTCAGGGAAACGGCGAGCTCATGCTCCGGAGGATGAAAGGAGACGCGATAAAGGATGTTCATGTTGGGTGATGTGTTTCGGTCTTCGGTGAATGTCGAAGGAGGAAGGCGGGCTGCATCGATGGTTTCCCGCCCGAAGGGATGATGGGAGTCCGTGAGATGGATGTGGCCCTGCCTGTTGCGCGGGAGAACGCCGGATGGATCTAAGCCTTCTTCCGAAGGGTATTCACCTGGATGTGCGGCCACCGGGTGGTCCGGCCATCCGAACCGACCATGAACTCGAAGAAGAGGATCTGTTCGTACTGCAGTTGCAGCACCTCCTTTCCGTCTTCGAGCACCGTCTCCAACCAGAGGTTCAAGGTGGCCTCCGCCACGTTTGCGAACCGTTGCACGAAGGGCGTGTTCAGGACCCCACCCTGGGGTCCGCCATCGTGCTTGGTGGTCAGTTGGATGAACGTGTGCCTGACGACGTTCTGATCCTTGAGGGCGTCCCGCAGACGCAGGTCGGGGCGCACGGAGTAGGGATAGTGTGGGTCGGCGACGATCCGCTGGAAATAGGCCACGTTGGAATCCGGGAAGAGCACGGGCAGCGACTTGTCGAAGGCCCATGCCGGTGCCGGTTCGTCCAGGTTGAGCGGCGCGGGTTGCGGTGGATTGGGATAGGGCAGGGCTATGAGTTCGCTTGCCCCCATGCTGGGCGAAACGGCCAATGGGGACGCACCCAGCCCAGCGGTGTTGGCGATCTGGTCCGCCGGCCAGGGAGTGACGAAGGGTTGCTGCCAGGAGTCCGTTCCGGTTGGGAACGCTGGTTTGCCATCGAACTCCTTGAAGTTCCCGTTCAGCAGGATGGAAGCGCCGTGCGGGATGGAACCGCTGCGCGCGATCGAGTAAGGCGGGACGTAGTTCGGTCCGGCCGCACCAGCACCCACGGCGATCTCGGGATATCCGTTATCCATGAGGACGGAGGCCTCATCCGCAGGGTGATTGAACAGATCGTTCAGCCAGAGGTACATGCCGTCTTCAGCGTGGATCCCGACGCCGTCGCTGACCCGTTGGATGCGTTGGTTGTATTGGATCGCTCCGACGAACTGCTCATTGGTGCCGCCACGGTTTCGGACGCCGCCTTGCACCGGCGTGAAAGTCAGCTCCTCCTTGTAGTCGTCACAGAGGAACCGGAAGACGCCAAAGATGGTTTCTGTATTGGTGCCCGGTGACGGCATGCACGTCGTGTGCAGGCCCCATTTCGTGACGCAGTTCGCTGGATTGACGTTGATCCACGTACCGATGAGTTGCTCCAGGATTCCGTAGTTGGCTGGCTTGACGAGGAGCTTGTCCGAATAGCCTGGGTACGGGGGTTGAACGGTATTGGGGTTCGGCATGGGGGGAATAGGGTTTGGATGAGGTTCGAACGTTATGTCTCCCGCTCGTCCCAAGTAAACGGATTTCATAAAACGGGTGCGCATCTTGACACTTCCCCCACATGGAACGGGCTGGCGATGTCCTCACCGCCTTGGAAATGGCTTTGGAACGGCGACGGGGACGTCGCCTCCCCGTTCCACGCAGGGGCCATGTCAGGATGCGCCCGGCGTGTTGCATCCTTTCCGGGACCATGGATTGCGGGATTCACCGGCCTTTCATCAGGACGGGGTTGGCGTTGATGGTGGAGCTGCCTGGGGCGGGCGTGGTTTGTGTCGCTGGCTTGGCTTCGGGCACAGGCGGGATGGGTTGCCGGGGCCAGGCTTCGAGGAGGCCGGTGGTGAGGGTGAGGATGACGGGACCGAGAAGGATACCGACCGGACCGAAGAGGATGATTCCGCCCACCACGGAGAGGAAGGTGAGGACGGTGTGGAGCTTGAGTCGGTTTCCCACGAGGACGGGGCGGAGGAGATTGTCGATTGTTCCGACGACGAGCATTCCCCAGACGGCGAGGATGGTGGCCTTGCCCCAGCTGCCTTCGAGGGCGAGGTAAAGGGTCGCGGGAATCCAGACCACGAAAGCTCCCAGGACAGGGAACACGGCCAGCAGGGCCATGATCACGCCCCAGAGCAATGGGGCCGGCAACCCCAGCCACCAGAACATCAGTCCGCCCAGCAATCCCTGCGCGCCGGCAACGGCAAGGCTCCCGTAGACGCCGGCATGGACGGTGTCGCTGACCCGCCCGAGGAGTCGGTGGGTGGCGTGGTTGGAGAGCGGGGACGCTGAAAGGAGGAAGGCGATCGCGGCGTCACGGTCGCGGAGGAAGAAGAACAGGAGATAGAAGGTCAGGCAGAAGTCGATGGCCTGGAGGAAGGAGCCACGCACCAGGCTTCCCGCGGTCGTTGTGAGCCAGGAATTGAGGGATGTGGCGAGTCCAGGGAGGTCGATGTTCCGGTCGATGCGCCGGACCCAGGGTGCCAGCCGCGGCTGGTGTTCGAGTGCGCGTCGCCATTCACCGGAAACCACGCGGGCCTCGACAGCCTGGGCTCCGGCGGTTGCCTGTTGGATGAGGGTCTGTCCCACGAACACCGCCGGGATCACGACGAGGCATCCGATGCCCAGGACCGCAACCAACGCAGCGAGGCCCCGGTGTGGGATGTGTCGTTCGAGCCAGCCTTGCAGCGGAGCAAAGAGGATCGCGAGGGATCCGGCCCAGACCAGCGGCGGCAGGAAGGGCACCGCCAGCCGGTAGCAGAGGTAGAACCCCAGACCGATGGCGAGCAGCAGCACCAGCGCATGGAGGCGTCGCGGGGTGGCAAAGATCATGGCGCGGGGGGATCCCGGTGAGGGCGGGCCATGAGCGTGCGCGGTGGTTCGGGATTCAGGGAGGGCTTACGGTTCATGGCATCGGCGAGTGCGGTGGGTGATGGAGCCGGGGAGGCATTGGCCCGGCCTGCGGCCATCCCCATTCGGATCGTGCCCTGCGCGGGGCGCGAAGAGGCATGGGGTGTTCACCGGATCCGTGGAGGGAGTTCCCAGTTACCAGACGTCAGTTGCCAGATTGCTGCGCGGTCCGGCGGTTGTTACCTACCGAAAAACCGATGCACGCCGATGCCGATCATGAACTGTTCCGCCGCTACGCCGACCATGGTAGCGACGAGGCGTTCACGGAGTTGTGGGGCGATGAGGCATCGCCGCGCGGTGCGGGTCAGCCACCTTGACGGAGGTACGTAGCTCCGGGAATCATCGTCATGATGGAAGACTACTCACGGGCGGGTCGCCACCGATCCTGGAGTTGCTTCGCTGCTTCGCGAGCACGGGTTCCTGGATCGCCCGGCGTGGGCTTTGGTTGGCCTTCTATGAGCCTCGGGATCGAACTGCGCTCTAGCGGGTCTGGGCAGTCAGCAATGCTCAGTCCGCGTGGCGTAACCTTTCCAACTCCGACTTGAGTGGAAGCCAGTAGTCTCGATCTCGCCGTCGCTCGTGCATTTCCTCCTCTACCAGTGCCTGTTCAAGTCGTGCTGGATCGGGGATGAGGTTCAGCAAAGGCCGCGCCGTTGAGGCACGGAGTCGCAACGAGGGGAAGCGCAGGCCCAGTTCAGTCAGAAGCTCGGGGGTGCGTAGTTCACGAAACCAGAAGCGGACCTGGGATGGGTTGGGAGCTTGCTGGTTCTCGAAGTAGTGAGCCTCGACCAGTCGGCGGATCATCGGCCAATCCTTGTCGCGCTGAGTTTTCTTCGCCTGGACCAAGTCCGGGAGCGAGAGGAGGTCGCACAGGCTTCCTCCAGGAAGTTCGATTTGTGTACGCCGCTTCCAGAGCTGAGGAAACGGGGCCACCCCTCGCATCGTGGACATGACGTCCACCCGCATGCGGTACGCTTCGGGGTGCATGCACCTGAAATGAACGGCGTGGCCGCGATGAAGGTAGTCCGCGAGAAATGGCGGGACGGCAATTGCTGTGGCTTCCAGTTCGGCCAAGGCCTTTGCCAGCCGTTCCAAGTTCAGGTCGTCCGCAAGGACCGCGAGGTCGGTGTCGCGGCTAAACTCGGCCGCGCCGTAGAACACGCACGCTTGGCCGCCCATGAGGAGTGCGCGGACCCCGTTGCTGCGCATCGAAGAAAGGACTTTGAGAATCGGGTTCGGGATCAAGTGAGCCTCCCAGTGCGAGGTAAGTCTGCCAGAGTTTCTCGCTTTCCAACCAGCGTTGCAGCGGCGTCAGCCGATACCATTCGGCCCATTCGCCTCCAACCAGATCTTCCGGCTGAATCATTGTGGAGTTTTAGCAGGTGGTGACATTCGCGTAAATCTCCATGCTAGGTCTTGCCCGGGCTACCTCTTCAATTTCCTCGGCGCGAGGTCGCGTTGGGGGGGGCAACGATTCGTCTGTGCCAGTCGGATGCAGCCTCGGATGGTACTGGAGGAAACCGTGTCGGATTTCCCTTTCGGCGGGTGTTACATGACGAAAGACCGATGCACGCCGATGCCGATCATGAACTGCTCCGCCGCTACGCCGACCACGGTTCCGACGAGGCTTTCACGGAGCTGGTTCGACGCCACATCAACCTCGTCTGGTCGGCAGCCCACCGGTTGGGCGGCAACGCCGAACTGGCAAAGGATGTGTCCCAACTGGTCTTCACCGACCTTGCCCGTAAGGCCCGGACGTTGCCGTCGGAAACGGTGATCGCCGGCTGGCTTCATCGGGCTGCCTGTCTCGCTGCCGCCAAGCAGGTCCGCGGGGAGATTCGTCGGTCCCAGCGGGAGCGAATTGCCATGACTCCAATCACCATCCCGTCCGCCGGTCCGGACGAATCCCAGGCCGTGGGCGAGCTTCAACCCTTGCTGGATGAAGCCCTTGCCGAATTGCCGGAGATCGACCGGGATGCCGTGGTGTTGCGGTTTCTGGCCGGACGAAGTCTTGCTGAAGTGGGGGCGGCACTGGGTACCGGTGAAGACGCTGCCCAGAAGCGGGTCAGCCGGGCGCTGGAGAAGTTGCGGGAAAGTTTCCGCCGCCGCGGACTCGACGTCAGCGGTGGGATGGTCGTTGCCGCCTTGGGTTTCGCCGGTGCCCAAGCCGCCCCGTTGGCGCTCGCTGGTCCTGTGGCTGCCGGTGCCCTCGCCGCCGCCGGAACGGCCAGCGGGACTGCTGCGATCGTTTTGCTCATGAAAACAAAGCTCACTGTGGGAATCGTGGGCGCTGCTGCGTTTGCAGGCTGGATCGTCTGGCAGCAGCGCAGCCTCGTCCAATTGGCGGAGGAGAATGCTGCACTGAGAAGTCAACTGGTTGCGGCGTCGGCACCCGTTCAATCCACGGCCGTGGCACCCACGGTTGATTCGGACAACCTGACCCGACTGCGGGAACTGCAGGATGAACTTCTCCGCCTGCGTGGCGAAGTCGCCCAACTGCGCCGAGCGTCGGCGGTTTCAACAGCGACAAACGAACCTAAGCTGAATACCGCAGCCCTCGCGATCCAGATGCGGGAAGCTCAAGCGAGATCCACACAGATCATGGGCACGATGAAGAGCCTTTGGTTGGCGGCGAGGGTCTTCGCAACGGACATCACGGAACACTTTCCAAGAAAGTTCGATGACATCCGGAGCGAGCTGCGACTGTCAGCCGATGGAACCCTGCCTGGCGGCCTTCCGTTGGAGATGTTCGAGTTCTTCCCCCTCCATGAACGGCTCGTCGGGGATTCCGAGGAACAGATGATCCTGTTTCGTGAGAAGCTTCCCCGACAACTCCCTGACGGCACCTGGGAGTGCATCTATTGCCTGATCGATGGTTCCGCGCACCGGGTCAACCGGGCCCATGGCAACTTCAGTGACTTCGAGCGTGAGGGGACCGCAACAGCTGCGAACAGGCCCGCGCCCAGATGAACCCGGCGCGGCCGGGTAACAATGGGGTCGGGTCCATAAATTGTACATTTGGGCTGAGGCGGGTTGTTCATCGCCAAATGTAAAATATTTAAACGCGACCCCATTGCCTTGATCTGCCGGGTGAGGGCACCCGGCCTGCAGAATGGGATGCCGGGTGGGGGAACCCGGCCTTCAAGGAGAGCCATGCGCCTTGGGTTTCCGGTGCGCGGCTGGGGGGGACAGGGGAGAGGAAAGGTGCCGTGGCGCGGGGGTCAATTGCCTTGGACGGCGCGGAGGAGGAGGAGGTCGCCACCGGTGGCGGGGTTCACTTCCACCTCGGCGGGCAGGCGATTGGTGGAGAGGGGCGTCCAGACGTTGAGGTCGGTACTGGACTGCAGGACGACCTGGGCACCGGGCTCGCCTTGCAGTGACCATCGCAGGCGGCCATCGGGTCCCGGTGTGAGCGTGGCGAACGTGAGGGAGGTTGCGGAGGCCACGGACGTGACGAAGACGTCGGCTTCCTGGTTGTGATCCTGTGGCACGAGATTCGAGGCGATGGATTCGAAGGCGATGCGTCGGCCGTTGGCGCTGATTTGTGAACGCGAGGAGGCACCGTTGGCCGAGGCACCGGTCACTGGATGGCGCGAGAGCAGGCGTGTGGTTCCGGTCAGGCGGTCGTGCACGAAGATGTCGGGAAGGCCGTTGGTGTCGCCGTCGGTCAGATTGCTGGCCGCGCTCCGGAAGGCGATCCGGTTCCCGTCGTGGCTGATGACGGGGGAATCGGAGAAGCCATTTCCCGGGCCGGATTGGCCCGTGGCGGTGCTGATGCGCGTCAGCCTGAAGGACGGCATTTCGCGGATGAAGACGTCGTTGGTGTTGTTGTCGTCGTTCGTCCCCGGAAAGGCGAAATTGGAGTTGAAGGCGACGAACTCGCCATTCCCGGAGATGGAGACGTTGGAGAACCGGATTCCATTGGCTTGGAAGGGTTGTACGGCGACGAGTTCAACGGAGGTGCCGCTGAGATCGCGCCAGTAGATCGCCTTCTGCTCGGAGGCACTCGTGAAGGCACCGTGGAGTGCGAGAAAGCGGCCATTGCGGCTGAGACTCACGCTGAATGCCGGCAGGTTGGGCGTGGCGGGCAGGGCAGGTTCGCGAAGGCCCGTGTCGGCATTGTAAATATACGCGATGGTGCGGGTGACAAAGGCCACGCGCGATCCGTCGCCGCTGATCTGGGCCCCGAAACCTTCGAAGGTATCGGCGGGCGAGGCGGGGCTCAGGGTCCCACTGACCAGGATCGTGCGACGGGTCGGGAGGTGGCGAAGGAACAACTTGAGGGTGGTGGTGTTGACGCCCGGGACCAGGTCGTTCGCCTGACTTTCGAAGAGGACCCATTGGCCGTCGGCGCTCATCACGGGATTCCGCGCAGACCATGTGCTTTTCGTCGTGGTCTGGTCGCGTGCGCTGACGAGCGTTGTGGTTCCATCCGTGAGGTCCCGGACGTAGACGGCGCCGATGGCGTTCGTGTCGTTCGCGATCAGATTGGTTGCCGTGCTGACGAAGGCGACGCGGGTGCCGGACGCTGATATGCGGGGTTGGCGCGAGTCGCCCTTCGCGGGCTTCCCATCGAGGCCGACACTGACGAGAACCTGGACGCCTTCCTCGAGGTCGCGGAGGAAGACATCGCGGCGAAGGTTCTGGTCGCCATCGACGAGGTTCTCGGCCCTGCTGGTGAACACGATGAATCGCCCGTCGTCGCTGAACGCGGATGATTCCAGCCGGCTGGGAGCATCGCCCGTCAGGTTGGCGAGAGCGGAGGCCCGGTGGCTGACGAGGCGGATGTTCTCGAACCTTGGGGATGACTGGTACACATCGGGGGACGCATTGCGATCGGCGGCGCCGGGCAGGGGGAATACGGTGTCGAAGAACAGGGACTGGCTATCGGGAGCGAACTCCGGTGACACGTCCGAGAAGTCAGGGATGAGGGCGGGGGCAGGCGTCCATGTTTGCCCGGATGGCAATTCACGGATGTATAGCCGGGGGCCGAGTGCGACCGGCACTCCAGCGGCGGGAACGGCTGCGTCCGTCGCGAAGGCGATATACCTGCCATCCGGGCTCAGGAGTGGGTCGAAGGAGGTTGCTGGTTCCTCGGTGCCGGGCGTGGGCGTCTGTCTTCGCGCATCAAGGGTGGTCGCGCCGCGCACGGCGTCCCAGACGTGGATCCGCTCGGCGGCGGCTGAGGAGCTTCGTGCGCTGAAGGCGAGCAGGAGACCATCCACGGCCAGCACGGGGCCCTGTGACGGGTAGATGTCCGCGGCGGTGCCGACCAGAGAAGTGCCCGACGCGCGCACAGGCGATCCGCCATTCAGGTTGACGCGCCAGATGCCTTCATGGGCTGCGGCAGTCGTGGTCGCATTGGGAACCAGGAACGCAAGGTATCGCCCATCACCGCTCAAGGCCGCGTTGTAGGTGGTCAGGACCCACGTGACTCCCGCGGGCGGCGAACCCGGCAGTTGGACGCGGCGGAGGGTGCCCGTTGCCCGAGTCCAGACGAGGAGGTCCGTGGCAATCTGGCTTCCCGTTGTGACCAGATCGGTTGCCGCGTAGCGGAACACCACAGTGCCTCCGTCATCGGAAAGGAGGGCGGAACTGGCGATGCCGGAACCGGCAGCACCATTCGTGCGGCTGCTGATGCGGCGTGACTCGCCGGAAGCGCGGTCCCATAGGAATACGTCAGTGGTGCGGTTGGTGTCCGATCCCGTGGCCAGATTGGAAGCGGTACTTTCGAACAACACGTGGTTGCCCGGGCCGGAGATGATCGGGATACGGCAATCGGCATTGCTGGCGACGCCAGCGGCGGTGCGGGAGACCCACCGGACCGCGCCGGTGTCCATGTCGCGCAGGAAGATATCTTCGACGCGGTTGGTGTCATTGGGGAGGAGGTCTGAAGCGCGGCTGGAGAACGCGACCCAGCGACCGTCGGTGGAGGCACTGAATCCGGTGACGGGTCCGTTGCCGGCGAGGCCGTCCGAGGCTCGGGTACTGACGAGTTGGGTGGTGTCGGTCTGGAGGTCGTGGCGGTAGAGGTCGAGGATGCCGCCGTTGAGGTCGTTGGTGGTCAGGTTGCTGGCGGTGCTGAGGAAGAAGACGAATCGGCCAGAGCCGCGGCTGAGCGGGGTGAGGGAGGTTCCGCTGGCGGCGTCCCCGTCCGAAAGGGGTGGCGGAACGGAAGCGAGCACCTCGGGCGAGGTGATCTGTCGGGCGGAGAGGGAGAAGGCCGCCAGGAGAAGGGGCAGGGCGGACAGGAAGGAAGTCAGTCTCATGGGCGCTGGAATTGGCCGCTGCGTGGCTTGGGAAGGAGGCAGTGCTCTGGAGTCAACGCAGGGGTTGGCTGGCTCGCTCGCTGAGCCAACGCAGGTCGGGATCGTTGGTAGTGACAGTGACCTGCGAGAACGTACTGAAGCGGACGGGCTGCCGGAGCCGGGAGTTTATCCACCTGCGGGTTTCAACATGACTGTCGGCGAAAGCGAAAGTGGCGGCACCTTCATGAAACGAGGCGGGCAGGTCATAAATGGAGCGTCCCGACGGATCCGCGAAGAAGACGGGATCGTTGATGCTGTCGGGATGTTCCTCGGTGAAGACGAAGGTCGAGGAAGGGCTGGAGAAATCGGAGAGGGTGCGGAAACGGGTGAAGCCGCCTGGAAGGATGTCGGTGGTGGACAGGTTGACGAGGCCGTTCATGACGTAGGAGCGGGTGCGGTTCTGCCAACCGCGGCTCCGCTGAGCGGTCGAGACGAAGCGGTCAGTCGGGCAACGGTAGAGTCCGATGTCCGTGCCGATATACGGGAGGAAAGCCGGGATCTGGATCTTGGTGTTGTTGGTATTGTCCGGCGCGGTGGTCCAATCGATCCAGCCGAGGGCCCACGCGTCCGACGTGACAGGGTTTTCGGTGGAGGCACCACTGCCGGAAGGATTACGGGCGAGCAACGGGTTTTCCGCGCCATGGGAACGCCAGGCGATGCCCAGTCGTCGGAGGTTTTCCTGACAGAGGATCACCTCGGGTGTCACCCGATGGGTGCTGGCCATGGCCGTTGCGACGAGTACGAGCAGGGCGGCGGTGGCCAGGAGCGCCAACAGGTCGAGACGGGAGAACCCTTGGCACCTGGCTTTGAACCTTCGGGGGATCATATGGGCTGGTCGTGCTTGAATTGGCGACCATGCATACCAGCGGATGGCCCTTTGGTAAACCCTCGCCTTCCCAACGCGTCATCGGAAGGATTCGACGGACAGCCTGGACAAGCTGGAATCCTTTCGATGCGGAGCCCACCCGCATGACGCCCAAGCGTGGCGATGGTGTCTGGATGCGCGCATCGCAATCCCCTGCTTGCCGGTCCTGATTTCCAAAGGTAAATGCCAACCATGTGCGGGTCATCCTTTCGCCTCTCCGGCCTCGCCTTCCTTTGCTTTGCAGCTGCATTCCGGCTGATCGCTGCACCGCCGGTCCTTTCCGAGCCCGCCACACCGGCTGATCTGGTGCTGGTGGAAGGATCGTCCGGGTTCATCCGGGTGCTTGGGTCGGCCGGTACGAACGGAGCGGTCCAGTGGTTCAGGGACGGGGCTCCGATGGTCCCGGGACCTACGGGGAATACGCTGAGCTTCACCAACGCATTGCCCGGGGATGCGGGGGCCTACCACGTTGTCCTCTCGAATTCTGAAGGGTCGGTCACCAGCCGGACGGCCCGTGTGGTGATTCCACCGGCGTTGACGATCCAGCGCGTGGCGAACGTGCCGATCGGTGGAAGTGCGCTGGCGTTGGCCGTCGATGGCGACCGCCTGTTCGTCGGAATGGGGGATGGCCCCTCTCTGGTCGCAGGGTTGGAGATTTACGATGTCTCCGTTCCTGCTGCCCCGGTATTCCTTGGCAGTTACCGGCTTCCAAGGGTGGGCACAGCACTTCGTGTTCGGGATGTGGTCGTCAACGGGACAACGGCCTATCTGGCTGCGGGGACTCAAGGGCTCAGGATTCTGGATGTCTCGGACGCTGCATCGCCCCGAGAACTGGGGGTGTTCACGAATCAGCAGGCATTCGTGGATCTCGATGTGGTTGGGAATCGGGTTTACGCGGCAAGGACGTCCGGCATGAGCATCCTCGACGTCAGCGATCCATCCGCGATCACCGTGTTGGGTCAGTTTCAGATGCAGTCTGCGACTGGGATCGCCGTTCAGGGGAATCTGGCTGTGTTGGTCAACGCCCTTGCGAGTGCTGATATCCTGGATGTCACGGACGCCTCAAGACCCGTTCGGATCGGGACGCTCTTCACCGGAGATCCCATGAACACGCTGCGATGGCGCTGGCACCAATTGGTGGTTTCCGGCGGGATCGTACCGCATGTGTTCGACCTGTCCCGTCCGAAGCATCCCCTGAAGCTGGGTGGTTATGTGGCCCCGGTCGACAGCGTGGGCATGGCGCTTCTGGACGATCTGGTGCTGGATGGCGGCGTCCCTGCGCTGGGACGTCCCCAACATTTCAATGTGTTCGATATCGGTTCGCTTCCTCATGTCTTTCCCGTCGGTCGGCTTCAGATGGGTGGAGCCGTTGAGGACATCGTGGTGCATCGCGGACACATCTTTGCCGCAGCGACGCGTGCGGGTGTGGATGTCCTCACGATGGAACCCAACGGACCGCCGGTGGTGGTCCGTCCTTTGGGACCGTTGCGGGTTGCTGCCGGGTCCAATGTCGAACTGCAGGCCCGCGTCAGTGGCGGTCGGTTGTCGCACCAGTGGTTCAAGGAAGGGGAATCCATACCCGGGGCAACGAATCGCGTCCTCCGTCTTCCCAATGTGTCGCAGGAACAGATGGGGAACTACTCGGTGGTGGTTTCCAATCGCTTGGGCACCATTTCGGGTGGCGTCGCGACCCTCACGTTGGCGGATGAGATGGCGATCAAGATCGTCCACGGCACGGGCACCACGGGTGCCTCGGCCCGGCCCGACCTTTTCGGTCCTCCCGGATTCCAGGGGTATCTCCTCGCGTCGACGAACCTTGTCGATTGGCAGCCCATCTGGTTCGGGGAACTCGGTCTGACTCCGCCGGGAGTCAGCGATCCGATCAGTCCTCTCCCGGCAGCGCGTTACTATCGGCTGGAACCTGGGGTGGAGTGAATCCAAGCAACCTGCGCCCTGCGATCACAGACCGGATCACGGCGCTTCCGCTGCGGGAGGTGGGGAACCTGTCCTTGGCTTCCGACTTGAAACCGAAATCTTGAGCCTCCTGCTGCTTGCGTGGGATGGGGTGAACGGCTAGAGACCGCGACCCGCAGAAATGAACGAAAGCCACGTTGCCCGGATTGCCGCCGAGTTGAACATCGCCCCGCGTCAGGTTGCCGCCACAGCGCGCCTGATTGGTGAAGGGGGGACCGTCCCCTTCATCGCGCGTTACCGGAAGGAGGCGACGGAGAGCCTCGACGAGGTGGCGATCACATCGATCCGGGATCGGTTGTTGCAGTTGGCGGAGCTCGACCAGCGGCGGGAGGCGATCGTGAAGAGCCTGGCGGAGCGCAACCTGCTGACGGATGCGTTGGCGAAGGCCGTGAAGGAGGCGGATTCCCTGTCGACACTCGAGGATCTCTACGCGCCATTCCGACCAAAACGGCGGACCCGGGCGACGATCGCCCGTGAGGCAGGGTTGGAGCCGCTTTCGGTGAAGCTGTTTGCGGAGCAGGCCACGGCGGATCCGCTCGCGGAAGCGGCCGCATTCGTCGATGCGGGCAAGGGTGTGGCGGACGTGGCGGCGGCGCTGGCCGGTGCGCGGGACATCATCGCGGAACAGGTGAGCGAGGATGCGACGGCGCGGGCGCGGTTGCGGGAGATGTTCTGGGCGGACGCGACGGTGCGGTCGAAGGTTTTGACCGGGAAGGAGACCGAGGGGGCGAAGTTCAAGGATTACTTCGACTGGACGGAACCCGTCGCGAAGATCCCGAGCCATCGCATGCTGGCGATCCGACGCGGGGAGGCGGAGGGCATCCTGCTGGTGCGGATCAACCCGCCGGAGGAGGGGCCGCTGAACCTGTTGGAGGGGCTTTTCGTGAAAGCCCCGGGCAAGCCGGCAGGCGAGCAGGTGCGGTTGGCGGTGCAGGATGGCTACAAGCGGTTGCTGGCCTTCTCGATGGAGGCGGAGATCCGGCTGGAATCGAAGAAGAAGGCGGATGCGGAGGCGATCCGGGTGTTTGCAGAAAACCTCCGTGAGTTGCTGTTGGCGTCGGCGTTGGGGAGCAAGAACGTGCTCGCGCTCGATCCGGGGTTCCGGACGGGTTGCAAGCTCGTGTGCCTGGATCGCCAGGGGAAGCTTGTCCACAACGATGTTGTCCATCTGACTCACTCCGCCGGCGAGGCGCAGCAGGCGGGCACGACAATCCGGGCCTTGGTCGCGAAGTTTGAGATCGAGGCCATCGCCATTGGCAATGGCACGGCGAGCCGGGAGACGGAGCAGTTCGTGCGGTCGCTCAAGTTGCCGGCGTCCATTGCCATCGTGCTGGTGAACGAATCCGGGGCGTCGATCTATTCCGCATCCGAGGTCGCGCGCGAGGAGTTCCCCAACCACGACATTACCGTCCGCGGTGCGGTGAGCATCGGGCGGCGGCTGATGGATCCGTTGGCCGAACTGGTGAAGCTGGATCCGAAGTCGATTGGTGTCGGCCAGTACCAGCACGACGTCGACGCGAACCTGCTCAAGCGGGGGTTGGATGACGTGGTCGTTTCGTGTGTGAACCGGGTCGGTGTGGAGTTGAACACAGCGAGTCGGCAATTGCTCTCGTACGTGGCCGGCCTGGGACCGTCCCTGGCGGCGAACATCGTGGCGCACCGGGATGCGAACGGGCCGTTCAAGTCGCGCAAGGATCTGCTGCAGGTTCCGCGTCTGGGACCGAAGGCGTATGAGCAATGTGCCGGCTTCCTGCGGATCCGGGGTGGCGAACATCCCCTGGATTCCTCCGCGGTGCATCCGGAGCGGTATCCGGTGGTGGACACGATGGCGCGTGACCTGGGTTGCGGCGTGGCCGACCTGCTGAAGGACGCTGGCGCACGGGCGAAGATCAAGCCCGAGAAATACGTGAGCGAGGACCTGGGTTTGCCCACGTTGCAGGACATCCTCAACGAACTGGCGCGGCCGGGCCGCGATCCGCGTGAGAAGTTCGAAGCGTTTGCGTTCGCGGACGGGGTCCACAAGATGGAGGACCTGAAGCCAGGGATGCGCGTTCCGGGCATCGTGACGAACGTGACGGCCTTCGGGGCGTTCGTGGACATCGGGGTGCATCAGGACGGGTTGGTGCACGTCAGCCAGCTGGCGGATCGGTTCATCAAGGATCCCTCCGAAGTGGTGAAGGTCGGGCAGAAGGTGCAGGTGTTCGTGGTGGAGGTGGATCTTGAGAGGAAGCGGATCGCGCTCTCGATGAAGGCGAATCCGACGTCGGCCCCCCGGGAAAACCGGACGTCGCCGGCGGCCCCGCGACCGCCGGGTGGCGGGCCACGGCCCGGTGGCCCATCGGGTGGTCGGCCTCAGGGCGGCCAACGTCCGCCAGCGCGGGGTTGGGAGAACGCCGGCGGCCTGAGCGCATTGGCGGACGCCTTCGACAAGGCAAAGCCGAAGCCTTGAGGGGAGTTGGAAGATTCAAGATTGAAGATTGAAGCCAAGCGAGGGCGCATCTTGACACTGCGCCCGCATGCAACGGGGAGGCGACGTCCTCGTCGCCGTTCCAAAGCCCTTCCCAAGGCGATGAGGACATCGCCGCCCCGAAAGCTTCCAAAAGGGGGCAGTGTCAAGATGGGCCCGCCTCGTGACCTCGTCGAAGACCCACGTGGAGTCGCAGACGAGGCTATCCGGTGTGGTGTCTTCCCGGGACTCTGGCCTCAGGGCGCACTCCTTCGGGGGACGTAGAGGAGTTCGGTCGTGGCCGAAGGTGCCCTCCGGGTTGCGAGTTCGTTGAGGAGGGCTTCGGACTGCGCCTCCGTGAGGCCATGCCGCAGGAGGAATCGTTCCCGGTAGGCGCTGTGGAAGGCACCGCGGGCCTCGTCCTGCTCGTTCGCCAGGCGGGCGGTTTCTGCCGCGAAGCCGGCGGCATCCGGTGTTTCAGCCAAGGTCCGCTGGACCTCACCAAGAAAGTCCAGCAATTCGCCCGAACCAGCGACAAACCGGAAGCAGTCGAGCAGGCAGTCGCTGGACGGATCCGCAGGGAGGCCGCAACGCTCGGCCGCCTCCTCGATCGACCGCAGTTCGGGAATCTGCCGGGCGCGTTCGTAGAGGTTCGGAAGCGTCAGGTTTCCCTTCGGATAATGGGCGAGCAGTTCGAGGGCGTGCGGCGCTGGGATTCCCTGATCCACAAGTGTCCCGAGCAAGTCTGCATCGGAAGCATCCGGGTGCGCGAGCAGTGTGTCCGAAAGGGTGGTCATCACGAAGAGGTTCGTCAGCATGGAGCGCGTGTGCGCGCTTCCGGGCAGCAGGGACTCGGCGGAAGTCTGGAGTGGGTTGTCTGCGGGTGTCGCCGGCATCCGTCGCAGCAAAGGGAAGCGAGAAGCCTTTGCACTGGGCGGTGCCTCTGAGGATGTGGGGTTGCTGGGAGCCTCCACCCTTTCATTGACGGGAGTCGGATCGGATCTGTGAGTGGACGAGCGGAAGAGCGAAAGACTGACGACCAGTGCGAACGCGAGGATCAAAAGGACGGATGCAGGTGGCTTCATGCGCGGTACATTCTTGGGGTGGGCAGGGGAGGAAAGAGGACCCGCAGAGTTGGCGGATGAAGTCTGTGAACCGTGTATCCGGGAAGCCCATCTTGATGGGCGTGCTGGATCTGGTTCACGGGTTCATCGGCCGGAAATCTCTGCGGATCCGTGGGTCATGGAAGGTTGGGGATTCCTACAGGTTGACTGCGCCGTTGGTCATCGGCGAAGGGACCGTGGGCGAGCTTCCGGGTGGCAGGGGGGACTCCTTCAAGGACGGGTCCGGCACGAGACGGACATACTGATCAACTCCAGCAGTCCAGCCGAACTTCGCAGGGTCGGGAACGAGCAGGGGATCGTAACTGAGCAGGTTCATGACCGATCCGAAGTGACGGTTCTGCCCGGGCAGCGTGAAGAAGACGGCTCCTGCGGCGCGGAACGGCACCCTGCGATACTCGTCCTGTGTCGGGCCAACGGTCTTCTCACCATTCTCATGGGGAGGGGTATTGGAATTGATCTTGGAAGTTGCCTGGTAGGCGAGGACGGCTTCCCAGCTTCCCGTGGCGTTGTAATATTGGGTTGGGAAGTTCCCAACGGGGCGGATATTGGAAGCCCACGCCTGGAAGACGCATGCCGCCTTGATCACCAGCCCGTTTCGAAACGGCCCGGTGTTATAGAAGAACTGATAGTCGCGGTTCTGGTAGCTATCGATGAAGAACGGCTCAAGGTTGATGATCGGTTTGGTCATGCCGGGCCTCAACCGCGCCTCATACCACAGGGACTTCCCGGGATGGATCGACGAGTAGCGGTAGACGCGGACGAGGCTGTCGGGCTTGCCCTTCTCCCACGCGACGACCTCGCGGGTATAACGGCTGAGGGCAATGTTGCCCTGGAACTCGATGGTCATGGGACGGATCGCGTCCCGCGCTCGCAAGACTTCCTTCGCGATCATGAGGTTCTGGGCGGGGCTTTGGCCGAGCAGTCCGAATGGAATCAGACTGAGGCATGGAATGATAACGGCTTTCATGGTTGATACCGGGTTTCTGGACGTTTGGGTTGTGCCTCGAAGTTCCGGGTCGCGCACTGCGACTTCGCAGTTGCAGTACCCTGAACACCAAGGATGGAGAATCGGGTAGTGCACGCGAATGAGGTCGTCAAGAGGGTGAGTTTGCACGGACTTCCCGCTTGTGTGCGCCGAGGGTTCGCAGTCCCCTGAGCCATGCCCCGTTCATCACTGTTTCGAATCTGCGCCAGCACCATGGCCGCAGGGATCCTTCTCGCGCTTGCCGCCGGTTGTCAGACCCCTGGTGGGTTCGGTTCGTATCGGGAGCACCCGGGAACGAATGGCAACGGCAACCTCGTGATCGGCCCCACTTATACAAAGGCTATGGACCTGACGGACCAAGGGAATCCGAAGGGTAAACAGTTCGAAATCCAGATGCGGTTGGCGGATAGCCGCCTCTTCAAGGGCGACGACAAGACGCTGGAGCCATGGAAGAAGGCGGTGCGCACGGAACGTCGGATCTTCGTCTATATCCCGGCAGCGTATCGGGACGGAACGAAGGCCGCGGTGCTGGTCACGCACGACGGACCCGATCAGCTGGGGTTGGTGCGCAACGCCCTCGACAACCTGACGGTCTCAAAGGATCCGGAGCGTCGGTTGCCGCCGTTCATCGTGATCGCGGTGGAGAACGGTGGGAACGATGGGAAGAACAGCGAACGCGGTCTGGAGTACGACACGATGTCGGATCGGTTCGCGCGGTTCATCAACGACGAGGTCTTTGTGGCGGTGCTCGCGGATCCGGCGATCCGGGCGGCCTACCCGAAGCTCGCCATCACGGACAATCCGTGGGGGCGCGCCACGATGGGATGCAGCTCGGGTGGGGCGGCGGCATTGACGATGGCGTGGTTCCGGCCGGACCTGTTCCGCCGTGTGATCGCGTACTCCGGGACGTTCGTGGACCAGCAGGATGATGACGCTCCGGAAGAGGCACAGTTTCCGTACGGGGCGTGGGAGTATCACTCCAGCATGAAGCTCATCGCGAATGGCCCGAAGAAGCCGTTGCGGATCTTCACGCATGTCTCCGAGAATGACCTGCGCGCGAAGGATCCCGAGAGCACGCAGCACAACTGGGTCATGGCCGGCAACCGCACCGCGGATGCCCTCCGGGAAAAGGGCTATGACCATCGGTACGTGTTCAGCAAGGCAACGGGACATTGCGACCGAAGGGTCTTCGAGGAGACGTTGGCCGATACGCTGGTGTGGCTCTGGCGTGGCTATCACGCGGAGTAGGCCGGCATGCAAAGCCGCGTCATGCACCGGTTCCGGCACATCACGCGCGCCATCCTGTCCGTGGGCCTGGTATTGTTGACCTTGGGCCTCGATGCCGCGGAAGGACCGTGCCGCATCGAGGTCGTGGAGAAGGGAAGCGGGTGGCCTGTTCCTCTGGTCGAACTCCGTACGACGCACCACCGGCGGTTCGTCACGGACAACGCTGGCGTCATCGCGTTCTGTGACGCTGAGTTGATGGGGACGGAGGTGTGGTTTGATGTGTCGGGCCACGGTTACAGCGTGCCGCGCGATGGCTTGGGCCAACGTGGTGTGCGGCTGCGTCCGGTGCCCGGTGGAAGGATTCGTGTGGAGGTTGAACGTTCCATCGTGGCGCGGCGGTTGGGCCGGTTGACCGGATCGGGGTTGTTTGCGGAGAGCCAGAGTCTGGGGGAGCCCATCGGCAACGCCGTGGAGACGGGAGTGCTCGGGTGCGACAGTGTCCTGAATGCGGTGCACCGTGGACGCCTGTTTTGGGTGTGGGGCGACACGTCCTTGGCGGGATATCCCTTGGGGATCTTCGATTCGACAGGGGCGACGTCCACCGTCCAGCCGTTGGATCGATTCGAGCCTCCGCTTCGGCCGGGGCCGGTTCTGAAGTTGTTCCGGGATGCAGCCGGGAAGCCGCGGGCGATCGCGCGGATGCCCGGAAGTGGGCCGACCTGGCTGAGCGGATTGGCCAGCATTCCGGATGCGTCGGGTGAGGCGCGTTTGGTTGCGTCCTACGTGAAGATCAAGCCGCCGCTGGAGGCGTACGAGTCGGGTCTGTGCGTCTGGAATGAGGAGGATCAGAAATTCGAACCGCTGCGGCAGGTCTGGACGAAGACCGACGCTGTGCCGAAGCCGCCACCCATGCCGGAGGGCCATCCGGTGACATGGCGGGATGAGGGCGGTCGCGAGTGGCTCCTGTTCGGCAATCCATTCCCAACCCTGCGTTGCCCCGCACGATTCGAGTCGTGGCAGGATCCGAAGACGTGGGAGGTGCTCGAACCGCAGGAGGTGTTGAAGGCGGCGGGAAGCGGTGAGGAGGTGAAGCCCCACAGCGGATCAATCGCGTGGAACGCCTATCGCCGCCGATGGGTGACGGTCTTCATGGAGAAGTTCGGGAAACCGTCCGCCTTCGGGGAACTGTGGTATGCGGAGGCAAAGTCACCGACTGGACCATGGGGGCCGGCGGTCAGGGTGCTCAGCCACGAAAACTACACCTTCTACAATCCACGCCTGCATCCGGAGTCCACGGCTGCGGACTCGCCGGTGTTGTTGTTCGAGGGGACGTACACGATGCAGTTCGCGGACCGGCCGGTGCCCACGGCCCGATACGACTACAACCAGATCCTGTACCGGCTGGACCTCGATGACCCGGCGTTGGAGGGGGCGCGTGTTGAGGATGGGCGGCCGTGATGGGTGAAGGAGGGACAGGCTAGGTTCCCGATCCATTCCCGGGATTGGTCTTGGGTGGGCTCGTTGAAGGATCCGGTTTGGTGTTTTTGAAGGGATTGCGCTCCGGTGCTTCGGCGTGAGGCACGGCGTCGAGCATGCCGCGGACCAGCCAGTTCATCGCGGGGACGCGGTGCCGCAGCCAGACGGACATGGGTTCCGGCTTTGCGCCGAGGGCGGCCTTGGGCTCGAGGGCAGTGCGCCCGAGCGAAAGCCGCTTGCAGCGCCAGTTGATCGCGTCGGCGATGGTGGCGTGGAGCAGGCGGAGGTAGAGCGGGATGCCTTCCGCGGCGGCATCACGGTCGAAGCCGATGTAGTACCCGACGGCGGTGTCTCCATCGCGGAGAGAGGAGATGAAGCCTAGGATCTGTTCGCCGCGGCGGATGATCGAGCACCGGAAGTGATCGGGCGCGGCCTTGGCCAATGCCGGGAGGAATGATTCAGGCAACGAGACCAGCTTCACGGAAGCGTTCGATTGGATCGTCTTGTAGAGCCGATGGATCTCCGCTGTGTGCGGGGTGAGGTCGGAGAGCGTCTCGAACCTGCATCCGGCTGCGGCGAGCTTCTTGATCTGGTCACGCGCATTGCGTCGGTACTTGGCGTCGAGTGCGCCGAGGTAGTCGTCGTAAGAGTTCCAGGCGGGATCGATCTGGAGGACCATGTTGGGTTCGGTCTCCAGAGGGCGATAGCTGAAGGTCCGCAGGGCCTCGGCGTGGGGTTCGGATGGCGTGACGTCCTTGACGAGGATCAGGTCGGTCTGGCCAGCGAGGTTCTCGGCGCGACGGATGCGATAGAGAGCCTCGGCGATTCCCGGCCAGACGTCGGCGGGGTTGATTCCGTCGGCGAAGGCGATGCCGTTGAAACCCCATGACATGAGGTTGCCGGCGACGAGTGCCCGTTGTTCGAGTCGTGCCACCAGTCTTTGCGCAGCGGGAGCGAGCGCACGGGACAGTGTGCGCCCCTTCTTCTCCGTTGCCTCAGAGGTCTTGTTCCACACATTCGCGCCGGAGACGTCCACCAACTGCGCAGCGACTGCGGCAACGGGAGATTCCTGATCGTAGAGCAGGGCGTAGCGGGGCGAGAGGTTCGCCGGGCAGTTCTGTTCGATCGCCTCAAGGATCGGACGCCGGAGGAAGAAGCGGCGATCGCCGGTGACGGCGTCCCAGTGGTTGGGGTGGAGGAATCCGACCCGGTCGGCGAGGGCGAAGCGAAAGCCGGAGGGGCGATGGCGGGCGATGTGTCGTTCCCGTGCGGCAGCGATGCCCTCAACGACACGCTTGAGTGGATTGGTGGTAGGCATGCGAGTGGATGATGGGTGGAAGCGCTCGGTGAAAGGCGGTGAGCTGGGCTCAGGGAACGAGGATCGAAACGAGGAATCGGATGATCCCACCCAGGAGCAGGATCCAGAAAAAGGCCACCAGCAGGAGGATTGGGAGGATCAGCCAGAAGATGCCGACCGGAGGACCCTCTCGACGGCGGGCTGCGTAGGTGACAATGCCGAACGCCCCGGTGGGCAACAGCATCAGGCAGCTGAAGTCGGTGATCGGAGCGTTGCCCTTGTTGGTCGCCGTCAGGGCGAAGAACAAAAGGCAACCGAGGCCCAGCAGTCCTGACCACCGGGACAGTTTTGCAGGATCCGGTCCCTTGGAATCGTTACTCACGTTGCTTCGAATCGATCCAGAGGGTGACTGGGCCGTCGTTGAGGAGATGGACCTTCATGTCGGCACCGAAGATGCCGGTGGGGATGGGGCGGCCGAGGAGCGTGGTGAGGCGCTGGTGGAAGGATTCGTAGAGCGGGATGGCGATCTCGGGTCGGGCGGCGGCGCTGTAGGAGGGACGGTTGCCCTTGCGGGTGCTGGCGTGAAGGGTGAATTGCGAGACGAGGAGGATGCCGCCGTCGACGTCGAGTACGGAGCGGTTCATGACGCCGGCGTCGTCGTTGAAGATGCGGAGGTTCATCGCCTTCGCGGCGAGCCACTCGATGTCTTCAGCGGTGTCGGCGGGTTCGATGCCGATGAAGATCAGCAGTCCGTGGGCGATCTCGCCGGTGATGCGTGCGTCGACCGTGACGCGGGCTTCGGAAACGCGTTGGAGAAGCAGTCGCATTGGTCTTGGAGGCAGCTTGCGCCGGGAGAAGTGCGGGATCCAGCGCGGTTTAGGGGGTCGAAAGCAACGAAGGAAGCGCCATCCGGGCGCTTGGGTTAACGTGCCTGGCCTGCCGTTGCCTGAACGTTGCGTGCCGCCCGATCCGGGCGGGATCAGACTTTCCTCAAATGCCTCGAATGTTCATTACCCGCGCCACCCGTTTCCTGGCCCTTTCCCTCGGATTGCTAGTCTCCCTGGGCGAGGCATCGGCGGCGATCACTTCACCCAGCCTGATCATTCATCACGCCGTGGTGCTCTCCCAGGATCCCACCAACCCCGTCGCCGAGGCGGTGGCCGTCCTGCAGGGTCGGATCGTCGCGATCGGAACCGACACGGAAGTGCTGGCGTTGCGGGGTCCGAACACCCGGGTGGTGGACGCCGGGGGACGCGCCTTGGTGCCGGGATTCAACGACGCCCACCTGCACCCGCGTGCCGAATACCCGGAGGATTCGATCCACGCGGAAGTCGATCTGGATCCCGAGCGCGTCCCGGACCGGGCTGCGGCGGTCGCGGCCCTTCGGCGCAAGGCCGAGCGAACGCCTCCCGGGCAGTGGGTCCGTGGCTTCAACTACCAGGACACCAAGCTGGGGGGACACCCGGATCGCGACCTGCTCGATGGAATCAGCACCCAGCATCCGATCCTGCTGCGGCACTCGAGCGGTCATCTCTGGGCTGTGAACAGCGTCGTGTTGAAGGCCGCCCGGTTGACCGCAGAGACCCCGGATCCTGCGGGCGGCAGCCTCGGACGGCGCGACGACGGGGAGCCGAACGGGCTGCTCCGTGAACCGCCGGCATTGCGGTTGGTTGAAGCTGCGGGGCCCAAGACATCCGAGCCCGCTTGGGAAGAGCAGTTGGACGCCTACCAGCGATGCCTGGACAACTTTCTGGCGGAAGGCATCACGAGCATCACCGATGCCGCTGGCACCCCGGAACGGCTTCGGATTTATCAGGACCTGGCGCGTCGAAAGCCCCGGATCCGGGTGAACGTCCTCATGCAGGCTGCCTATCTCGACCGGATGGAAGCCGCGGGCCTCCAATCCGGATGGGGCAACGACTGGGTGCGATTGGCTGGCATCAAGGTGGTGCATGGCAACTCGCTTTCGGGTCGCACCTGCTGGCTGTCGAAGCCGTACGACCGGATCAATCCTGCCACCGGCCAGCGGGACTATTTCGGGATCCCGCCTGCGCGGAGTCAGGACGAGTTGGACACCTTGATCCTGCGGATCCACCGGGCAGGACTCCAACCCGCGGTCCATGCCAACGGCGACCGCGAGATCACCATGGTGCTGGACGCCTTCGAGCGTGCCCTCACGGCCCGTCCGCTTTCGGATCACCGGTTCCGGATTGAGCACGCGAGCGTGAATCCGCCGGAACTGCAGCGCCGGGCAAAGGCGCTCGGGGTGGTCTTCGCGCTGCATTCCTACATTTACGAGCACGGCGACAAACTCGAGGAATACGGCTCCTGGCGCTGGGATTTCATGCATCCCAACGCCTCGGCCGACGCGCTCGGGATCGTGGTGGCAGGCAATTCCGACTTCCCGGTGAGCGCCGCGAAACCGATGCGCCGGGTGCAGAGCCTCGTCACCCGCGCCACGGCGGTCGGCAAGGTCTACGGCGCCTCTCAACAGGTGTCCGTCGAGACCGCGCTCCGGATGTGGACCGTGGGCGGGGCCTATGCCACGCGGCAGGAGTCCGACAAGGGCAGCATCCGGCCGGGACTGCTCGCGGACTTCGTCCTGCTGGCCGCGGATCCGCGCAAGGTGGCTCCTACCTCGATCAAGGACGTGCGGGTGGATGCGACCTTCGTGGGCGGGGAAATGGTCTATGCCCGACCCGGTTTCCCCACCCCGCGTTGATCGCGTTTGAACCGCACGCGGCTCAAGGCCGGGCGTGGAACCCGCGCACTGGAAGCGGCATCGGGACACCCTCGCCCTTCACGCTGCGCCAGAGGATTTCGTTCAGGGCGAGCATCGGGGTCAGGTCGTAATCCGAGAAATCCATCGCGGCGGACTCTGCGGCACCGGGGGATTCCTTGGTGTTCTTGGCGTTCACGTCGACCTGGGGCGGTTGAAGCACGTAGGGCGTGGTATCGAAGGTTCCACCGAACGCCGGGTACATCGGTGTTGCCGCGGCGTCGTGCTGGGTCATCGGGGGCAAGCCCAGCAGCAATTCCATGCTCCGGAGCATGGAACTGGTGGTGTACAGCGTGCTGTCGACGATTCCACGACGGCTGTACGGGCTGATCACCAGTCCGGTGGTGCGCCGTGCATCGACGTGATCCGCGCCATCCTGGGCGTCGTCCTCGATGACGAAGATCGCTGTCTGGGGCCAGTACTTGCTGCGCGTCACACGTTCCACCAGTTGTCCCAGTGCCCAGTCATTGTTCGCCACGGCCGCCACGGGAGTCGGCGCTCCCGCCTTGGTTCCCTGGGTATGGTCTTCGCCGAGGCTCATCACGATGAAGTTCGGCAGCCGCTTCTGAGCCTTGGGGGCATCGAAGTTCTGCTCGTACTCCTCGAATTCCTCGAGAAACACGCGGACATTGTCGGTATCCCGCATCCCGGCGAGCCGGTACTTCGGACAGACATGGCCGACCAGTCCGGACACCCCGGGTGCCGCATCCATCTGCCCACCGTCGCTCGTGCGCGCGGCATATTCCCCGTAGCTTCGGTAGGTCAGTCCTTTCCGTGCGGCGAGGTCCCACAGATGCCCCGAAGACGGGACGTGTGCCGGAGCCGGAGAAGCCTTGCTGATGCCGCCGTAATTGGGAGGCCAGAGCTTTTCATTGAAGTCGGTGGCGTACCCTGAATTGGACCAGGAATGCCCGTCCACGCTGACCTCGGCGTCGCAGTAGAGGTTGTCGAACAACAGATACTCCTCGGCCAGCCGATGCTGGTTGGGCGTGACCGAACGTCCGAAGAGCGTCAGGCGGGAATCGCCGTTGCCCTGCGGCAGATCGCCGAAGACCTGATCATAGGTCCGGTTCTCCTTGATGATGTAGATGACGTGCTTGATCGGCGACCCCACGCCGACCTGACGCGGCAGGATGGTCGGCTGGACCGAAGGTGGACGCGCGGCGGCGAGCAGTTCGTCCCGATAGGGCGTGTTGGCGAGCACCTGGCGCGTATAGCCCGGAAGCTTCCGCCGGAGATCGCGCAGGGGAAGCGAGGTCACGCTGCCGGACTGCAGGGACTTGACCGAGCCCTTGCCCGCCGTGCCTCCGTCGGCACGGATCGGCGAATGGGGTCCCCGTTCGTTCGAATAGCCTCCCAGGCCCTTCGCACTGCCGATGTGCAACGTCCGGCCGTCCCGGGACAGGGCCAGCGAGGACGGATACCACGCTGTCGGGATGAACCCGAGAAGGTTGCTCTCCTCGCGCTCGCCGACGTGGATCACGGCGACGTTGTGGTTGTCGGCGTTGGCCACGAACAGAATCCGCTCGTCCCGATCCAGCGTGAGGGCATTCGGTGTCGATCCGACCGGTGCCCGTGGATGCAGGGAGGTGCGGAGGGTTTCAATGGGGCGGCCTTCGCGGGTATCCACGACATAGACCGAGTTCTCGTTTCCGCACGCGACGAACAACCGACCGTCGCGAGCGAGCAACAGGTCATTTGGATTCACGCCGACCGGGATGGTTGCCTTGACGGACAGGCTGGCGGTGTCGATGACGCTGATGGAACGGCTGGACCAGTTGGAGACGTAGAGGGTGTCGCCCGCGGGATTGAGCACCGCATCGCACGGTGTCACTTCGGTGCCCACCTGTCCCAGGATGTGCCCATCCCGTGTATCGAAAGCCACGACCTGGCCGGGCTCGGCCGTGGTGCCGCGATTGACAGCGTACAGGATGGGTTGGCGGGGGTGATGGGCCAATCCCGCCCAATAAACCTGGGTGCCCGGGAGGGAGTTTGTGAAACGTGCCGTGGGTTCGGTTCCCAGCGTCCCTTGGTGATAGCTGAACGCATAGATCGGGGCCGTTTCGGGCTTCTTTCCGCCACTGGCGTTCCCGCCGGAAACGAAAAGGCCTGTGCCGTCCGGCTTCCACGCCAGGCCCATCCACGCCGAGCGCAGGGGAATCTTCTGGCGGATCTCCGAGCCGTCGGGTTTCAGGACGACGAGGCCGTGCGGATTGAACCCGCTGTGGAGTCCGATCAGGGCTCGGCCATCCGGGGCCGGCGTCAGACCCAGAACGTAATCCGAGGTCGTCACGTGCCGCCCTGCCGGGCTCAGCTTCCAACCATTGGGGAGCAGCGTGTTTTCCTCACCGGGTCCGGGAAGTTGGGCCACACAGGGCAAGGCCATTCCCAGAAGACAAAAGCGTCTCAACATCCGGCGATCCTCGTACTGGCACCGTCACAACCTGGCGTCAGTCGGGCGAAGAACTGGCGAGATCGGCGAGATAAACCCCATTCCGGGAGCCTTGGAGAAACAGAAAAGGCGCCGGGGCTTTCGCCGCGGCGCCGTGTTCAGGGCTGTGGATGCGGGACTATGGGCGCATCAGACGGAAGAGGCGCTGGTCGTCGTCCACGGGGAGGAGGACCGTGTAGCGGTCGCCGACGAGTTGCGGGGTGTTCTGGAGGGTCTGCCATTCCGAATTGGAGACCTCCGAGTTCGCCTGGACCAGGAGGCCGGGGAAGTGGCTGCTCCACGAGAGCTTCACCTGATTGTTGGGGGCGGATTCGATGGCGAGCTTGAGGCCCACGAAGACCGGCCATTCCCACGTGAACTCGCCGTTGTCGTCATCCTTCACCGTCATCTTGATGCGGTAGACACCGTCACCGGGATAGGTGTGGGCGAGGCGGACCTTGCGGTCTTCGCCGACCGGGACAACCACGGGGCCCGGGGCGTCACCCCAGTCGACGAACGCGGTGAAGGTGTCGGCACCGGGATCGACGATGTCGATGAACTGGATGAGGGATTCGCCGGAAGCGAGGACCTTGGGCGGGCCAGGGAAGAAGACCGGCGCGCGGTTGGTGACGAGCACGGGGTCGTAGGCCTGGATTGAAGAGATGCCCGTCGGGCTGAAGAGATGTGCCGTGATCGCGCGGGAGGTCTCCGCGGATCCAGTCGGCGAATCGTCGGCATACTTGTGGCCGATGGCGAAGGTGCCGCCGGTGACGTTGTTCGTGGTGTTGGGTGTGCCGTCGCCCCAGTTGACGACGAGCTTCAGCGTGGCCTGAAGGTCGGGCCATTCATAGAGGCCGTTGAGGGTCATGACCGCGCCTTCCATGATCGGGGTCTGGCCGGCGAAGCGGGTGATGACCGGGCTCGGTTGGCCGCTGACGAGGACGAACTCGTTGCCGTTTCCGCCGTTGTACTTGGCGGTGAAAGTGCCGGCGCTGGTGTTGAAGGTCGAGTTGGCGGGCTTGCCCTCGAAGGTGCCTGAGATCAGTTGGACGGAGAGGGTCTCGATGAGGGCAATCTCCTGGCCCGTCGGCACGATGTTGTGGACCTCGACGTCGAGCACGGCCCCGCTGACCGTGGTCTTGTCCTGGACGCGGATCTGGTCATAGCCGGTACCCGCGGTGGTGCCATTGACGTGGGCATCATAGATGGCTCCGACCTCCAGGTTGAGGTCGTTGTCGACGATGATGCGGCCGGGTCCGAACTTGCCCGGCGAGACGGTGCCGCCGGACTTCACGGTGAGCGTGTCGATGATGGGTTCGCCCGTGAGTAGGGCACCGGTGCTGACCTCGACGGTGGCGTTGGGGAGGGTGCCGTTCAGGTTGAGTTCGCCGGCTGAGACCAGGAGTTTGCCAGCGAAGTTGCCGCTCGCCGTCAACGCGTAGGGCTTGGTGCCCGACTTGGTGAAGATCGAGGGACCGGTTCCGTTGAGCGTTCCATCGAAATCGTAATTTCCGGAGTTCGGGCCGAAATCGAAAGCGAAGCTGCCACCGTTCAGTTGGATGGTGCCCGTTCCATTCAGGGTGCCCACGACCTCGGTATGGGCTCCTACTTCAAGGGTTCCCGTCTTGAGGATGTTGAGCAGGACATTGTCCGGTATCTGATGCGATGCGTTCAGGATGAGGCGTCCAGTGCTCATGCCGGCCTGGGGTTGTCCGACGATGGTCATGCCGCCCGTGGCGGCGACGCCCGAAGGCTTGGCGAGGTAAAGATCGCCCCGAGGCACTTGCAAGCCGCCGTGGGTATTGGGTTCGGTACCTCCAAGAACCAGTGGCGCACTTCCGCTCTTCAGGAGCATGCCGGGTCCAGAGATGGGGCCGTTGATCGAGGCCGTGCTGGGGCTTCCGTTGGCGAGAACAACGGTCATGCCCTCGAGATGGACGGGACCGTTCCAGAAGGAATTGTTGCTGAGGTTCAGGTCACCCGGGGCGGTGGGACTGTTGCCACCCATCCACAGCGATTCACCGGTGACCCCCTTGAATGCGCCGATGTTCAGGATCGCATCGGATTCCACGCGGACGCCGCCGGCCGGAGTCCCGAAGGCTTTGGTGTGGTCGGCGGTAACGCTGCCCGCCTGCACGTGGACAGGACCGCTGTAGGTATTGGCACCACCGAGGCTGAGGTGCCCGGCACCTTTCTTTACGATGCCCGCCCCTTCCGCGCCGGAGATCACGGCGGAGACCGAAAGGCTGTCGGTGACGGTGAAGTTGCGGTTGGTCGAGCCGAGGGAGATCGCACCATCGATGACGGACGAACCGGAGGAGACAAGATCGCCATTGAGTGTGACGAGGGCCCCATCGGTGTAGAGCCGGCCTCCGTTGATCGTGAGAGGCCCGATGGTGTCAGTGAAGCCGGCGGTCTGGAGCATCCCGGAGTCATTCACGGTGATGTTCGCGCCATCGGCGATCTGGTCCGCGGCGAGGTATCGCACCTCAGCCGGGACACTCCCGCCGAAGGTTCCGATGACGAGGTCGCCGGGGATGGCAGGGGCTCCGGCGAGGATTCCGACGCCCAGGTCGAGACGTCCGGCTTCAACGCGGGTGGTGCCCGAGTAGAGGGAAGTAACCACGGAATCGAGCACGAGGATGCCGCCGCCGATCTTGGAGAAACCGCCGGCACCGCGGAGGACGCTCTCGATCCGGAGGGTCTGGTTGGTGGCGACGGAGATCTCGTTGATGTTTCGTCCGCTGCTCAACTGCAAGGACAGGGAGGAATGGATCTTGTTGCCGGATCCAGTCGAGGACACCAGCGCACCGCCGGCGAGCGTGACGATGTTTCCGGGGTTCTTGCCGAAAAGGGTATAGTTGCTGCCGGTGATCCGGATTTCGTCCACGACCAGACCTGCGAGGTCGTTGGTCGACAGCTTCTCCGTGGCGGTGTCCGGGAACACCAGAATCACCGGTGGGGCTTCGTTGGTGGAGGGTGCGCCTCCGGTCCAGTTGAACGGGTCGCTCCAGGTGCGCGTGGTGTTCCCGAAGAAACCAGTGCCGTTCCAGGTGTGGGTGGCTGCGCTGGCGATGGGTGAGGCCAGCGTGAGGGCTGCCAGGCTTGCCGTGATGCCGGATTTGAAGTGCGTTTTCATTTCGGATGACGGCGTCTGGTCTACCCGGTGCAGACGGGTTGGAGGAATCCGACCTCAGTCCGGCGAAGGGCGTCGTAGGATCCGACCTCGGTCCTAGGAAGGGGGGCAAGGGAGTTCCCAGTTTCCAGTCTCCAGTTGCCGCAACGCGGCGCACGGAGAAAGCCCAGGGTGGAGCGGAGCGGAACCCTGGGTCACCCCACCCCATGACACCTCGCCCCAACGGGGCGAACGGTGACCACACGCACCCTGTCCCGTGTGCCCTTTCAGGGCACAGAGGTCGTTGTGTGGCGTGGTCCCCGGGGTTCCACCCCGTATTGGCTTTCACCGGCTGCCCCTTCGGGGCACGAGGGCCGATGCGTCCCCTCGGCATCCATCCTGCGCCCGCCCCTGCCGCAACGCGGCGCACGGCGACAGCCCAGCGGTGGAGCGAAGCGGAACCCTGGGTCACCCCCACCCCCATGACACCTCGCCCCAACGGGGCGAACGGTGACCACATGCACCCTGTCCCGTGTGCCCTTTCAGGGCTCGTGTTCATTTCGGGACCGTGTTCCCAGGGCGATGCCCCGGGCTGCCTTGGTTCGCCCCGTTGGGGCTGGATGAGGCACCGCCAAGCAAGGCCGATAAGGGATTCTGTCGCCCCTCCGGGGCTCATGCCTCAAAGCGCCGAAACCCAGCGCTCACGCGCTGGGCTACCTTCTGCCGGTGCTCCGCACCTCGACACCGGCATGGACCGCGCACTGCACTTCGCCTCTCCTGACTAAATCACCCGGTTACTCTCCGGGTCGACCGGGTTTTGGGACCCTTTTTTGCTCCTGACTAACACACTCGCCTCATGAAGCCGCGGGAAGGAGTTGCATCCCCATCGCTGCGGCTTGTTCCTGCAGGCGCTTAAGCCGTTTGGCTTGCGAGGAGGCCGTCG
>JAIXZE010000349.1 GCA_027489875.1 Verrucomicrobiales bacterium
GCGGACGGCGAGGTACAACACCGCGTCCCGGGTCCAGTCGCCGTACTGCTGGAGGGCCTCCTCCCACTTCACCTCGGCTTCTTCTTCCGCCCATTTCACCAGCGTCTCCCACGGCACCCGCCCGACACGCGACAGCTTCCGCGCCTCGGTCTGTTCCTGGGCATTGACGCGAACGTCGGCCTTGGCTTCGGCGAACAGTCGCTTGGCATGATCCGCATCGCCCAGCACCGCCCCACCGATCACGCGGTCCCATGGATCGTCCAGTCGCCCCTGTCGCAGCGGAGCCTCCGTGTACGCCCGGAGGGCTGCAGACTGTTCCTTCACGCTCCGACCGCCGTTGGCCCGACGAACGAATCCGGTCTCCAACCATTTCGGTGCCGTCTCCTTGCCGCCGTACACCTGCCACGAACTCCACGGATAGGTTTCCAGCGTCTTCAACCGACGCGACACCAGGTCGGCCCCGGGGTCCTCGATCGCGGCCACCTTTGCGCGCGCCCAATCCGGTTTTCCCAAGCCCAACGCGGCGACACGCACCGGATTCAGATGCAGGTAACGCACCGTCTCCGCAACGTCCTCATCCTTCTGGATCACCACGCCCTTGAATCGGCCCTGGAACAGGTGGCCGGACGTCTCATGGGCCCAGTTGAAGCGGACGGAATAGGACAACTGCAACCACTGGATCGCCCGGCTGAGGTTCTTCTCCGAAGGCCGCAGCAGCAGGTGATAGTGATTGTCCATCAGGACGAACGCGTGCACCTCGATGCGGAACCGCACCGGGAATTCCGAGAGGCAGCCAAGGAAGCGGCGGCGGTCGTCATCGGTGCGGAAGATGCGCTCGCGACGATTGCCGCGGTTGACGACGTGATGCCACGCGTTGGGTGTCAGCAGACGGAGTGGACGGGCCATGAAACGACGATTCGGTGGGCCGCGATCAAATGTCAAATTTATAGACGCGACCCCATTGCCTTGGCCGTCTCCAGCAGTTGAGAAGGGAGCGAGTTTCACGCGGAGCCGGGAGGTCGCGGAGAATGGACATCTGGGACGTACGTTCGGCCAGTCACCGTTGGGCGAATGGTTGCCGACGTTGGAGTGCTCGGGAACGCCCCTCTCTGCGCTCTCCGCGGCTCCGCGTGAGACAACTCCGCATGGTGACGGCTTACCGAAGCCACCATGCACGGACGTCGATCGAACGGGCGAACAGGAGGTGGTCGGGCTGTGGCTTCAGGCCGACGCCCACCAACCCGGTCATCGCGCACGTCTGGAACTCCGCCGCCGCTGGCTGCAATGGCCACGGTTCATGGGCGATGTCCCCACGGTAGACGCGCCCACGACGATCCGCCGAAAACAGGCAGTAACGCTCCGTCAACCAGTGCTCCAGCGTCCCAGGCTTCGACTGGAACACCGGACCCGTCGGCCGATAGCGACATTTCAGTTCCGCGGGCACGATGCCCCGATGCACCCGACGGCTTTGGTAGTCGACGCTGCCATCGGCCCCGACATCGCAGCGCATCTCCGCATCGAAATAGGGCAGATGGAAGGTGGCGCGGGCCATGCGGACCGCGACCCGGCTGGCGGCGTCGAGGCTGAAGAACCAGACGCCCGAATGACCGCCGCCACGGACATAGGTGCGGAGGTTGAGCTCGGGAAATGCGGAGACGCCGGGCATGGGCGGCGTCCAGCGTGGCCGGACGCCGCTCATCCGGAACGGCACCACACCCAGCCACGCCTCGCCGTCCCGCAGATCCAGTTCGAGTCCCGAGGGAATGAACGGACTCAGCGCGGCCGGGTCCACCCGCCAGTGCGCGAACAGGAGGTCCTGCCATCGCATTGCCAGAACCCACGGCCCACGTCTGTTGTCACCCTGCATTACGCCGCACCATCACCTGCCACCACCGGATGTGCAACGTGACGGTCCGGGGGAAGTTCGAAGTTTTCAGTTTCAAGTTTCAAGACAGCTGCGTGCCCCGAAGGGGCAACCGGTGACAGCCCGGGGTGGAACCCCGGGAACCACGCCCCACAACGGTCTCCGTGCCCTGAAAGGGCACACGAAACAGGATGCGTGTGGTCACCGTTCGCCCCGTTGGGGCGAGGTGTCACGGGGTTGGGGATGACCTAGGGTTCCGCTCCGCTCCACCCTGGGCTTTCGCCGTGCGCCGCGTTGCGGCGAGGGCGGGTGCGGGATGCATGTCCTGAGGCATGCGTCCCCAAAGGCCCAACCGCTGACTTCAGGCGACAGACATGAAACTTGAATCTTCAATCTTCAAACTCTCCCCCCCCTTCAGTCCTCCGCCTGCTCACCCACGGGAGCCATCTTGACGATGCGTGGATCGAACCGCGCGAGGACGTCGACGAGATCCGACTGGGCCGCCATCACCTGATGGATGTCCTTGTAGACCATCGGCACCTCGTCGAGGCCAGCGCTCAACAACTCGACACCGGCCTCGCGCAACCGCGGGGTCACGTCGGACCACTGGAACGTCGCGTTCGCCTTGGTCCGGCTCATCACACGTCCGGCGCCGTGCGACGCTGAATGCAACGAGGCCTCCACCCCGCGTCCGCGCACGACGAACCCCGGCGACGCCATCGACCCCGGGATCACCCCAAGCACGCCGGCGGAAGCGGGCGTCGCGCCCTTGCGGTGTACGACCAGTTCGCGGGCGACCCCGTCGATGACATGCGTCTCCTTCCACGCGAAGTTGTGGTGATTCTCGACGTCGAGCCGGACCTCCAGGCCGAGGTTGCGCGCGATGTGCTGGTGGATCAGGCGGTGATTGGCCGCCGCGTAGCGACCCATCAACTCCATCGCCGCCCAGTACTCCTGTCCCTCCGCGGAATCCAGGTCCAGCCACGCGAGGTGCGTGTACGGCGACACCAACTCCGGATGCCGCTCCTTCGCCAGCTTGCTGTAGTGCGCGCATACGGCCGCTCCGGTCCCGCGCGATCCGCTGTGGCTCAACAACGCCAGGTACGAACCCGGTGCCAATCCCGACAACGGATCCCCTCCGGACGCCGGTGCCTCGGACGGCACGGTCAACACGCCGAACTCCACGAAGTGGTTTCCCGATCCGCTCGTTCCCAACTGGGCCCAGGCGCGATCCTTGTTCTGGCGCGTCACCGGGCTGAAATCCCAGCTCTCGTCCATCACCGCGTGCTGACGACGGTTCTTGAACTTCGCGCCCATCCCGAAACGCGTCTCCGCCTCGATCGCGCCCACGAGCGCATCGCGCCGATCTTCCAGGTGCGAGACCGGGCAATCGAGCACGGTGAGCTTCATGCGGCAGGCGATGTCGACGCCCACGGCGTACGGAATCACCGCCCCCGCCGTGGCCAGCACCCCACCGATCGGCAGGCCGTACCCGACGTGGGCATCGGGCATCAAGGCCCCGGCCACAGAGATCGGCAATTCGCACGCGCGCTCCATCTGCTGGATCGCTGGCTGGTCCAGTCCGGTTCCCCACTGCTTGCACGGGGCACGGACGATTTCGTTCAGGTTCATGACAGTATTTCCTCAGTTCTCAGACAGCTTGGACGTGCACCCGATACAGCCCCGGACCGCACGTCTCGGTCCGGACACATTTTCCAATGAAAGTTTCCATCACGCGGATCTGCGTCTGCGTGTGCGCGCTCAACACATGGGTCGTGAACGACCCACCCGCTGCCAGTGCCATCGGCAACAACAGTTGGTCAGCGAGGTGTTCGCCCACGGCCGCGCCACTCGCGAGGAAAGCCTTCGCCTGCGTGGCCGCGTTCCGCGCCACCACCTCCGCCGGCACACCCCGCTCGCCATGCGCCGTGAACACCTCGCTATAACCGTCCAACGCCACGGTGACGTGGACCGTGTTCCCGATCCCGATCGCACCGGGGCACCGGTCGATCGACGTCCCTTGCGGGTCCAACGCGAGTTGCTCTCCCAACGTGGCCATCTCGCGGTGGGCGATCTCCACGTCGAGTCCCACCACACAGACACGCGCACCGACCCGTGGGGTGGCGGGCACCGACTCGAGGACGAGCGCTGCCCGTCCTGGCGGGCTTCCATTATTCATCACGCACTGCCCCCCGCCCGCCGGGTAGAAACCCGCCTTCTCCAGTCGGAACCCGCAGAGGAATCCCATCCGGTCCAGCAGCGGTAGAAACGCGCCTTCCATGAAGGGGAACGACGGAGCGAACGGATTGTGTGTTCCGCCCACGAGCGTGACCGCGGTCTCCTGGCCAGCCCGCAAGAGCGGGGGCAGGATCGTCTGCGCCACCAGCAGCGTGCTGCCTGCAGAGCCGATGTCGAACGCGTACGTTCCACCCCGGACGGGACCCGGGACGAACCGCAGGCTCGTGGAACCCAGTTCACCGCCGGTGACCTGCGCCCCGCAGACCGCGGCTGCGGCCCGAACCGAGACCAGATGCTGCCGCATCAACCCCGGCTTCGGCCGCCGCGCCCGGATCCCGGTGATCTCGAACGGCGTCCCGGTCACCGCGCTGAGCGCCAGCGCCGTCCGGAGGATCTGCCCACCGCCCTCTCCCTGCGATCCATCGAGTGTGATCATCGTGACAGCCCCCAATGCACGCCTCGTGCCAGCCTGAGGGGAGGATCAGTCCGATCAGACGGATCGGTCTGATCCGACTGATCTTGAGGAAGATGAGAAGACACACTTCGTAGAGCAGCTCCGTGGAGGGATGTTGCACACTTTCGCTTATGGGCGCTTTCCAGCGCTTATGCGCGCATCCTTTCAGTGGACCATCCCTGCCCGAAAACCGCGTGCCGTTTTGCCGCTGCCGGTGTTTTGTGCTTCTTGCCATGAGTTCCTCCCGCCTCCCGCTTACCGCCACGCTGGTCTGCATCGCTGCCATCGGCGTGGGTTGGTTGCTCGAACACCGTTCGCACGCGCGGCTCCAGCAGGAAAATGCCGAGCTGTCCGCGCGCCTCGCGGCAACCGAGGAAACCCTGGCAAAGTCCCGGCCGGATCCGGAAGCCGTCGCGGCCGACAACCGCGCCCGGGAAGCGCTCCAGGCGGAGGTCCTCCGTCTTCGGGGTGACGTAGCCAACCTGCGGCGCAACCAAGCGACACCAAAGAAGGCACCGCTTCCCGCCAGCGCCCCGACACCCAACCCAACTCTCCCAACGGCAACCGAGGAAACGCCTGGCACCGGACCGGGTTGGATGGCCAGCCGGGTGCCGCTCAACGGCGGCGCGCTCTTCCCTGCCTGGACGAGTGCAGACGGAAAGCAGGCCTGGGTCCTCGCCATCCCTTCGGTAGCCCAACCGGATATCAATTCCGGTAACGTGATGCTGGAGCAGATGATCTTCGAGGGCTCGCCGGAAGTCCTCGCCAACCTGGGCATCGGGAATACACCGGCGGGCGGCGCTGCCGGCTTTGCCCCGCTCGACCCGGAAGGATCCAAGGCACTCCTCGAACGTCTGCGAAAGACCGATGGCATCGACGTCCTCTCCGCCCCGCGGATCATCACGGGCGGCGGCAGGGAAGCGCAGGTCAGCATCGGCAACGACACCGGCGGACGCCTCGACCTTTCGGTCGTCCCGAACCTCGCCCCCGACGGCAACGTCGACCTCCGGCTCAAGGTTTCCCGGAGCGAAGGGACCGGCCAACCCTGACGAAGCGAAGGGCAAGGTCGTCCCCATCGGCAGGGTCACCAGCGACGCGGATTGTCCATCGCATGCGGCGGGTTCATGGAACGATCGACGCACACACCGCGGGACCGAAATAGCTGTTTACAGGCGTGGCCGGTGGGAGTAACGCGACTGGGACAATTCTGAGGATCATGAAAACCAAACCACGCTGGAAGACAGGAGCGGTCGCCGTCGGGGCCATGGCCCTCGCGCCAACACTTCTGGGCCAGACCCTGTTCCAGGACACCTTCGATACCAACACCTCCGCCAACTGGGCCGTGTACCAGTCGAGCGCGGACACCGCGGTCGCCTTCGCCTACGACTACAGCGCGGACGGGATCCCGGCGGCACCGAACTCCGGGGGTACGACCTTCGGCGTGAAGTTCACCGCGAACATGGTCGCCCCGGCGGCCGTCGCCGGCCTCAACATCGTTCCGATCGGGCAGAGCTTCAGCGGCAATTACTCCGTGAAGTTCGACCTGTGGATGAACATCAACGGGCCATTCCCCGGGGGGGGTGCCGGGGCCACAGAGTTTGCCTCCATGGGCGTGGGCCTGGCGGGCAACGGAGCCTTGCTGTGGTCTGGTGCGGCACCGGCCGGGACAGCGTGGTTCGGTGCCTCCGGCGAGGGAGGAGCCGCCCAGGATTACCGGGCCTATGTGGGAGCCACCCTCCAACCCGAGGGACCCGCCTACTTCGCGACCGGAGCAGCCACGCGCGACGCCGCGAATGCCTACTACACCGTGACCTTCCCGGGCGGCCAGACCGCTCCCGCCAGCCAATCCGCCGCGTTTGCCCAACAGACGGGCGGCCTGGGCGTCGGCACGATCGGATTCGCCTGGCGGGCGGTGGAAATCACCCGCATCGACAACATCGTGACGTGGTCCATCGACGGCCTCCCGATCGCCTCGCTCACCGGCTCCAGCAATGGCGTCTCGCTCGAAGGCAACATCTCGGTTGGATACTTCGATCCGTTCTCCTCCGTGTCGGACAACGCCGCGTTGTCGTTCGGATTGGTGGACAACGTCCGCGTCGAAGTGGTGCCGGAACCCGGCACGATCGCGCTGGGTGTCCTCGGCCTTGCCGGGCTGATGGCCTGGGGCCGGCGGCGCGCCTGAAAGGCGCCTCCCCACCATCATCCAACACCCTCCGCCGACCCTCGGGTTCGCGGAGGGTTTTTCGTTTGGGGAATTCACCCACCCGCCAACCGGGCCACGGCCCGCGCCGCCGCCGCGAATCCAAACGCGCCCGTCACGAACGTCGCCGAACCAAAGCCCCCGTCGCAGTTCAACCGCATCGACTCGCCCGCCTCGGCCGCTTCACGCACGGCGCAGACGGAACCATCCTTCGCGGGAAACACCGGGAGTTCCGCCGAGCAGACGCATTCCACGCCAAATTTCCGATCGTTCCGCGGGAACCCATGTTCCTTGCGCAGACGCTTCCGCACCTCGCTCAACAACCGATCGTGCGTCACGCGCGCCAGGTCCTCGACCCGCACGGCGGTCGGATCCCGACGCCCACCCGCACCGCCGCACACCACCAATGGGAGCCGATGTTCCGCGCACAGGGCGATCAATCGGACCTTGTTCACGACACTGTCGATCGCGTCCACGACGACATCCGGACGATCCGCGGTGTGCTCCGGTGCCAACCCGAGCAAGCGCTGGGCGGTGTCGGCCGTGAAGAATTCCAGCCGGACATCCACCCGCGTTCCCGCGTGGATCCCGCGGACCCGTTCCGCCATCACCTCGCACTTCGATCGGCCGAGGGTTGAATCCATCGCCGGCAACTGGCGGTTCACGTTGGAGACGCAGACCTCGTCGAGATCCACCAAGGTCAACCGCCCAACGCCCGTCCGTGCCAACGCCTCCACCACCCACGAACCGACGCCGCCAATCCCCACGACCAACGCATGCGATGCCCGCAAACGCGCGAGGGCATCGCGCCCATACAGGCGTCCGATGCCCCCGAAACGGAAGTCGAAGTCGTCGCTCACTCCTTGACCGACGCCATCTCCTCCTCGTGCTTCTTGCGCGCCGCCTCGATGTCGTAGCGGTCGTTGTCCGGATGCTCCGGGCTCAACGGCGAGATGTCGCGGAGCTTCTGGATGATGCGCGGCAGGTGCTGCAGGACGTAGTCGACGTCCTCGGCGGTGTTGTAGATGCCGAGGCTGAACCGCACCGAACCGCGTGCCCGCATCGGCACGATGCCCATCGCCGAAAGGACGTGGGAGGGATCGAGGGACCCGGTCGTACAGGCCGAACCCGAGCTGGCGCAGATGCCAACCTGATCGAGGAGCATCAAGACGGCCTCGGCCTCGACGAAGTCGAACGCGATGTTCGCGGTGTTGGGCAACCGCGGTTCCTTGGCCCCGTTGCGGACCGTGTTCGGAATGTTCGAAAGGATCCAACCTTCCAAACGGTCGCGCAGGGCGCGCACGCGGGTGTTTTCGTCCTCGAGGGTGGCGAGTGCCAGTTCGGCAGCGCGCCCGAAGCCAACGATGTTCGCAACGCTCTCGGTGCCGCCGCGGCGTCCGCGTTCCTGATGGCCGCCGATGACGTAAGGCGTGTAACGCGTGCGCTTCTTCACGTAGAGCATCCCGACGCCCTTCGGCGCATGGAGCTTGTGGGCGCTCAACGACAGGAAATCCACGCCCAGCCGCTTCACATCGATCGGGAGCTTGCCGGGGACCTGGACGGCGTCCGTGTGGCAAAGCACGCCCTTGCTGCGGCAGATCGCGGCGACTTCCTCGATCGGGAAGATGACGCCGGTTTCGTTGTTGGCGTACATCGCCGAGACGATCGCCGTGTCCGGCCGGATGGACTGCTCCAGCACATGGAGATCCAGCGATCCGTCCGACTCCACCGGCAGGTAGGTCACCTCGAAGCCCATCTTCTGGAGGTGCTCGCCAAAGTTGATGTTGGCGGAGTGTTCGACCTTGGTCGTGATGACGTGGCGCTTGCCCGTGGTCACGAGGGCCGAGTGGATCGCCGAGTTGTTGGATTCCGTCCCGCAGCTCGTAAACACGACTTCCTTCGGATCGGCACCGACCAGCGTGGCCACCTTCTCGCGGGCCGCCTCGACGTGCCCGTGAACCTGTGCGCCAAACCCGTAGGCACTCGACGGATTGCCCCAGAATTCCCGAAGGAAGGGGATCATCGCATCGACCACCTCGGGCGCCACCCGCGTGGTGGCGTTGTTGTCGAAATAATAGACCTTCTGCTGCTCCATAATGGTGGACCCGTCAAACCAGACGAAATCGCTCCGCTACGCTAACGGGCATCCCCAGCATCGCAAGTTGGGATTTTTGTCGGGACAGGCCGCAGGTCCGTCGCATCGCTGTCGCGAATGGGGCCAAACATTCTTCCCCCGCCGTTCACCCGCAGCAAACCCCTCAACCACGAAGGAGCAGCTCCCATCGGAGCCGCAACCGATTCCGCCAGCCCGGACCCGCCCGTACCGCGTGGCGCGCCGCGCGCCGGATCCAGCGCCGCAACCCACGCATGCCCTCTGCATCCCCGAGACTCCTCAGCAAGTTCGTCACCGCTTCGTCCCCCGGCTCCGGCCGCTGACCTCCCATCCATTCCCCGAACGGCACCACCCAACGGAACAGGCACGCCTCGCTCTCGCGCAACTGACCGACCGTCAACTCCTGGCCCACCTGACGCGCCGACTCCCAGTCACCACGCCCTGCGGCTTCGATCGCGACCCAGAGCCGCGCCGGCGGCCAGGAATGGTCCCGTAACGGCAGATCCATGTATGCCTGCAGCGCCGCCCGTGCTTCCTCCAACTCCCCGAGTTCCAGGTGCGAATCCACCAGGTTCCGGAACATCCAAGGCTTCATCTCCGACCTCCCCTTCCAATCCGACATCCATTGGATGACGTGGCGGTGCTCCCCGATCGTACTCAACGCATAGCAAACCATCCCCCAGAGCTCCACCTCCTGACCCAGCCTCTGCGACCGCACCTGGATCCGAGTCCGTGCATCCTCCCGCAGCCGCCAGCTGGAGGCCTCCGGCCGTTCCGCGAGGTATTCGACGTGCTTCAGCCAGCCGCGGCGCGCCAGTTCCGTACCCTCGACCAGATGATCCAGAACGCTTTCGTTTCGTGGATACGCGAGGCCACGCCCCAGGCAAACGAGGAACATCGCTGCCGATGGATTCAAGATCCCGCCCTGACGCAAGACGTCCGCGCTCAGGGCGTACATCCGCTCCGCCAGGCCCACCTTCACGATCCGCTCGGCGATGGAAAGATACGCATCGGATGCGTCCCCCTTCGCGCGGAGGAACCGTTCGATGAACGGCTCAAGTTGAGGTGGAGTGGCGTTCGCAAACTGCAGTTCCATCTCCCGCGACACCACCCGGCATTCCGGCAGCAGACCCCGCAGGCGATCCAGCGTGCGCGCTGCATCCGCCAGTTCCCCGCGCTCGATCTGAAGGTCCACCAGCGTGTTCCCCGCCCACAGGTAACCCGCGTTCAACTCATGCGCCCGCCGCAGCAACTCCAGCGCCCCCGCCTTGTCCCCACGCTCCAAACGGACTGCCGCCGCGAACCCCAGCGGCATGGGATCCCCCGGTGACAGGCGCTCCAGCTGCTGCGCCGACCGCAACGCCGCGTCGAACTCGCCCGCCGAGAACTGCCAGTCCGCCAGGTCCCGCCATGCCCAGTCCATCCCCGGGCTTTGCTCCAGCACCGACTCCATCTCCGCGATCGCCTCCGCCCGACGCCCGCGCGCGTGCAGAACCACCGCCCCAATCGCCCGCAGTTCGTCCGGTACCCGTTCCCCGAACACCGCCGGATGACACGATGCCCACGCCTCGTCATGCCGGCCTGCTTCCATCAGCACCCGCGCCCGCTGTCGCCACAGGCCCACCGCGTCCGGTGCCAACCCCAACCCATGGTCAATCGCCGCCAACCGCTCCGCCACCCCCACCGCCGGCAACACCCGCGCCAGCAACATCCAGGACCGTGCCTCAGCCGGACGCCGCTCCGTCAGTTCCCGCGCCAGGCGCACTGCCAGGTCCGGGTCCCGTGCTTCCACCGCAATGTCCATCAGCCGATCCCAGGTCTCGGATTGCCCCGGCTGCTGGCGCACCGCCTCCGTGTAGGCCGCCACCGCCCCGCCCACGTCCCCCGCCTGCTGCCGGCTCCGCCCCAGCTGGAGCCAACTCACCCCGTCCCACGGGGTCACGCGCACCGACTGTTCGAGCACCTCCATCGCCCGCCGTGCCTGACCCGCGTTCACCAACGCATCCGCCAGCTCCCGCATTCCCCACCCCCAAGCCGGATCCACCACCCGCACCCATTCCAAGGCCGCCACCTCTGGCTCAGGTTCCATCCGAGCCCGATGGATGGCCGCCAGTTCCACTGCGAATTGCAGCACCAAGGGAAACCGGGCCATGCCCTTCTCCGCGAGTTCCCGGGCCTCCCACAACCGCCCCATCGCCCGCAGTTGGGCCGCCAGCCCCAACCACGATTGCCACAGGTCGCGCCGGCATTGATGCGCCGTCTCCGCAACCTGCAACAGTTCCTCCGGCGACAGGAACGGCCGGGCCAACCCAAGGAAATGGAGCAACCCACTCCCGTTCGTCGTCTGCCGTACCAACTCGTCCCGGATGAACGCGACCACCGAACGTCGTTCCTCCAGCGTCCGGCAGCCCGACATCAGGCCGTTCTGGGCAAACTCGCTGTCCACCGACAACCGCAACGCCGCCCGGCAGCTCTCCATGCCTTCGTCCCGGCGTCCCGACACGAGCAGCACGTGGCCCAGGATCCCATGCCCCACCACATTCCCCGGTTCGAGACGCACCGCCAGTTCCGCCTCCGCGCTCGCTGCCGCGTGCTCTCCCCGACCCGACAGCACCATCGCCAGTTCACGACGCGCCCAGGCATCCTCCGGCTCCGCCGTCACCAGACCTCGCACCGCTTCCTCCCGGACCGCCGCCGGCTCGTCGCGCAGCCACTCGATCCACAGCACCCGCAACGGCACGTGGTGCGGGAACCGTCCGACCACTGCCGTCAGGTGCGCCTTCGCCTTCAGCCGACCCTCCAGCTGCGCCAGCAGGTACGCCACCTCGTGGTGCGCATCCATGGCCAGCGGATCCGCTTCCAGCACCTCGCGCCACAGGACCAGGGCCCGCACCGGATCCTGTCGCCGGCCGGCCAGGCGCGCCGTCGCCCGTCGCCACTCGTTCTCCGAAACCAGTGGCTGCGCCCGCTCCAGCAGGGCCTCGGCCTCCGCCAGTCGATGCGACCGCCCCGCGTGGTCTGCCGCAAACACCAGCAATGCCCCATCCGCCGGACGCCGCTCCAGCCCACGCTCCACCGCCCGCGCGGCGTCCTGTGTCCGGTCCAGTTGCTGATACGCCTCCGCCAGCGTCTGCGCCGGTTCGCCCGAGGTGCCGCCCAGCCGTTCAAACCGTTCCTCCAACCGCGCCAGCACCTCACCACTCCGGCCCAGCGCCGTCGCCGCCCGGACGTAAGAGATCCAGTAACCCCCGCGCCGATCCTCCAGGCACGCCGCCAGGCGGTAATGCTCCAGGGCTTCCTCGAACTCCCCCGACGACCAGCAGATGCCCGCCCAGATATGCGCCCCGACCGCATCCGCACCGCGCATCCGGCGCGCCCGCCGCAGCCAGCGTCGCGCCGCCGCGTGCTCCCGACCGTCGGTCGAAATCTCCAGGGCCAGTTCCTGGAACAGCAACGGGTCGCACATCGGCCGGCGACACAGTTCCAGTAGCCACTCGAGCCGCCGCGCCCGGCTCCACAACTCCCGCAGGCAACGCATCCGCGAGAGCAACAGGTTCACGTCGCCGGGATACAAGGCGAGCAGTCCGTCCACTGCCCCCAGCAGGGCCGTCGTGTTCCCGTCATAGCCCGCGATGGCCCGAAGCGCCTGCCAGGCCAGCCGGTGCCCCGGTGCCGCCGATTCAAGGGCGGCCGCCTGGCCCACCGCCGTCTCCCGGTCATGACGCGCCAGCGCACGGTCGCACCCATGCAACAGGTCAAACAGCGCCGAATCCGGCAACGTCACCCCCGACAGCAACGCCTCCCGGTCCGCCGGCACGAGGACCATTCCCCGAGGACCGGACGATGCCTGCGATTCCAGCAGGCTTTCCGCCACCAGTTCATAGCGGTTCCGATACCACGGATCGCGGATCAGCAGGCTCTGGCGCCAGTCGTCGTACCCGATCACCGCCTGCTCGTGCGCATTCGCTGGATGCACGGTCGTCAGGCAGAAGGGCACTCCCCGATCCAACAACGCTTTCGCCGCCTCCAGCGTCACCCGGAACTCCCGCGTCAGCCACCCGTTCTCCTGAGCCCACGCCCGTTCGCTGTGCGCAGGCGTCCCGTCGTGGCAGATCGCCTCCGCCACCTGCAGGTGTTCCGCAGCGCGCCCCCAGTACCGGCTGAGGGTCGTCAGCGTGGCGGGCACACACGTGAGGTGATGCTGCCGCGTAAAGGGCACCGGCAATTCCACCCGCTTCCAGCCGGGCTCAGGCCGTTCCAACCGCGATACGAACCCGGCCCAGTACCCCTCCGTCTCCTGCCCGTTCGACACCTCCACCACCACCGCGTGACGGCCCAGCCGATACTCCAGTTCCATCCGACGACGACGCAGCCACCGGGTCAGCTCCGGTGCCGGCTGGGCCAGCAGCCGGGTCTCGACGTCCAACGCCTCCAACGCCTCTTCAGGCCGGTCCAGTTCCTCTGCCGCCATTCCCCAGTCATGCGCCACAGCGGCCGATTCCCCCACCCGCGCCGCTGCGCCCAACCGTGCCAGCGCCGCCTCTTCCTGCCCCATCAACATCTCCGCATGGGCCACCACCCTTACCAGCCAGGGCGCCTGCGGCTGCCGCTCCAACGCTGCCCGCCCCCACTCCAGCGCCTCCCCGTAACGATCCATCCGCACGAGGTGATGACACCACTCCGACCATCGCCAGGCCCCGGCCATCACCGGCACCCCCGCCCGCCGATACCACGCCTCCGCTCCGGTGAAATCCCGCAACAACGACAACAACCGACCCGCCAGCGTGCACGTGTCCCGATCCAACTCCGTCTCCACTGCGGACGGCAGCCCGAAGCGCCGGAGCCGCGCCCACGCTTCCAGCGGTCCCCGCAGCTCCAGTTCCGCAAGCAACAGGTAGAAGCGGCTCTCCGCGTCCTCCGGATGCCACCGATACGCCCGGAGGAATTGCCGCCGCCCCGCATCGCTCGAACCAACATGCCGCAGCAACCGTCCCGCCGTGACCCGGCCACCCACCCCATCCCATGCCCCCAGCGGCCCATGCTCAACCGCCCGACGATACGCATACAGGACGCGACCGTCCTCAATCAGCTGACGCAGGGCTTCCAGTTCCTGGGATGTCGGGCAACTCATGGGCCGAGCGAAAACTAGCCGGGCCATGGACCCGGGCCAAGTCCGAGCCACGGCGCTCGTCGAGGATGGACGCATCTTGACCCTGCCCCCTTTTGGAAAGGATTCGGGGCGGCGATGTCCTCATCGCCATTGGGAATGGCTCCGGGACGGCGACGAGGACGTCGCCACCCCGGTGCATGCGGGGGCAGTGTCAAGATGTGCTGGTCGAGGATCAGCGCCCATCCGTCTATCTCGCGTCCTTCTCGAAGA
>JAIXZE010000154.1 GCA_027489875.1 Verrucomicrobiales bacterium
GAGGACATCGCCGCCCCGGATCCTTTCCAACAGGGGGCAGTGTCACGATGCACCCGTCAAAAACCCGTCTGGCGAAGGGCCTCGAACAGGACGATCGCGACGCAGTTCGAGAGGTTCAAGGATCGCGCCGCTGCATTGGGCATAGGGATGTCCACCCAGCCCTCCGGGTACTGTTGCAACAGGGGCATCGGAAGGCCTGCGGTCTCCCGCCCAAAGACGAGGAAATCCCCCGGGCGATACCCAACCTGGACGTAACTCCGGGGCGCACCCTGTTCGACAAACCAGAAGCGCGCCTCCGCTTCCTGCGCTGCCCGGAACGTGGGCCAGTCCGGCCAAATCTTCCACGTCACCTGTTTCCAGTAGTCCATTCCGGCACGCTTCAACTGGCGGTCGTTCACCTCGAAACCCAAGGGCTCGATCAGGTGCAACTCTGCGCCCGTTCCCGCGCACAACCGGGCGATATTGCCCGTATTGGGCGGAATCTCCGGTTCCAGAAGAACGATCCGGAACGGCGGCTTCGCCATTTCACTCATCGCCAACCTCCCCGCCCACTTCGACCGCGGTCGCCGGGCGGCCCTTGCGACGGTAGTAAACCTTCCAGAGGACCAACCCCAACGCCGGAGCGGTCATGCCAGCCAACCGCCGATCGCGCGCCGCAAGCATCGGGACGATGGCTTCCGGGGGAATCTTCCCCACCCCGACCTGCACCAGCGTGCCCACGATGCCCCGGCACATCTTGTAGAGGAAACCGTCGGCCTCGATCACGAACGTCAGCCGCGACCCGGACCGTTGGATGTCGCATCGGGTGACATTCCGCACGGTGCTCAGGCGCTCGTAACCGGGCGTCGCCGAGAACGCGAGGAAGTCATGCCGCCCCACCAATGCCCGCGCCGCACTGCGCATTGCGGCCAGGTCCAGCGGACGCGGAAAGTGCCATGCCTGCGTCCGGAGCAACGGATTCTCGGCCGACTCATTCCAGACGGTGTACCGGTACTGCTTGCCGGACGCATCGAAGCGCGCGTGGAAATCCGGGCGAACCCGGGCCGCGTCCATGACGCGGATGTCCGTTGGCAGATGGGCGTTCGCCGCCAGCACCAGTTTGCGCGGTTCCATCCGCCATTGGGGTTTTGCCACGTCGAAATGGACCACCATGCCCAACGCGTGGACGCCCGTGTCCGTACGACTGGAGCTGTGGACCCGGGGCACCGGCTGGAACAATCGCCCCAGGGCTTCCTCCACCTTCAATTGGACGGAGACGCCCTCGGGTTGGAGCTGCCACCCCACATAACCCGTCCCGTCGTAGGCCACCGTCATCCGAAGCCGGACGTGATCCTTGGCCGCCTCGTCCGGACGTTCACGGGTGCGGGGCGGCATCGGCTCCTGCGACCTCACGAGGCAATACTGTCGAGATACCCCTGGAGAAGGACCGCCGCGGCCGTGGCATCGATGCGGTCCCGCGTGTCGCCCTTGCGACCGCCCTGGCGAAGGGCCTTCTGGGCCTGAACGGTGGTTAACCGCTCGTCCCAGGTGCGGATCGGCACCTGGATGGCGTCCTTGAGAGCGGTGACGAACACCCGCACCTTCGCCGCCGCTTCCCCGTACGACCCGTCCATGTTGCGCGGCATGCCCACCACGATCAGTTCCACTTCCTTCTCACGGAGCAGGACCTTCAACCGCTCCAGAAACTCCGGGAATGGGTCCGGCGCAATGTGCTCGACCGGGTGGGCCAGCATCTTCAGCTCGTCGCTGACGGCCACGCCGATGCGCACGGTGCCATGGTCGAGTGCCAGGATTCGCATGGGGCGTCAGAGTAGGCTCGCCGAGTCGGTGTCGATCAGGAGCGTCGCTTGCGGCGCAGTCCTCAGGATCGACGCCGGACAGGACGTGGCGATCGGACCTTGGAGCAGGTTGCGGATGGGGACGGCCTTCCGCTTCTCCGGCGCAAGGCACAGCACCTTCTTCGCCGCCAGCAGCGCGGGGATTGTCAGGGTGAGCGCGTACGGCGGGACCGCCTCCAGCGACGGGAAATGTCCCTCCTTCACCTGCTGCATCTTGCAGTCGTCATCCAGCTTCACGAGCTTGACCCGATGCGGGTCATCGAAGCGCGCCACCGGGGGATCGTTGAACGCGATGTGACCGTTCTCGCCAACGCCCATGCAGCAGAGGTCGATCGGCTGGGCCGCCAGCAGATCCGTGTAGCGCTGGCATTCGTCCAGCGGGAGGAGGCAATTGCCGTCGAGATAGTGGAACGCCTTCGGATGCAGCAATGATTCCACACGCTGCTTCATGTAATAGCGGAAGCCCGCCGGGTGCGTCGCCGGAATGCCGAGGTACTCGTCCATGTGGAACAGCGTCACCTTCGACCAGTCCACGCCCCCCATGGCGACCAGGTTCTTGAGGAACCGGATCTGCGAATTGCCGGTCGCGAGGATCGCCGCGGCGCTGCCCTGCCGGGCAATGGCGTCCGAAAGGCACTCGCGGACCGCGAGCGTCATGTGCAGGGCCAGGTCTTCCTGATTGCCAAAAACCAACACCGGCAGCTCATCCTGGGTGAATTGCCGGACGGGAACGGGAGCAGAACTCATGAGTGCGGCCAGCTTTGCGAAGGTCCCACGCCCCCGCAAGTCCCCGATACAGGCGGCGTACCCACTCGTGGCTCCAATTCGGGATTCCCCCTGCCGAACCTGCGGGACTACCCTTCGCCCCCATGATCCTCTGCGGCATCAGCGACGAAGCTGGCAATTCCCTCGCCTCCCAGATCCAGGCGACCCGTGAACTCGGCTGGAAACACCTCGAAATGCGGAACGTCACCGTCGATGGCTTCCCCAAGGGCAACTTCCACGACATTCCGGACGCCGCCTTCGACCTCGCGCTGAGCCAACTCGCCGAAGCCGGCATCGGCGTCCATTGCTTCGCCTCCACCATCGGAAACTGGGCCAAGAAGATCGAGGACCCCTTCGAAATCACCCTCGCCGAGGTCTCCCGCGCCATCCCACGGATGCAACGGACGGGCACCCGGTTCATCCGGATCATGAGTTACAAGGTCCGCGACGACGCCGACCAGATGGAAGCCGAACGCTTCCGCCGCCTCCGCGAGGTGGTCGCCCGCTTTCGCGACGCCGGCATCCAGCCCGTCCACGAAAACTGCATGAACTACGGGGGCATGAGCTGGCAGCACGCCCTCCGCCTCCTCGAAAACGTTCCCGGGCTGCAATGGGTCTTCGACACCGCCAACCCCGTCTTCAACACCGACCGCTCCAAGCCCGAACCCCGCCCACGTCAGGATCCATGGGAATTCTGGACCCATGTCCGCGACGCCTCCGTGCACATCCACATCAAGGACGCCCGTTGGAATACGGCGAAAAATGACGCCGACTACACCTTTCCGGGCGAAGGCGATGGCGCGGTCGAACGGATCCTGCGCGACGCCTTCAGCCGTGGTTACGACGCTGGAATCTCGATCGAACCCCACATGGTCGCCGTTTTCCACGATGCCAACGCTGCCGCCCAGGACGATGCCCTGCGCACCAATTATGTGGAATACGGCCGTCGACTGGAGGCCCTCATCGCCCGCCTCAAGGGCTGAGCCCGAACGGCATGACTCCATCCCGGGCAAGCGTTTTCCTGAATTCCCAGAAGATTTCCGCCCCCTTCATTAGTCGCGCCCGCGTTGGCCACCAGCCGCCAACCTCTGGCTAATAGCCGACTCTGGAGTCTTGCACTTCGCCTGCATGCGGTAATGTTTCTCCTTCAAGGGATCATTGATCGCCGCCATGAACGTTTCGACTGTCCGTACCCAGAGTCTCAGTAACGTCGGTTTTGTTGAGGAACTCTACGATCGCTACCTCTCCGACCCCGAAAGCGTTGCGCCCGAGTGGCGCAACTTCTTCGCCGATGGCGGCCTCGCCGAGATCGGCGGGGCCAACCGTGCCTTCGGCCCCACCGTCAAGGCCCACTCGATCTTCTCCCCTGCCGCGCGCGCTGCCGAAGTCCGCACCGCCACCGCCCAGCAGGACCGCATCGACCAACTCGTCCGCGCCTACCGCTTCCGCGGACACCACATCGCCCGACTCGATCCGCTCGGTCAGGAACGCCCGGTTCCCCCGGAGCTGGACCCCGCCTTCTACGGCTTCTCCGAGGCCGACATGGACCGCGAGTTCTCCGTCGAGGGTGTAGGACCGAAGGACCAGCCGCGCATGAAGTTGCGTGCGCTCATCAGCAATCTCCGGAACACCTACGCACGTTCCATCGGCGTCGAGTACATGCACATCGACGACCTCGCCATCCGCCGCTGGCTGCAGGAACGGATGGAGACCACCGAAAACCGACTCCAGATCCCCCGCGAAACCCAGATCCGCATCCTGACCCGGCTCACTGATGCCGTGATGTTCGAGGAGTTCATCCGCAAGAAGTTCATCGGTGCCAAGTCGTTCTCCCTCGAAGGTTCGGAGAGCCTCATCCCACTCCTCGATCTGGTCATCGAAAAGGCCGCCGAACACGGCGTCCGCGAAGTCGACATGGGCATGGCCCATCGCGGCCGGCTCAATGTGCTCGCCAACATCCTCGGCAAGCATCCCAAGGTGATCTTCCGCGAATTCGCCGACATGGAGCCCGAAAAGTACCGCGGCTCCGGCGACGTGAAGTACCACCTCGGCCACTCGAAGAAGTTCCGCACCGCCGCCGGAACGGAAGTTCACCTCTCCCTCTCCTTCAACCCGTCCCATCTGGAGTTCGTCAACCCGGTCGTCCTCGGCCGCGCCCGCGCCAACTCCGATCGCCTCGGGGACACCGAGCACCGTCGGACCCTCGCCCTGCTCATCCACGGCGATGCCGCGTTTGCCGGCCAGGGCGTTGGCCAGGAGATCCTCAACCTCTCCCAACTCCCGGCCTACCACGTCGGCGGCACCGTCCACATCATCGTCAACAATCAGGTCGGGTTCACCACCTCGCCCGACGCCGCCCGGTCCACCACCTACTGCACCGACGTCGCCAAGATGCTTCCGGTGCCCATCTTCCACGTCAACGGCGAGGACCCCGAGGCGGTGATGCAGGTCGTGAACCTCGCGATGGACTTCCGCAACACCTTCCAGCGGGACGTCATCATCGACATGTACGCCTACCGCCGGCTGGGTCACAACGAGGCTGACGAACCCTCGTTCACCCAACCCCTGCTCTACCGCGCCATCGAACAGCGCAAGCCCGTCCGCGAAGGATACCTCGATCACCTCCTCCAGTTGGGCGGCATTACCCGCACCGAGGCCGACCAGATCGCCGAGGAACGCCGTCAACACCTCGAAAAGGCCCTCTTCGAATCCCGCGCGCCCGGCTACAAGCTCCCGACCGACGCCGCTTCCGGGGTCTGGGCATCGTTCAAGGGCGGTGCCGATTCCGCCATTCCCGACCCTGAAACCGGATACGACCGCACCCGCCTGGGCGAACTCATCGCCCGGACCACCGTCGTTCCCGACGATTTCACGCTGCATCCGAAGCTGAAGAAGATCCTGGAGAACCGCCGGGCGATGGCCGCCGGCACCGAATCCCTGGATTGGGCCACCGCCGAGGCCGCCGCGTTCGCCACCCTGGCAGCGGAGGGTCACCGCGTCCGGCTCAGCGGCCAGGATTGCGGCCGTGGCACCTTCAGCCAGCGCCACGCCGTCCTGCACGACTTCCAGACCGGCAAGACCTGGACGCCCCTGAAGCACCTCCAGCCGAAGCAGGGACCCGTCGACATCTACAACTCCGCCCTCAGCGAGGTCGGTGTCCTCGGATTCGAGTACGGCTACAGCCTGGAGAGCCCGGATGGACTCGTCCTCTGGGAGGCGCAGTTCGGTGACTTCGTCAACGTCGCCCAGGTCATCATCGACCAGTTCATCAGCTCCGCCGAAGACAAGTGGAAGCGCCTCTCCGGCGTCACCCTGCTCCTGCCCCACGCCTTCGAAGGCCAGGGACCCGAACACTCCTCGGCCCGTCTCGAGCGTTTCCTCAGCCTCTGCGCCGAGGACAACATCCAGGTCGTCTACCCGACCACTCCGGCCCAATATTTCCACCTGCTCCGCCGCCAACTCATCCGGCCGCTGCGCAAGCCGCTGGTGGTGATGACGCCCAAGAGCCTCCTACGCCACCCGAAGTGTGTCTCGCCCATCGGCGACCTCGCCTCCGGCCGCTGGCAACGGATCATTGCCGACAAGTGGGCCGATCCCGCAGCCGTCACCCGCGTCCTCCTCTGCTCCGGCAAGGTCTACTACGAACTCGACGCCCGGCGTCAGGAACTCAACGCGCGCAACACCGCCATCCTCCGCATCGAGCAACTTTACCCCCTCGCTCCGGAGGAACTCGCCGCGGCCCTCGCGCCGTATCCGACCTCGGCACCGATCCTCTGGGTGCAGGAAGAACCCGCCAACATGGGCGGCTGGACCCACATGGTCGTGAACTACTCCGAGGTGCTCTCACGATCCA
>JAIXZE010000049.1 GCA_027489875.1 Verrucomicrobiales bacterium
CGGTTCTCCTGCTCACCGTCCTCACCCTCGGCTTCCAGATGCCGGGCCTGGCGGAGGATCCGAAACCCGGAAGCCTGCAAGCGGCACGGAAGGGTTTTCAGACGAGGCTGTTGCCACGGACGCAGAAGCCGGAACCGCTGGAGACCGCGCCGGCCAAGGTGTTCCGCACCGTAAAATACCCGGCGACCAGCGGACAGCTTGGCGCCTACCTGACCCCCGATCCTGTCGACGGCAAGAGGCACCCGGCCATCCTCTGGATCACCGGTGGCGACTGCAATTCGATCAGCGACGTCTGGTCTCCCGCCTCACGCGACAACGACCAGTCTGCCGCGGCCTATCGAAAGGCGGGGATCACGATGATGTTTCCGTCGCTGCGCGGTGGGAACGACAACCCGGGGACCAAGGAGGGTTTCCTGGGCGAGGTGGACGACGTGCTGGCTGCGGCGCGGTTTCTGGCAACCCAACCGTACGTGGACACGAACCGCATCTACCTTGGAGGCCATAGCACCGGCGGCACCCTGGCGCTGCTGGTGTCGGAGAGCACGCCGGTGTTCCGGGCAGTGTTCGCGTTCGGACCGGTGGACGACGTCCGGGGCTACGGTTATGGCAAACTCAACAAGTACGTTCCGGCCAACCTGTCCGACCGAAAGGAAGCGCTCCTGCGCTCCCCAATCTTCTGGCTGAACTCGATCCAGTCCCCGACCTGGGTTCTGGAGGGTGGAACCGGCAACACCGAATCGCTCCGATACATGGCGTCGAAGTCCAAAAACACCAACATTCACTTCGTCGAGGTCCGGAACGCGGACCACTTCAACATCCTGGCTCCCGTCAACGAGCTCATCGCCCGGGAGATCCTCGGTGACACGGGCGAACGCTGCAGCCTGAAGCTGGAGGCAGCCGACGTGAACCGCCACTTCGACGACTCGCGCAAGCCCAGGCCTTGAGCAGGCGCGGCAATCGTGAACCGCTGCGTCCAGCGTGGGACAACGGCACCGTCGACGTCGCCCGCGTCCAGGAGGCTGCCCGTTGCTTGACGCGCCACGACAGGCATGGCGGCATCGCTGTGGAATCTGCCTCACACAACTCCAGTTCGTGCCGGCTGCGGCGCGATTTAGCCTCCTCCGATCAAGAATGGATGCCGCGCTTTGATCACGAACCCGCAGCACCCCAAAACCAAAACCCACCCTTCGCGTGTCCACCTCAGACTTCCCACCGATTGAAGCAGGGCGATCCAGCAAGCACTGCGCGAACTGCAGCTCGCCGATGTCGCTCTACGACCTGCCGGGTCACTATGGCCGCAACCTCGAAATCGATGTGTGTCATCAGTGCAATGCGATCTGGTTCGATGAGTGGGAGAGCACCCAGCTCTCACCGGATGGCGTGGTGGGACTCTTCCGGCTGATCCATGAGCGCGGCGGCACCGCGAGCAGCGCGGGCTCGAAGCTCTCCGAAGGCTTGCGGTGCGTGAGCTGCGGCGATGCGATGAAGCTGGTCAACGATTGCGTGAAGAACACCCGGTTCGTCTACCAGGCCTGCCGCCAGGGCCACGGTCGCTTCACAACCTTCTACAATTTCCTCTCGGAAAAGCAGTTCGTCCGCGAGTTGACCCGGGCCGAGCGCGAAAAGCTCTGCGCGACGGTTCGTCAGGTGCGGTGCTCGGGATGTGCCGCGCCCGTCGATCTCACCCAGCACGACGCGTGCTCCTATTGCCGCGCACCCATCTCGGTGTTCGATCGCGACGCAGCGCGAAAAGCCATTGATCACTATTTGCAACAACGCCAGAAGCAGGTGCCCGCACAGCCTCCGTCCCTTGAACCTGGGCGCGTACCGCACGGTCAAGGCCAATGGGATACGTGGGAAAAGCCCTACGCCGCCGAACTGGCCGCAGACCTCTTGTTCGCATTGGGCTGCGCAGCAACACGCGGGCTCATCCGCCCACTTGTCGCGTCTGCTGGATCCATCGTGGGGGGCGCGGCACTCACCGGCGCAGCCGCTGCTGCCGCCACGACGGCACCCCTTTCAGGTGCATTTCTGGATTCCCTGCCCCAGGAAACCCTCGGCGAAGCACTCACGGATTCCACCGTCCCGGACGCCCTGACCACCGCGACCGAAGCACTGTTCGGAACCGGGACCACCCAGGATCTGTTCTCCTCGGCCTCCAGCGGTCTCGGTGAAGCCGTTGCCAGCGCAGCAGGGAGTCTGGCGGATTCGACCGACGCAACAGCCGGCCTCCTCGACACATCGTTCAGCGGGATCGCGGAAGGCGCGGGCGATGGCGTCGTCGATCTGGTTTCGGATGGAATTGGCAGTCTGATGACGTCGATCCTCGACTGATTTTCCGCACAGGGCGGCAAACCCACTCTGGACGTACTGTCATAATGCCACTATCAAGTGTCGCATTATGACAGAGTATCGGGACCGGGAAATCACACCCAGGCTCCTCCGTGCCCTCAAATCCCTCCCCGTCGTCGTCCTCTCCGGACTCCGCCAGGCCGGCAAGTCCACGCTCCTCCAGCACGAACCCGGCATCGCCGGTGAACACGCTTACCGGACCCTGGATGACTTCGGAACCCTTTCCAGCGCCCGCTCAAACCCGGAGGCCCTCCTCGCCCAACCGGTCATCCTCGATGAGGTCCAGCGCTGCCCCGAACTCCTCGTTGCCATCAAGCGGGCTGTGGATCAGAACCGCGCGAAGGGACGCTTCATCCTCTCCGGCTCTGCCAACCTCGCGCTCATGGCCTCCGTCTCGGAGTCCCTCGCCGGGCGCGCCGGCTACTTCACCCTCCATCCACTGACCCGACGCGAGATCCGGCGCGAAACCCAGGCCCCTCCCTTCATCGTCCAGCTCCTGGGCAATCCGGACATGGCCCTTCAGGACGCTGATCCCATCCGCGACGTCGAGATCCTAGCGGGAGGCCTCCCACCCGTCTGTCTCGATCCTGGAGTCCATGCCGCCGATTGGTTCCGGGCCTACATCCAGACCTACGTGGAACGCGATGTCCGCCAGCTTTCCCAGATCGCGGACCTGGTCGCCTTCCAGACACTCGCCCAACTGTCGGCCCTTCGGACCGGGCAGGTCCTCTCCATCGCCAGCATCGCCCGGGATGCGCGTCTGACCGCCGTCACAGCCGGCCGTTACCTCGACCTTCTGGAAACCTCCTTCCTCATCCGACGGCTCCCGCCGTTCCTGCGGAACCGTGGCTCCCGACTCATCAAGTCGCCCAAGCTCCACTTCACGGACAGCGGGCTCGCCGCCCGCATGGCCGGAATTGATTCCATCGAGCCGGGTCGCGACGACCGCATGCGCGGGCCGCTGTATGAGAGCCACGTCGTCCAGAACCTGTCCGCCATCCTGGAAGCCCATCATCCGGATGCCCGGTTGGGCTTCTGGCACGAACAGGGACGTTATGAAGTCGATCTCGTGGTGGAGGACGGACGACGCACCCTGGCCATCGAGATCAAGGCCGCGACGCGCTGGACCGATTCCGACCTCACCGGCCTGCGCGCCTTCCTCGACCGTACTCCCGGGTGCATCGCCGCGATCCTGGCCCACAACGGATCGCAGGCCGTCCGCCTCGGCGACCGCCTCCTCGCGGTCCCGATCGCACGGCTCCTGGCGTGAGCCCGGGAGAAACGAGCAATCTCTACACCTGATTCGTCGCACGGATCCACCGGTTGCTGGCCCCAGGCGGTGAGTTGGTCGCCACTACGCCCCGGAGCTTCTCCAACGGTCCCTACCTCCAGCCCTTTCTTTTGGTCCGAGGCCAGCCGGAGGCCGGCTGTCGGTTGCCCATTGCAGGCGACAAACGAAAGAAATCCAAAATCCCGGTTGAAGTTTCGGTCCATGTCGTGCATATACACATCAAGATGTCGAAAGAACTCAACATGGCTGCGGTGGAAAACTGCGTGTGCTTCAACTTGCGTTGGGTGGCACGGGCGGTGACGCAGTTCTATGACGCGGAAATGCGGCGGCACGGAGTCCGTCCCACCCAGGGGACCATCCTGCTCTCGCTGACTGCCAAGGAGAGTTGGAGCATGGCGGAATTGAGCGACTGGCTCGGTCTGGAACGCACGACTCTCGTCCGAAATCTCCGTCCATTGCAACGGGATGACCTGGTGCAGGTCATCGGCGGCGGGCACGGCAACCGTGTCGAGCTGGCAATTACGGCCAAAGGCCGCAAACAGGTCGAGAAACTCATACCGGCATGGCAGGCCGCCCAGAGCGCCGCAGTCAAGACCCTCGGTGAACGGCGGTGGTCCGACATCCTCGCCGATCTTGAGGCCGCGGCGTTGGCGCTGAAGAACTGACCGAAGATCGAATTCCTTGAAGTCCATGAATCGCAATTCAGTTGTGTATATGCACACTTCCTTGAAATCAAAGAACTGGGTCCTGATCACAGGTGCCTCAAGCGGCTTCGGTGAAGAGTTTGCGCGGCAGTACGCCAAGCAAGGTCATGCACTGGTCTTGGTGGCGCGGCGACTGGACCGGCTGCAAGCCCTCGCTGAAACCCTCCGTCAGGAGCATCGCGTTGAGGTCGTCGTCGAGCAGGTGGATCTCTCCGATGTCGGGGCCGTCGTTCGATTGCAAGAACGGCTCCGCGAGCGGGACATCGCCATTGACGTCCTGATCAACAACGCCGGCTACGGATTGCAAGGCCCGTTTGCCGACGCTCCGCTGGAGGCCTCGCTCTCGATGGTGCAACTGGACATCGCGAGCCTGACCGCCGTCACACACGTTTTCGCGCAGGAGATGCGGAAGCGGCGTCGCGGGAAGATCCTGCTCGTCGCGAGTCTGCTGGCGCATCTGGGCGTCGAGAACTTCGCTGTCTACTCCGCAGCCAAAGCCTACGTGTTGCGCCTTGGTGAAGCCCTTCATCGCGAGCTCAAGCCCGACGGAATCACGGTAACGGCACTCAGTCCCGGCTTGTCGGACACAGGATTCGCAAAGGCGGCTCAGATGAGCGTAACGCCGGTATTGCGACTGTTGATGATGCAGCCGGCACCCGTGGTACGCGCCGGAATTCGTTCACTCAACGCCGGGCACATGAGTGTCGTGCCAGGATTGGCCAACAAGGTGATGGCGATGTTCATCTGGGGCACTCCGCGCTGGCTCCACCAGGCTGTCTTCGCCCGCGTCATGAAAGCCCAATGAAAACCAAGATCATCCGCTTCGTTTCGGTTCTCACGCTGGCATTGGCGGGTTGCGCCCTGGGTCCGAGCTACAAACGCCCTAAGGTGGACGTGCCCACCGACTTTCGGTTTGCCGCAAGCCAGGGCACCCATTCCTTCGCCGATCTGCCTTGGTGGGAAGTGTTCAAGGACCCGACGCTGTCGCGCCTGATTCGCACCGCGGTCACGAACAACTACGACCTTCGGCAAGCCGTGGCGCGGGTCGAGCGGGCCCGAAACCTCGCAGTGGTCGTCCGAGCGCCGCTCCTCCCAAAAATCAGCTACGGCGGAGGGGTTGGACGTGGCCGCAACGCGCTCTTCAACTCGCCCTTCCCATTGATGGGCGACACCGAGAGCTCCGCGCAGGCCAATCTCAACGCCTTCTGGGAGGTTGATCTCTGGGGACGCATGCGGCGGATGAGCGACGCCGCCCGCGCGGAATATCTCGCCACGGAAAACGCCCGGCGCGGTGTCACGATCGCGCTCGTCAGCGAAGTGGCGACCGCCTACTTCCGGCTGCTGCAATTCGATGAGGAGCTGGCAATCCAACGCGAGGCAACCAACGCGTTCTCAGGCACCTACCAGCTTTTCTCAGGTCGATTGGACAACGGTGCGGCATCCCAACTCGAAATGGATCGAGCCGCCGCCGCCCTGGCCAATGCCGCATCCATGGTCCCGCGTTTGGAACTCAGCATTGCCACCACGGAGAACCAGATCAGCGTCCTGCTGGGACGCAACCCAGGACCGATTGCGCGAAATGCAATCACCCACCAGCCGCTGGAAGTCCCGGATATTCCCGCCGGATTGCCCAGTGAATTGCTGCGTCGTCGGCCCGATGTGCTCGCGAGTGAGCAACTCCTGGTCGCGGCCAATGCCAACATCGGTGCGAGCCTGGCGAGTTTCTTTCCCCGGATTGGCCTCACCACATTCATCGGGAACGTCAGCCCGGAGCTTTCCGCTGTCACTGCCGGCTCCGCCAACGCGTGGAATGCTGGCGCGTCCATCGCGGGCCCACTTTTCCAAGGGGGACAGCTTCGCGCGCAATATCGCGGATCGAAGGCGAGGTTCGAGGAAGCCAAAGCGGCCTACGAACAGAACATCCTGACGGCGCTTCAAGAGGTGTCGGACGCATTGGTTGCCCGGCAAAAGCTCGGTGAAGCCCGTGTCCATAGCGAGAAGGCGGCAGCGGCGCTGGCCTCGTCCGTTGGGCTGGTCACCCAGCGGTATGAAAGCGGTCGATCCAGTTACTACGAATTGCTCCAGGCCCAGCAGGAGCTTTACCCAGCCCAACGTGCGCAGGTGCAAGCGCGGGTGGGAGAACTGATCGCTGTCATCCAACTTTATAAGGCGCTCGGTGGCGGCTGGCAGGGCCAGGGCCTCTAACAAACATCCAATCCATTTACCTGAAGAGAGTCTATGAACCAATCCATCCAAGAACCCCCAGTCGCAGGGCATCCGCAGTTGGCGACTCCACAGAGGGCTTCCGAATCGGAAGGTGCAGCCGCCACGGATCAAGTCAGCCTTGTGAAACGCTATCGTTGGCCGGCGCTGGCTATAGGCCTGCTTGCAGGAGGGCTGACGGTAGGCTTGATCTCGGGTGAGGCCAAGCCGACCCCGAAGGATCCGCGCCTGCAGTCTCCGAGAGTGGAGGTTTTTGCGGCGGCGCCGGCCCGGCCGAATACCAGGACGTTCACCGGGATCATTGAAGCCCGCGTGCAAAGCGACCTGGGATTCCGAGTCAGTGGAAAGGTTCTGGAACGGACGGTGAACCTGGGACAGCGGGTCCAGAAAGGTCAGGTCCTGATGCGGCTTGATTCCGTGGACCTCAAACTCGCATTGGCAGCACAACAGGCAAACGTCGAGGCGGCCCGGGCCAGGTACACCCAAAGCAAGGCGGATGAAGCGCGCGCCGCAGCGCTGGTCAAAACCCGTGCGGTGTCGCTTCAGGAGTATGATCAGGTCCGCGCTGCACTGGACAGCGCCAAGGCCCAGTTGGACGCGGCGGAGGCGCAGGCAAGGGTCAGCACCAACTTCAGCGAATATGCCGTTCTATTGGCGGATGCCGATGGAGTGATTGTTCGGACGTTGAGCGAGCCAGGTCAGATCGTGGCCGCCGGGCAAACCGTGATTCAATTGGCGCAGGATGGCCCACGGGAAGCCTTGATAAACCTGCCCGAGGCCGTTCGGCCTGGATTGGGAACGACTGCCTCGGCCCGGCTGTATGGGCGGGATGCGGTTTATCAGGCCAGACTGCGCGAACACTCCGAAGCGGCAGACCCGCTGAGTCGCACTTTTGCGGCGCGCTTCGTCCTCGAAGGGGAAGCCGCAGCGGCCCCGCTTGGGTCGACCGTCACCATGACACTGCTCACGACGAACGACTCTCAAGGCAGGTTCGTCCGGTTGCCTCTAGGGGCAGTCCATGATCGCGGTAGTGGGCCGGGTGTCTGGGTCGTGGACGACAAGTCGGAGGTAAAGTTCCACTCCATCCAGATTGCTTCCATGGGTCGGGAGGAAGTCGTCGTGTCCGGTGGAATCGATGCCGGGCAAAAGGTGGTGGCGCTCGGAGCACATCTCCTCCACGAGGGACAGGTCGTCAACTTCAGGAACTAAGGAAGGAACGCCCATGCAAAGCTTCAATCTTTCGGCCCACGCCGTTCGGGAACGTGCAATCACGTTGTTCTTCATCTTCGCGTCGGCCCTTGCCGGCATCTATGCCTACTTTCAGTTGGGCCGCGCGGAAGACCCTTCGTTTACGATCAAGGTGCTCACGGTGACTGCGGTCTGGCCGGGAGCGACCGCGCAGGAAATGCAGGACCTCGTGGCCGAGCCGTTGGAGAAGCGACTCCAGGAGTTGCGGTGGTATGACCGGGTCGAAACCATCACGCGACCGGGGCTCGCCTTGATGACCCTACAACTTCTCGACAAGACTCCGCCCAAGGAAGTTGCCGACCAGTTCTATCAGGCCCGAAAGAAGCTTGGAGATGAGGCCCGCAAGCTGCCGCAGGGTGCCATCGGGCCGTTCGTGAACGACGAATACTCGGATGTCTCGTTCGCGCTTTACTCGGTCGAGGCTCCGGGGATGCCGCTGCGGAAACTCACCCGCGTCGCGGAAGAACTCCGGCAACGATTCCTGCACGTGCCAGGCGTCAAGAAGGTGGACATCGTCGGCGAACAGCAGGAGCGGATCTTCGTCGAGTTCTCCTATCCGAGGCTGACGACGCTGGGCATCTCGCCAGCCGACGTCTTTGCCGCGCTTGCCCGACAGAATGCGGTGACGCCCGCCGGGTCGGTTGACACGGATGGCGCGCAGGTGTTCGTCCGCCTCGATGGCGCTTACGGCGACATTGAGAGGATCCGCGACACGCCAATCGTGGCCGGCAAGCAAAGCTTCAAGCTGTCGGACATTGCGGAGGTCAAGCGCGGGTACGAGGACCCGGCCACCTTTGTGATTCGGCACAATGGAGAGTCTTCACTGTTGCTGAGTGTCGTGATGAAAGAAGGTTGGAACGGGCTGGAGTTGGGCAGCGCCCTGCGCGCCGAAAACGACAAGATCTCCTCCAACCTGCCGCTGGGAGTCGGCCTGAAAAAGATCACCGATCAAGCCGTCAACATCAGCTCGGCCGTGAACGAGTTCATGATCAAGTTCGCGATGGCGGTCGGCGTGGTGATGCTGGTCAGCCTGCTCAGCCTGGGATGGCGGGTTGGAATTGTCGTGGTGGCGGCCATCCCGCTGACCCTGGGCGCCGTATTTGTGATCATGCTGATCACCGATCGGGTATTTGATCGAATCACGCTGGGTGCGCTCATCATCTCGCTGGGTCTCTTGGTAGATGACGCCATCATCGCCATCGAATCCATGGTGGTGAAGATGGAGGAAGGAATGGATCGCATCCAAGCCGCGGCTTACGCCTGGAGCCATACCGCAGCTCCGATGCTCGCCGGCACGCTCGTCACTGTGATCGGATTCCTGCCCGTCGGTTTCGCGCGGTCTTCTGCGGGAGAGTATGCCGGGAACATCTTCTGGATCGTCGGCTTCTCCTTGATTGCCTCTTGGATCGTGGCGGTGATCTTCACCCCGTACCTCGGCGTGAAGCTGCTGCCGGAGATCAAAACCGTGAAGGGTGGTCACGCGGGAATCTATTCCACCCCGGGCTACGATCGGCTGCGCCGTATCATCATCTGGTGCGTGCGGAAGAAGTTCACCGTCGCAGGGATCGTCGTGGGTGCGTTCTTGCTGACAGGTGGAGGCATGGTGATCGTGAAGAAGCAGTTCTTCCCGAACTCCGACCGGCCGGAATTGCTGGTCGAGGTCCAGCTCCCGTTGGGGACAAGCATCGAGACCACGAGCGCCGCGACCAAGAAGGTCGAGCAATGGCTGTCGCAACAGCCCGAAGCGAAGATTGTGACCGCCTATATCGGGGCGGGTGCGCCACGGTTCTTCTTTTCCTACAACCCGGAGCTACCCGATCCCTCCTTTTCGAAGATCGTGGTTTTGACTGCGGATGCGGAAGCAAGAGATCGGCTCAAACTGCGCCTGCGTCAGGCGGCCGCCGACGGTCTCGCGCCGGAAGCGCGGGTTCGCGCGGCGCAGTTGGTGTTTGGTCCTTACTCTCCTTTCCCCGTTGCTTTCCGGGTGATGGGGCCGGATCCACAGAAAGTCCGCGAAATCGCCGGGAACGTCGAAGAAGTCATGCGCAATGACCCGAACATGCGCACCGTGAATGTGGATTGGGGCGAACGCGTTCCCAAACTGCACTTCGTCCTGGATCAGGAACGACTGCAACTCATCGGGCTTTCGCCCGCAGAGGCGGCGCAGCAGTTGCAGTTCCTCCTGAACGGCCAGACCCTCACCCAGGTTCGTGAGAACATTCGGACGGTGAATCTGGTCGCAAGAAGTGCCGGGCCGGAACGTCTCGATCCAACCAAGCTGGAGAACTTCACCCTTTTGACCCGGGATGGAAAAGCGATTCCGTTGAGCCAGATCGGGCGAATTGAGATTCAATCGGAAGATCCGCTCATCAAACGGCGCGACCGCGTTCCCACCATCACGGTGCGCGGCGACAACGTTGAATCGACCCAACCGCCGGATGTCTCTTCCGCGATCTGGGCCAGACTCGCTCCGCTGCGGGAATCGCTGCCGGAAGACTATCGCCTCGAGATGGCGGGCTCCATCGAGGAAGCAACGAAGGCCAACTCAGCGCTCCTGCCCCTTTTCCCGCTCATGATCCTGCTCATGCTGGCAGTCATCATCATTCAGGTGCGCTCCTTCTCGGCCATGTGGATGGTCATGTTGACTGGCCCGCTTGGGCTGATCGGCGCGGTGCCGACGTTGCTCATCTTTCATGAGCCTTTTGGATTCAACGCCATCCTTGGCCTGATCGGACTCTCAGGCATCCTGATGCGGAACACCCTCATCCTGATCGGGCAGATTCATTCCAATCAGGAGGATGGTCTTGATCCTTATAACGCGATCATTGAGGCCACCGTCCAACGGTCGCGCCCCGTGATCCTGACCGCGCTGGCCGCCGTGCTGGCATTCACTCCGCTGACCCATTCCGTGTTCTGGGGCTCGATGGCCTATGTGCTGATCGGCGGCACCGCCGTCGGCACGGTGCTGACGCTGGCCTTCCTACCCGCGCTCTACGCCATCTGGTTTCGCGTGAGGCATGTGGATGTCACCCGTGGCACGGACGTGGCCTCGGCACACTGAGCCAGGGGTAGCGAGAGTCTGGGTAAACCGGAAAGGGAGCAGACCAGGAAGTGAAAGCGGCTGGCGTGGCGGAGCCGACGCAGCGGTCCCGGACAGCTGCGTCCGAATATCCAGGCACGCCGGAGTGCGTGCGCAGGTTCGGCGTTCCTGCAACCCCTGCCGGGGTTGGAAACGCAAGCGATGCGCGTGGCCCCGGGGTCGCTTCGCACCCCGGGCTACCGGCTGCAACGCCTCCGGCGTAGATGCGCCCCGCAGTATCCTGCACGCCGGGTGCAGAGCCTCCCTCCCCCGGCACGCGGCTTGACCTCGGGGCGGCGCTCCCTCACACCAGCCTCAATGAAATCCTCCCTCGGGAAACAGGACCGCCCCAGCCCAGGACTCCGCGCCCAACGGGGATTCACACTCATCGAGTTGCTCGTGGTGATCGCCATCATCGCGATCCTGGCGGGCATGCTTCTCCCGGCCCTCAGCAAGGCCAAGTCGCGGGCCATCGGCACGAAGTGCATGGGCAACCTGCGCCAGCTCGGACTCGCGACGGCCACCTACATCATCGACAATGGCGTTTATCCCGTGGGCATCGACGGCAGCGATGGTTCGGTCTGGATCTGGCCCACGCTGCTTCGGAAGACGATGTACGGCGGCCAGAACACCGCCGTGTTCCATTGCCCGGCGGCACCGAAGCAATCGCAGTGGGTTCCGAAGTTCGGCGGCAGCGCCCCGGCGCGCCTCGGCTACCTGAAGGATGAAATCCGACTTCGACCGGGCGGGACGTTCTTCATGAGCTACGGTTACAACGTCTGGGGAGCCTTCGCCGGCCAGAACCCCAACACCGGGCTCGGCGTCTACCTCGGCGATCCGACGTGGGGCGAAACGAAGGAGTCTGCCGTGAAGAGTCCCTCGGAGATGATCTCGTTCGGCGACAGCAACTGGGACCTCAAGAAGAAGGGCGACCGCGATTGGAGCGGCTTTATCGGCATGTACGAGGAACGTCAGTGGCCGCTGGAACTCCACGCCAACCGGGCTTCGCTGGTCTTCTGCGACGGCCACGTCGAGGCGAAGAAGCGGATCGATTTCATCGGCCAGCTCAACAGGGACGCCGGACGCCGCAAGCAGGTCGCCCGCCTCTGGAACCGGGACAACGAGCCGCACTTCGAATGAGCATCCGTGCGGTGAACCTGTGCGTCGAGATCTGGCGACGCGACGACATCCCTGAGGACGCTGGCTTCGAACTCAACACGGCCGCGGCCCACGACGTCCAACGCGGGAATTGTTGAAGTGCCAAGTGTCGGCGAGGAACGGCGGAACGCGGTTCTCACTGCCGTTTCCAGTCTCACTCCAATGTCCCCATGCCCCGAAGCAGGCTGCTGATGTACACCGCACGCAACAACGCGGTCCCGGGGTCAGCGCCCGCGGAAAGGCGGGACAGGCCCGTCGCCAACCCATTCAGGCCAACCCGCCGAAGGTCCCCAACAAGGCCCGGCAACGCGGTCATGGCGCGGCGCCCGCCGCTTCCGACGCCGCCTTCCGCCACAGCGATCAGGACTTCGTCCACCCGATCCAACCATCGCGCCAGCTCCGGAGGACACGCCGGGACAGCCGCCCTCCCGCTGGACGCGTCCTCCGGCTCCGGGCCTTCCGCGAAGTCCGGTTCGTGGTTCGGGACTTCGCCGGTTCCGGGTGCGCCCGCCGGCTGACCCGCCTTCACGAAGCCGAGGTGGATGGCGGCCCCGGAAACCGGATGCATCGAGAACGGGAAAAGCACCCGCCGCCCGCCGTTCCTCTCCAACCGCCCGATCACGATGCCTCCCGACACCACCGCCGGATCCAGCCCTTCGAGGTATCGGACGACTCCCTCGTGAAGCGGCGTGAAGGGGACCTCCAACACCAGGCCGTGTCCGGTGCGATCCGACAATTCCCAGGCCAACACCTGCCGGACCTCGTCGTACACACGCGCACCCACCGCCCCGATCCGAAGGGCGACGATCCGGTCCAGGGGGTTGGCCGTCTTCAACCCAACGGCCAACGAATCCCTCCAGAGACGGTCCAGCCCGGACCAGTCGTCACGGACCGGCATCCCGCACGACGCCGGCTCCGACACGCCCAGGACCAGGCACCGCGTCTGGGACGAAGCCGACAAACGTCCGCCTCCGGTCCGGCGCGCCCGCATCAATCGCACCCGTGACCGCACGGCAACCCGCGGCGAATCCACCCCTGCCCACGGTCCCGGGTGCGCAAAGCGGGCGACGGGATCAAATCCGGCGGAGGCCGACTTTGGCCGTGCCTCGCTCCAGGTGTTCCACGCCTTGGCGGAATCGTCCCAGAACAGCACGGTCAACCCGGCGTATCCGGATGCCGTCTCCCACGGCCAGGCGGCGACGCCGGAAAGCTCGATCGTGCCGACCTCGTCGAACCGCTCCCGATGAACCCCAACCAGGTCCGCGCGTGGCGACTCGCCCCCGAGGCGAAGGGCTTCGCACAACGCTTCCAACCCGGCGAGCGCAGCCAGCAGACGCCACGAATCGCTTCGCGCCTGTCGGTTCTGGCAGGCGGTGACCTCGTCTCCGATGGAGCGCAAGAGGTGGGACAGCCGGGGCAGGTTGACCGCCATCGCGGACATTCCCAACGTCCCCAACCGTGCGTCCACGCCCGCCGAAAGCCGGGCCAACCCCTGCACCACCATCTCCTGCGCCAGACGGCGGCAAACCTCCACGACCTCACCTCGCGTCCGCGGTGCCCCGGCGTGCGCCTCGAGGGCACCGCCCGTGGCAGGAAGCTCCCACGCCACTCCCCGCGAGCGTTGCCACTGGATGACTGCGGCCACCACGCGGGCCCGGTCGTCACCCGAACGCGAACCCGAGGTGATCGCCCCGTCCAACCCGGTCCCCGGGACGAAGCGGACCTCCACGTTGCGCGTCCGGAAGCGCACATGGATGACCGCCCCGACCTCGACCTCGGCTTCGGCCTCGGCCGCGAGCTCCAGTCCCTGTCGGAATGCGAAGGCACCGGCCCATCGCGTCAGTGCGCCGGCATCCAGGCTCATCCACTCCTCGATCGGATCGACCAGCGGAGCCGGCGCGCCGCCGACTTCCGGCGATGGTCCCACGGGCCCGACGGACTGCTGCTGGAGGAACAACGCGGCCATCACGACGTGCTGGCAGACGCCGGATGCCGGACAACCGCAACGCGCCTTCGCGAGCCCTTGCCCATCGATCCGAACCTCCCACTCGCCCACGTGCAACGTGAGCGTGTCCGCCTCCGACACCGCCACTCCCACCGCCACCCCGCGTTCCAGGTCCTTCTCCGCGCGGCGGACGAGCCCGCGGTTCGACATCGCCTCCAGGCTTGCCCGGTCGAGGCTTCGGGCCATGGCCCGCAGGCTGCGTTCAAGGGGTGTCATCGCGAGTTCAGGATACCCGCCAGCCAGTCAGCCAGCTTCCGCGGGGTCAGCGCGGCGATGCGCATTCCCGCCTCGCCCAACTGCTCGGCCATGGCCCGGTCGTAGGTCGGGTTCGCGGCCGAATCCAGCGCCGCGAGGCCGAGCATCTTCACCCCCGATCCCGCCATCCTCCGGGTGGTGCCGAGGAGGACTGCCGGTGAACCGCCCTCGACGAAGTCGCTGACCAACACCACCACGGCCCGGCGCGGGTGTTCGATGAGCGTTTCACAATACTGCAACGCCTTCCCGATGTCCGTGCCTCCTCCCAGTTGCACGCTCATCAACACCTCGGCTGGATCCCGGACGTGCGCCGTCAGGTCCACCACCTGCGTGTCAAACACCACCAACCCGACCCGCACCAGGGGCAAGCCGGCCAGGATGCCCGCCATCACGGCACTGTGGATCACGGAGTCCGCCATGCTCCCGCTCTGGTCCACGCACAGGATCACCTGCCACGGCAGGAAGCGCACATTCGAACTGAAGAACCGAGCCTCGCGGATCACCAGTTGCCGCCGTTCCACGTCGTAGTTCTTCAGGTTCGTCCGGATCGTGCCCCGCCAGTCCAGGTTCCGTGACAGCTTCTGCGGACCGTGACGGAAACGGTTCACCCGTCCGGTGAACGCCGTGCGGACCTCCGGTTCCAACTTCCGCAGCAACTCCTGCACTACCTGTCCAATGATGCGCCGTGCCATCGGCACGACTTCGCCCTTCAGATGCCCGCGGAAGCTCATCAGGGTCTTCACGAGATCCAGGTTCGGTTCCAACCGTCCCAGGGTCTCCGGATCCGTCACCAACTCGGTCATGCCGTACCGGTCCAGCGCGTGACGCTCGATCACCTCCACGACCTCCCGGGGGAAGAGCTCCCGCACCTCCGACAACCACTCCGGAATCGTGATCTGCGAGGGACCCAGTCCGCCCGTATCGGTGCGATCCCGGACGCCGCGCCCGCGATGTTCCCGCGAGTACAGGTGATCCAGTGCGACCTCCATGCGCCCTTCCCTTCCGGACAAGGGTTCGCGCAACTGCTGGGATGCGAATCGTCCCAACACCAGCCGCCATCGCGTCATGGGATTCATGCGCGAGCCTCCCCGCTCACCCAATCACCCAGCCCGTCCGCCGTCATCACGCGGGCCAGCTCCGACTCCATGCGGGCAAACGCCACCGCATCCGCGGCGTTGAGGCTGCCCGCGTCCTGCCACCGCACGGCCGCGTCGCCATGCAGGCCGGAGACGACCTTCGCCACCCGATCCGTTTCCCGCGGTGTCAAACCGGCGAAGGCCAGCCTCAGGTGCGGCAACCGATCCAGGAACTCGTCATCGGTCCATCCTGCGAACAATCGGTCCACGGACTCCGCCAGCCCGGGCAACTGCCACGCCAGTTCCCGCGCCGTGCGCAGCAATCCGGTGAGGAACGCCGTCTGGTCCCCGGGATCCACCGCCGCCGCACCCAAGGCACCGGACAACATCCGCATCAACTCCGCCTCGATGAGCCGTTCCGCACCATGCAGGATTCCCGCAATGCCCCCCAGCAACAGCGGCGGACATCCGGGATGCGTCCGCGCCGATTCCAGCAGCCCGAGGAAAAGCTCCGGATCCAAGCCGACGCGTTGTCCCATCCCGCCGGAGGTCAACGTCCTCAGTTCCATCAACGCCTCCAGCACTTCGCCGGCGGAATCTTCCGCCGTGTCCGCCAGGGTTCCCAGCAACTGACAGGCACGTTGGCAGGCGGCCCCGATCAGTGCCGGGATCTCCGGCACGGCCTGTGCCTCCAGCGGCTCGCGGGATTCCCACAGCAGGACCAATTGCCGGAGGGCCGAGGCCACCGACACCACCGAAGGATCCTCGGCCAGCCGCTCCGAGATGGCGACGGCACACTGCGCCGCGTGCCGGTGCAGCCCCATGCGGCAGGCATGGATCAACAAGGCCACAGCCTCGGTGGCGTCCCGGCCACGGCCCTTGGCTTCGAGGCCAGCCACACGGAGCAACCACCGATTCACCGTCGCCTCCTCCACCGTCGCGCCGTGGATTCCCGCCTCCACCAGCGCGCCCTCCACCAGCGGAGTCCAGACGCAGGTCCAGTGCTCGAACAGCCGATCCAGGTTCTGTCCCGTGACGAAATCCGGACCTGCCTTCAGCTCGCCGAGCGCCACACCCAGAAACGCAAGGCTGTGCAGGAACCGGCTCAACTTCCGGTGCCGGACCTTCCGGTAGAGATCCAGTTCCAGGTCCCGGACCTTTGAATCCGTCGTGCTCAACCGAAGGCTCTCCGCCGTGCTTCGCGCGTCCTGCACCAACGGGACCACGCCCGCCCCGGGACAAACCTCGCCCAGGCCCGTCCCGCCCATGATCCGCAACGCCAGCCCCAGCACCGCCTGTCCCTCGGCATCCATCGCCCCCTTCACCAGACACGACCGGATGCCATCCATCAGGTCCTCCCGTGTGGGCCCCGGATGATTCCGCAGCTGCGCCATCCGACACGCCTGCTCCAGCGCCGCGATCCCGTCCGCCGTCGACAGGCTCGTCAGCCAGCGTTCCTGCCGGGTCGTCCTGCCCAACTCCACCAACACCCGCGCCGCCACTTCCCGCGCTGCCTCGGCCCCCGGCAGCCGGCCGGACGCCCGCCACAACTCATTCCAGTACCACGGCGACACCATCCCCGCGCTGTACCCATTCAACGCATCCAACGCTTCAAACCCATACCGCACCAGAACGCCCTCCTCCTTCCCCTCCGTCCCCGCCGACATCAGGAGGCGCTGCTTTCCCCCCGCGCTCCTCCCGTAGCCGCCGACGTCCGGAGGCGTCCCCTCCACCCCTCCCGGCAACACCACCGAATGGAACCCACCCGTCACCACCACCACCCGCCCCTCGCCCACTTCCAACTCCCGCCGGATGGCCCCGACCATCGCCGCTTCCCGCGCGAGGGTCCCATCGCGTTCGAGCGCCTCCTCCCCGGAATCCACCCGGGCGAAGTGGCACCACGCCCCCACATCCCGCATGAACCGCCGCACCGTGTCCAACTCCGCATCGGCCGCTTCCCCGATCCGTGTCTCGAAGAGATGTTCCCAAAGGTCATTGTGATCGCGGCAACCACAACGCCTCGCCAACTCCCGAAGATACCGGCTCCGCTGCAGGTGCCGTTCATCGAGCAAGGATTCCACCCGGGGCGGGCCGCATTCCACCGCCGACTCCACGTTCTTCTGCGCCGTGAAATCCAGGTCGATGAATCGCAGTCGCGCATTCAATTCCGATCCCACCCGAAGCGCCACCCACTCCGGGGAAGTCTCACAGAAAGGATAGTACGCCGCGTGCCGCGCCACTCCCGGGAACGCAGGCGTCCGCTCGCCGCCCGGGGCCTCCGTCGGTTCCTCCCTGGGACAACTGACATAGACTGCCACCGGTGGATGCGTCGCCGGATCCAGCAATTGGGGAATCAGGGGCGTGAACGACGCGGGTCCCTCGACCAGCACCGCGACGGGCTTCCAAAGGCGCAGGAGGCGCTCCAGGAACCGCGCACACACCGGGCTGTGATGGCGGATCGGAAAGTACGCCACCCGATCCGAGAGCAGCGCGTCGAGTCGCGATTCGAGACCTTGCTGGCTCACGGGCGAAGCGACTTGCGGGCCTCGTAGAACTGCTGCCAGACGGCGCTGGTCTTGCCGCGGACCTTGGCCACGACCTCGAAATAATTCCGGAGCTTGGCAGCGTCGTCCGGATTGTCCTTCAGGATGGTTCCCACGATCTGGCGGGCGACGTGGCCCCCTTCCATGCGGCCATTCCCGAAGTGCGCCGCCTCCAGAGCGGCTGAGTGGCTCACGGCCACCGCCTCGGCCGTCGACATCACCGTCGAAGGCTTCTCCACGACCGTGCCCTCCGCCGTCCGGCCGAGCCGCAGGTCCTGGAAGGTCGTCACCAGCAGGTCGAGGACGTCCGCGGGCGTCTCCACGTCCACCGCGGATTCCCTCAGCAACACCGCCGTCTGCGCCCGCACGAGGGACAGTTCCTGGGCCTTGTCCGACAATGGAGCGACCGTCTCGAAATTGAACCGTCGCTTCAGCGCGCCTGACATCTCGTGCACGCCACGGTCCCGCAGGTTCGCCGTGCCAATGAGGTTGAATCCCTTCGAGGCGAACACCACTCCGTCCTCACCACCCAGTTCCGGCACCTGGATGCACTTGTCCGACATGAGGCTCACCAGGACGTCCTGGATCTCCGGTTGGCACCGCGTCAATTCCTCGAACCGCACCACCGCCCCCATCCGCATCCCCTGGTAAACCGGCGAGGGCACCAGCGCCCGCGGGCTCGGCCCCTCCGCCAGCAGCAGCGCGTAGTTCCAGCTGTAGCGGATCTGGTCCTCCGTCGTGCCGGCCGTGCCCTGCACCGTCAGCATCGACGTCCCGGAAATCGCGCAGGCCAGCAGCTCCGACAACATCGACTTCGCCGTCCCGGGTTCACCCACCAGCAACAGCCCGCGACTTCCGAGCAGCGTCACGATGCACCGCTCCACCAACGCTTCGTCCCCGTAGAATTTCTGCGTGATCACCACCTTCGTGCGTCGCCCGCCGGACTCGACCGTCACGGGAGAATCCGAGCCGGTGATGAACTGACGGACGGCTCGCGGCGAAAGCTTCCAGCCCGCAGGCCGTGCTCCCTTGTCCGACGCGGCCAGCGCCGCCAACTCCTCCGCATACACCTGCTCGGCCGGTGCCCGGACCACCTTCGATGCCGGATTACTCATGCGCTTCGCCTCCGGCTTCCTCCGCCTTGCCGCTGATCTTTCCCAGGTCGCCGATGGCCTCCGAGTACGCGATCACCGGCACCTCGCCGAACGCCACCAGCCTCGGATCCGACTCGTCCCCCGGCTCGTCGTAGACGTAGCTCCCGATGGCCACCGACCCGTGCCGGACGAAGAACACCTTGCCGAGCGTCACCTCCGATTCCATGTCCATTCCCACGAACATGCCTTCCGTGCCGACAAACACGTCCACACCGGCCGATGGAAACGTCTTCAGGTAGAAATTGATTCCGCCCGCGTCGCACACCGAGCCCCGGGTCCACCCCAACCGCTCGGCGCGTCCCTTGAAGGTCATCCCGTTGAGCGTGGTGCCAGCGTATCGATCCCCCATGAGTCGCCCGGTATCGGGTGGCTCGACCAGGACCACCGGGCGTTCCAACTGGGCGAAGGGTGGCTCGACGTCGTAGTCGGCAAGGTGCTTCACCCACGCGGTCCGCTGCGCCGCCTCCAACTCCAGTGGATGCAGGATCCCCACCGTCGCGGTGGCCTCCAGTTCCGCGGGATCGTCCGCGACATCGGTCAGCGTGCGATCTTCCAGGGCCCGGAAGGTGGCCGTCAACGCGCCCTTGGCATCGTACGCGCCCCAGACGAGACGCTGCGCGAACGGGAACAGCAATGGATGCAGCAGGAACAACTCCCGCCACCGCACCGCGGACCACCGGAACTGCCGGACCATCAGCGTCTCCATGCGGAGCAACTGCGATTTCACCGCCTCCTTCAGTCCAGCGGTGATCTCCTTGAACTCAGCCTTCAACTCCTCCGGAGCGCTGTCCGGAATCTTCGCCACCTTCTTGCCCGTCGCCGCATCCCGGAACGCCAGCTTGAAGTCCGGCGTGAGACGCACCTCGATCCGGGCCTTGCCCGCATCCACGATCCGCGTTTGCCCCGGCTCGAACCCCAGCCACGGAACCACCAGGTCGCCCAATTCCTCCACGGTCAACCCGCGGACTCGCGCGGCCTCCGCGAACGCGTCCGACGCCGCCTTGCCGATGTTCTTGTTCTTCGACCGGTACCGGATCGTCATCGCGTCAACGGCCAGCAAGGCCGCATCCGATCCCATCAGCGCCAGAGCCTGCACCCCATACTCCGCGAGCTTGCCCCGCATCGCGTCGGCCCAGTCCCGGATCTGCCGGCTCAGCACGGGCACCAGTCGTCCGTCGCCCAGCAAGGCAGCGAAGGCCAGCGCCCACCGGTCGTCGGCGTCGCAGTCGCTGGCGAAGTAGGCCTTCAAAACCGCCAGCGCGAGGTCTCCCGACGTGCTGCGATCGATCCGCGAAAGGAGCGGGCGCGCCTCGATGTCCGCCCGCATCTCCTTCACCCGCGACTGGCGGAAGAGCAGATACCGCAGGGTGTCGACATCGACAGGCTTCCCATCCGAGAACCTCGGCAACGGCAGCTTCTTCACGTCCAGCCAGGACGCCGGCGATTCCCCCGCCTTCGCCAGGCACCGGGCGATCCGCTCCTTCATCTCGGCCGGACTGATCCCCTCGCCGCCCGCCCCAAGCTTTTCCAACGCCAGGAGGATCGCGTCGCGGACGCTGTCATCCGACTCCTTCTCCAATCGCCCCTTCAACTCGGCCACGGCCTCCGGCGAGCCCAGAGCCTGCAGCCACGCCACGGCCGCCAATCGGACATCCGCCCGCTTCGCCGACCAAAGGCCGGCGGCGCGTTCCAACCGAGATCCACCCAGCTTCGCCAACGCGGTTGCTGCCATGTCGCGCACGGGTCGTGACTTGTGCGCCAGGCATTCCCAGACCTGTTCCTCGATCACGTCGGGAAACTGCTGCATGCCCAGGCGCACGGCCTTGGCCACCAACCCGCCGTCCGTCGACGCCTTCAACGCACTGAACCGTTCGCGGATCCAGGCCGCATCTTCCGGAGTCCGCACCTTTCCCCACGCGATCAACGACAGGACATGAACCTCCGGCAGGTCCGCCGCGAACGCCGCCTCCACGACGGAACGGGCATCCCGTCCGGCCTTCGCCACGGCCGCCTCCACCAGATCGATCCTCAATTGGGCCATCGTTCCCCTCCGCCACGCACCGCATTCCAAGGGTGCCCGCAGGATCTGCTCCAGTGCCTCGCGCGGCGCGGGCCAGCGATGCGTGATCAGCCAGACGCCGGCCGTTCGTTGATCCTCCGTGATTTCGCCGTCGTCCTTTCGGTTCTGGCTGGCGAGCATCGCGAGTCCCTTCTCCTCAGCCCGCTGCCCGAAGCGCGAGGGATCCACCTCCGCCAGTGCCGCCGCGAGTCGGAAGCTCTGCCACGGATCGGCAAGCCGCTGGGCGGCTTCATCGGCCACGCCCGTGAAGCGGGCAGGATCCTTGGACAAGCTGATCAGCCAGTGGTCCGCCCCGAGCCGTTCGATGTCGGGAAGCCGGACGACGGCGGAAAGGATCCGGTGCCGCCGTTCCGGATCCACCCGGAGGAACAGTTCACCCACATCCTTCGGCGGTTCCTTGAGCCTCCCGAAACTCCGGTAGAGCCCGGCAAGCACTTCATCCGACATCGCCAGCAACGCCCGGCCGCCGGGAGGGATCTCCGTCGAACCCGGCGTGACGCAGGGAAGCTGGTTCGCGATGAGCCGGGCGATCAATGAGGGTTCGTAGCCCGTCCGTTGCAGCGTCGCCATCGCCAGGTGGAGTTCATCGGCGAGATCAGGACGACTGCGGATCTTCCAAAGCCAGCCAGCGGGCACGTCGTACATGCCTGCGTGACGGCAGGCCACAAGGAACCGCTCCATCTGTTCGTCGGCCGCGGACGGGAGCGGGAACGCGTCGCTCAGGTCGGACGGCACCCAGATCCAGTTCGGCATCTTGGGAGCCTTGACCTTCGGGTCCTCCTGCCCCGTCTTGATCCACGCCAGCCAGAACGGGTTGCCCCAGTAGTCCGCTTTGGAATGACGCAAGGTAAGCTGGGTCAGGACTTCAACGAGGGTGGCCATGGCTGGGATGCGGTGAAACGTTCGTCGGACCCTTTGCCAGCTTTCCCAACCGCCCGCCACCGGAAACACCCGGTTCCTGATCACGGGGACGCATCTGGATCCTGCCCCCTTTGGAAAGGATTCGGGGCGGCGATGAGGACGTCGCCACCCCGTTGCTGTTTTCATGGGAGGGGAGTGCCCGGATGCACCTCACCTCCTTCCGCGATCACTTCCGCGGTGGTTCGAGTTCCCGGACGGCGGCTCCGTGGGAGTCGCTCAGCACGAGGACCGCGAGCTTCTCAACGCGATTGATTTCATCCGGTGCAAGCATCGGATAATCGAGACCGGAACCTTCGCCAGAGGTCCCGCCACCGCGCCGCGAGGCGGGTGAAGGCTGGACGTTGGCGGAGTCGTTCAGGCTGGCGTAGTCAAACTTGCCGCGGAGGTCGGTGTAACCGTCCTTCAGGAAGCGCACACCCCCGCCCTGGAGTCGGGCGTACACCTTCACATACGCCTTCGATACGGCCTTGTCGGAGGACTGATCACGGACTTCCAGTCGTCCCTGGTTCTCGGAAACCGCGAGCTTGAACGTGTTGGCGTGGTACGCCTGCGTCCGGCGACGTCCACCACCCAGCACTTCGACCAGCACGTTGGCCTGGGCAAAGCGGCCGGGCACCTGGATCTCGATCGTGTCACGACCCTCCGGCAAGGCCTGTACCGCCGAGAGCGTCGGCTTGATAATCGAGAAACGGTTGGGATCCGACGTCACGAACGGACTGCTGCTGAACAGGAACTCCGGATCCATGAGGTAATAGTTCACCGTGACCTCGCGGAGGTTGCGCCACGTGAGGGACACGGTGCGATTCTCCACCTTGAAGTCGAAGGTCGACTCCGCTGCCGCCAGTTCCGCCTGTTGCTTCTCGCGATCAGGCTGGTCGCCCGGACGCGTGACCTTGCGGCCCTCGATCTCGTCGAGTTGGGCGGTTACCTCGGCAAAGAGGCCACGCCAGCGATCCACCGGGTGATCCGCGTAACGCGCGGCAATCCCGCGGGCATCCGCGAGCCGTTCCTCGTAAAGGGCGGCATAACTGCGGAGGTAATCCAACTGGAGACGCGTGGGCAGGGAGTCGAGGGCGGTGATTCCCTTGAGCCGCGCGAGCGCCTCTTCGATGCGATCCTGCAGGAACAGGTGGTAGACCACGCTCAACTGGTCCATGGGATCGAGGGTGGCGCGATACCCGAGGATCCGGAGCAGGTGTTGATACTGGGCGCGGATGACCGGATTGGCGATGCGGTGCTCGGAGCCGACGCGATGCGCGCGCTGGTTGACGAGCGGCGAGTACTCGAGGTGCTCGTAGCTGCGACGGTCGATGGGATCGATGGTGACCAGCTTCGTGGCGAGGTAGTCGCCACAGACCGCGATGAAATCATCCCGATGCCGCAACCACTCGCGCAGGGTGGTCGCGTCGTTGTGGACGACCGCGTACCGGTAGAGCGGCTCACTCCAGACATGATGCCGACCGAGGAAGGCAATGATCCGGCGGAAGAAGTCGACGCTGTTCCGCGCGCGCCACGCCACCTTCTCGAGGTCGAGGCGAGCGAGGTTGTTCTGTTCGAGGAACGCGAAAACCTCGGCCTCGGTTCCCTGCTGGGAGATGTATTCCCAGGACGCCGTATCGACCTTCGAGAGCTGTCGAACGACCTGGAAGTCGAGGGGCTTCGCCGTGCCCGCCGCAGTCCCCGCGATGCTGGCCTGGGCGGGGAAGTGCGGGAACGGCGTCGCGTTCGTGGACGGGGCCGGGAAGTAGAAGTGATACTCGAACTGACCCGTGGCGTAGGGCTCGAGCCGGACGTACCGGCTCTGGGTCACCTTGCCGCCCAGCACAGGGATCGCGCCCCGCGGAATCTGGGTCAGGAGGTCCACCTTGATCGGAGAAGACCCCGGATTGCCCACCACGAGATGGGCACCGTACACGACGCCGCTCAGGAATTCCTCGGTGACGAACTTGTCGAACTTCTCGTTGCCCTCGACGCGATAGCGGTCGCCCTGGCGGAAGTACGATTCGCTGACCAGGAGCGCCGGGGTCGAGGGTCCGGGCTTGGCGGCAGGCTTGAATTGCTTCTGGAAGACGATCACCGGCCCGGCGGTGATGAAGGTGAAGGTGCTGCCCTCGGACTTCACCGTGTGGGCGGGTGCCTCGAAGGGCAGGTCGAGCACCGCGAGCACGAGCAGCATCTCGGTGAAGTTGCGGTTCGCCTCGGCGAAATGCGGGGAGAGGAACGGGGCCTTGCCATCCCAGAATCCGAAGTCACGCCAGAAGGCGTTGATCGAGACGAGCGCGGCGTGCTGAACCTCGATGGGAAGCCGGTAGTAGTTGTTTTCGGCCCACTCCTTGGTCTGCCCCAATGGGCGGTAGTAAGAGCGGGCAAGAGCCAGTCCCCGCTCAGCCTTTGCGAAGTAGACACCTGCGACAGGTTGGTCCGCCAGTTCAATTAACTGCTCGTTCCCGAGTCCCATCTCTCCGACCCCCATCGGCGCCGAAGCAGGAGACGCCGGCTGGCCAGCCCCCCCAAGTCCACCTCCAGCAACTCGGCCGTTCCCACGGCGTCGGGACATGAGTTCGGGTGCTGGGGCCGGGGCGCCAGCCGCCACTCCGGGAAGGGCCGTTGTATTCATGGGCCGCGACTTGGCATCGGCCTCGGCGAGTCCATAGCGCACCGCATTGTCGGCTTCCCGACGGAACCGATCCGAGGGCGAGTTCGTCACTTCGCCGACGGCTTCCTCCATCGCGCGGCCACGCAGGGCAGTCTCAAAGATCCGATCGGCCTTATCGGGATCGGGGGGAAGGAGCTCCCACAGTTCGCGGAGATTGCGGGCCGTGTTGGTGGCCTCGCCGGGAAGGCGCTGGGCCAGCAAGGCCCGCTCGAAGACGTTCAGCCGGGCATAGGCCCAGGGCTCCAGATGCCGCGTGAGATCCAGTGCGAGCAGGTACTCGTCGAGGAAGGTCTTGTCCTTCTTGTTCCTCAGGTACGGCTGGACGACGTCGGCGAAGAACTTCGGATCCTTGCGGCTGAGGAAGTAGTTCAGCTCGTGGCAGGCGAACTCGGAGTACCGGGCACGCTTCTCGGCGTCCGTCAGCTTGGGCCATTGGAGGATCCAGCTGAACTTCGCGAGGTTGGGATCGGGATTGAGCGTGGTCAGGAGCGCGTGGACCGAGGCGAGGGTGTCGTAGGTTTCCAGGTCTCCCGCCAGGAGGTTGGTGATCGTGAGGGTCGCACCCTTGCCGAGAATGTTGACCTCCTTGGCTTCCGTGAACGGCTGGGCGGGATCCAGGTGACGCGACAGGCGCAAATCCCGGAATCGCGTCGGCTGCTCGCCGAGGGCATAGAGACCCCACACGGCATCCTCGACGGATTCGGCGTGGACCTGGACGGTCTGGCGATCGCCCAGCGCCGAGGCGGGCACCCGGACGATGCCATTGGTGTCCGGGACGAGGTTGAACAGGACGGATGCCGGATCAGCGAGGAAGTCGTAGCTCAAACCGGCAGCGGCAGCAGCCATCCCGCCCATCGCCGCGTCCATCGCAGCCGCCATCTTGGCGGCAAGCCGGTCGCCGGCCATGGCCGCGGGAGCCTGGCTCCCGCCCATGCCGAGCGCTTGCGTGTCTGTCGTCCGCTTCTCCCACGGATTCAGCAGCAGGCCCGGACGGGGCAGCATGTTGCCGGGGTACTTCGTGGCGTAGCGGCGTTCGAGAATGTAGCGATACTCGTCCCCGATGGCCCGACCGCCGGAGTAGAGGTTGGGAAGGCGGTCCGGAGTTTCCCAGGAAGCACCGGGGCGCTGGAACCCCGACAACCCGTCGAAGAGGGAGCGCCCCGACAGGAACCGTGTGGCCGCGACGTGCACGCGGGTGAACGCATTCCAGTTCCTCAGCTGGATGGTGAGTTGGTTGGTGTCGAGACGGACGCTTTCGACCTGGAGCGGCCGGGGAGCACGGAGTTCCAGTGAACGGTTCGGCCCGACCAGCCAACGTCCGACCGCGGCCCCCTCGGCGATTCGAACCTGGATCTCGCGGTCCTCGTCATCGCGCAGTCGCAGGCTGTAGTCGCCCGCGGGAAGTCCGGCGAGTTCGAGGTACGCGCCCTGTAGTTTCAACGCCGCGGTCCGGTCGGCGACGAACTCGTTCCCCC